>JAGBXB010000073.1 GCA_017629515.1 Lentisphaeria bacterium | reverse complement strand
GAAAGTTCCGCAAGTGCCTCCGGAAATGAAGAAATCGTGGAGGAAGACAGCTGCGTATATTTCCCTCTGGCAAAAATCACGATTAAAGACGGGAAAGTATATGTCCGTCAAATCGCCAGATATGTAACCCCGGATCTGCGGCTGGGTGCCGTGATCCGTAAAAGAAAATAAAATGAAAAGGAATAAAAAATGATCTATATTTTCTCTAATGTGGAATACCCTGAAGAAAGAAAAATCACCCCCGAAAAAGGGGATCTTCTTGTATTTCTCAACAAGGCGGCAAGTATTTCCTATTACAAAGACCACGCAAAAAAAATGGTGATCCACCGTATGAATGAAGTTTCTTACGGCTCTTTCATTCCCGGGATACGCAATATGGTGGTCTTCGGCGATAAAAACGCCGACCGCATCCCGCCCGCCTTTATTCAGAAACTGAAAAAGGATTATGATTGGGATTATCCCATTGAAGAGGGAAGAAGCCGCTGTGCCACAACAGGATATATGGTTACAAAGTATATAGCGGAACTTTTCCCGCAGGAAAGGATCGTTCTTGTCAACTTCGGCTACGATGTAAAAAAATCCACCTACCGCTGCCCCTGGCACAACTGGAAATTCGAGGCGGAAGAACTGGCAAAGTTTGAACATATCTATACTGCGGATACCGCCAACAGGAAGGGACTGCTGAAAGTCCTTGTCCGTACTCTTCCCTGGCTGGGAGATAATATTTATACCAGTGCCGTAATGGAAAACCTTGCTGCAACAGGAAAAGTAAAAGTCAATATCCTTTCCCACTGCACGGATCTATGGGAAAACTGTCATTTCCTGGATAAAAGCATTACAGAAGAAACTGCCGATTATATCGTGGACTCCTGCAATGAATCCCCCTGGAACAAAAATACCCCCCATATCATCGAGGGGACCACAAAACATATTGCCAATGAGATCAATATATCTGTCCCCATCCGGTACCGCGATCCGGTCATCTATGCAGAGTTATCTGAAAAAAGAAGATTCCCTTTCCCCTATGTGGTCATCAATACCGGATGGCAGAACTCCGCTCCGGCAAAAAAATGGCTGAAAAAAAACTGGGAAAGACTTGTCCAGTTCTGCCCGGATGTGAAATTTATCCAGATCGGACAGAAAGCCAATCATGCGGAAGCATTGAAAGGATGTATGGATCTTATTGATAAAACCACAAGAAAAGATCTTATTCATCTTGTCAGGGATGCTTCCTGCGTGATTTCCCCGCCGTCGGGAGTGACCCATATTGCCGCAGCCTTCCATGTACCGTTCATCTCTCTTGCAGGCGGGCGGGAGCCGGAAAGCCTTGCCCATTATCCCTGCGGAGTGACTCTTTCCACTGTGGGAACTCTTCCCTGCTGTGAAAACGCCGGATGCCGCTGTAAAGGATTTGAGGAGGGGGAAAGAAAATGCAAAAATATCTTTACGGATGAAAGCGGCGATCAGATGGGACTTTGTATGGAAAAAATCACACCGGAAGTCGTCTGCGATATATTATACAAGATCATGAGAAAGGAAAAAAATGCATCTGCATAACAGAATAAATATAAGCGTTTTCAATGGCAGTAACGGTGACTGCATCCAATTACTGGAAGATCTGTTATATACATATAACGGTAAAAGTTTTACCGTTCCGGCAGGATTTATAAGTGACGGAGCAAGTATTCCGGAGTTTCTCTGGGCAAGTATTTCCCCAGCCATTGACCCCCGCACTCTCGATGGCGCACTGGCACATGATTTTCTTTACCGCTCCGGCAGTCATCCTTTTACAAGGAAAGAGGCGGACAGCCTTTTTTACGATTACATCCTTGCCCATAATTTAGGCTGTTTCCGCAGTTGGAAAGCCTATTGGGGAGTACGGCTTTTCGGCAGAAAGGCATGGAAAGGAGGAAATGGAATATGATTCTTTCCCAGGATATTATCATAACCGTATTTCTCGCACTTTCCGGCTTTATTTTCGGTGCACTATGGGGTCACCACAGTGCTATTGAAAAAAGGGTCAAATTTTCCGATTGTGCCAAAATAAGGGAAAAATGTTTCTGTGCGCAGGAAATAAAGGAGATCAAGGAAAAACTCGATCTCTGATTCTTATAAACCGGAAACCATTGAAAATGCACCATCTGCGCAGACAGTCGCTTCTGCCCGATGGTGCATTTTTTTGGTTGAATTTTGCAAGTTCTTTACTTGAAAAAACAGTAGAAGCAACTATATTCTTTTATAATCGTTTGGATTTTTCTGTATGATTTTCTTTACAGGGGAAATACATTTTCCAACATTCATGGTCTTTTGAAATCACTTCTCAACAAAAGGAATCAAAAATGGCGTTTCACTTTCTGGAAGACTTCTCACAGTACAACGAAAAAAACCATCCTTACAAGATCAATGTGGAAAAAGTTTCCATCTATTCCCACAATCACGGCGGGATCCTGGAAGACGGTTTTTATCATATTCTCATGGATGGCAATTATCACGATCTTGCCACCCCACTCCTCCGGGATTTTGAACTGAAACTGGATTTTGAACTCACCTACATAAAAGCCGAATTCGGCGTGGGGTTTGTTGTGGTATTCCGCAGGGATGTTCCCTCTAAAAAAGGTCATGAACTGCAATTTGTCTGGGATCAGAAAAATATTCTTCATTTTATCCTTGACGGAAAAGATATTTTTACAAGACAGGATGAAGCTCTGCCCGATTTCTCCAAAAAAGAAAACTGCACCCTTGTCCTGAAAGTAGAGGGCAATAAGGGAAATGCAAAGATCTTCAATGAAGATGTTTCCTTTGACATTCCGGAAGATGCCGCCATGCCGGAAAAGGGCAGGATCGGGTTCAATATGACCTTTGCCCCCAGTGAGATCCTGATCCTTAAACATATTGAACTGAATTCTCCGGATGAAGCAGAAAAGAAAGAATTTGCCCGTCATAAATTCCGTATCGGCTGTGTGCAGGGATTTGATACTCCCATTGATTATGAAGTGGTGCTTTCCCGTTACAGTACAGGTGAGGTGCATTGTCAGGGGATTCTTTCCGGTACGGTCATGGACCGCGGTGAACGAATTGAAACCGGCGGCACGGAATGGGGCAGGATCTCGGAAAAACTTACTTCCCCCTATATCCGTATTGAAGAAAACGGGAAATTGTATGAAAATATCTTTTTCTATAACGGGACAAAATTGCTTTATGACCGCAAAATGAATGTCCTGTACTCCGGAAAAGAGATCCCCTGGCCCTTTACATTTGATATTGTCTTTGCCGATTTTCCGGAAAAGTATATTCTTGCGGCAGGTTATGAATATGCCATCAATACGCCTTTCCGTTTTGTGGAAAACGGTCCCTATGAACAGATCCGGGATATGGCAGGCAATCTGATTTATGAAGGAAATTCCCTTTACAAAGATCCGGCTTCTATTGTCGTCAGAAGTCCGGAAGATAAAAAGATCGTTTCCATGATCCCCTCTGACGTTCCCAGAAGAGATAAGGCCTTGAAGTTTGCAAAGGAACAGCACTATTTCTATGATGATGAAAAGGTGGTATTCTATATTGAGGAATATTTCCGCAAAAAAGAACTTTCCTCTGATGAACTTTCTATTCAGTGTTCCTTTACTTCCTGCTATGATGAAGCATTGGATGACGGCAGTTTCACTATTGAAAAAGTGGAAAGTAAAGACCTTGCCGGCGATATCGGCAAAGTTGTTTTCAAAGTCACTTTGAACAGGACTCCCTCTGTGGGCGTATGGCACATGCACACTTCTCTTATGGCGGGAAGTATGCTTTTGTGTAAAGAAAAGACCATCTTTGATGTTCTCAATACCGATCCCAACGGTCTTGGGCCTATTGAAGCCTCCCGGCTTCCCAAAATCTTTTCCATGCCCAATGAAACAAAATATATTGAAACATCTGCCTTTGACCCCTGTTCAGAATATGGCGGATGCGCTCACTATTATTACGGCGGAACATGGCTTCCTGCTGTGGGAACAGCTTATGAGATACAGGATCTGGTGAAGCTCTATCAGAGAAAATGGTTTGTGTGGAGCTGGGCAAGAAACTGTAACGATCCGGATATGCAAAGCAGTTTCAATCAGAATCTTATCCGGAAAGCAGACTTCTTCGGCGGCACCCCCCATACCGTTTCCTATGGTACCCGTTATGACTTCGGTTCCAACGGGTTCTGCAAAAAAAATCTTTTGCAGATCATAAGGGATTTTGTGGCGGAAAAGAAGCCCGCTCTGAAAATCGTTACTCTGGAACTTATTGACAAATATCTTGCAGAAGATAAAGCTCTGGCTAATGAGGAGATCAAGGATCTTGTGGAAAGTTGCTGGGATGAATTGATCGATTACGCCCAGCCCTTCATAGAAAAAAGTACCCAGGATTTTGTGGATTATCTTTACAGTCTCAATCCTGCTGCGGCACGTGCTTCCTACGGTCCGTGTCCCATCTATGCCCAGAAATACAAGACGGCATATATGCTCCGGCACGTTTCCGCTCCCCTTGAAAAAGATCCCCGGATCCGGAAAAACGGTTCTTTCTGGTTTATGGAAGATTATCACTTCAGTTGTGATTATCCCCTTTGCAGACCAGCTCTCTATGTATCTTCCTACGATTATTACTACTCTTACAGCCGTTATATGTATCCGGAGATCTACTATACCGGCTGGGGCCGCTGCCATGACGGTGCAGTCTATCAGGCTCATCCCATTCCCACAACAGAATTGGCACCCGAGCACCAGAGAAGGATCGTGTATGAGTTTACATACGGTACTCCCCAGTATAAAAACGGTTCCTATAAATACTGGACGGACTATGGATTCCATAGCCGCAATGCGGAAAAACGCTCTCTGGAAGAGTTTATTTATGCCTGGGGCAAAATGATCCGCAATGAACCCAAAAAAGCTCCCCGTTCCCCCTTTATGCTCCTGGATCTGGAACAGATCCGGCGCAGAAAAGATTACTACGAGGAAGAGTGCAGTTTCCATGTGGAGGGGATCGGATTCTCCTTTGATTCTGCCGACGTTTGCAATACGGCGGAAGAAGCTCTTGCCTATACCTTTGAACGCAACAGCAATGATGGAAGGATCACCCCTGTCATCACCGACTTCACCCAGCTGGATTCCATTACAAAAGATATGGCGGAATACCTTATTCTGCCGCCCATTGTGGAGGGAACACCCCAAAATATTATTGACTCCATCCGCAGAGCAGCAGAAAGAGGGATCAATCTTCTCTGCTTTGAAGAAGTTTGCGGCCTGGAAGATCTTTTCGGTGTGGAAAAAGATCCTGCCGGATTCCGGAAACTCGGACATCTGGAGGGGGAAGACTTTTCCCATAAACTTTGCGGCACAAAATATAAAGCAAAAGATGCTGTCTGTATTCTCTATGGTGCGGAATCCGACGGAAAAGCCATGGATAGGGAAGTTATTTTTGCAAAAGAAAATGCCAATGGCACAAGATGCGTCTTTATAAATGTACCGCCTACGGTTGTACGCAGAGCCACCTTCCGCAGTAATTACAATCACGGTCAGGATGCTTTGAGTACCAATATGCGGGCAAAAATGAAAGAAGTTTTTGCCTATCTTGCACCGGAACCTGCTTTCAAAGCCAGCAGGGGCTGTCTGCTTTCCTCTTACAATGAGAAAGGGGAACTGATCGTGGTTTTGAGTGATGATTCCCCCATTTATCACGATGATGCAGTCTATCCTGCCAAGGTGAAAGTAACCATCAATGTTGCCGGGATCGGGGATAAGGAGATCACAAGCGATGCGGAAGAAGTAAGTATTCTTTCCCGCAGTAAAGACCGCCTTGTGCTTCTTACCAAAACGGCAAAGGATACCGCACTTTTCTTCAAATTTGCGTAAGAAATTGCCGTAGAAAAAGAGGGGGAGCGTGCCTTGCTCCTCCTTTTTTCTTTATAATGATCAATAAAATACAGAAAGAAACAATCTATGCTTAAAATACTCTGCCTTGTTTTTTGTGCTCTTCTTCTTTCCTCCTGTACTGTACAGGAAAAAAAGACGATTTCCGCAAAAGAAGAACTTACCCCCCGTTTCCACCGGGTTTTCTGCTGGGGACGGCCCACAGATGAAGAAACTGCCAGAAGGTATGCCCTGTCCGGAGTGACCGATATACCGGTAAGCAATCAAAAACAGTATGATCTTGCCGTCAAGTACGGCATGACTCCTTATGCTGCCTGTTTTACACCTGGCGGCCCTTATATACAGAAAGTAACTCCGGAAGAGGAGGCATTCCGCAGATATATCGGCGGCAGAGATCTGGATAAAAAACTTCCCAGAAAGGAACGGGATAAAATCATCCACCGCCGCAGATTGGAAAAAAAATACCGTTACGGCGGAGAAAAAGAAGTGGAAATGGATGTACTCAATGAGGGGATCCATTGTTTTATCTCGGATACGGATTTTTCTTATTCCCGGAAAAGACTGGATAAAATTCTCAAACAGGCTGTTCCCGGAGTGAAAGGGATCTATTTTGACTATATAGGCTACATCAATCACAAAGGGTGTTACTGTAAAAATTGTCTGGAAAAATTGCACGCCTTTCTGAAAAAGAACAATTTGAAAGATACACAGGCAAACAGAGATATTTTTTACGGCAATGAACTTGTGAAATATTACAATAAAGCCGTGGATTATGTAAAAAGCAAGCGTCCTGATTTCAAGATCGTAGCCCATTTGTACCCGGATTTTCAGTCCGATCCTCTTTTCGGCAACCGCCTGAAAGTGGATTATTGCGGACAGACAGTGGCGTGGTATTTCAAATGGAAACAGGAGAAAATCGCCCGTTATACCCGTTTTGTAGTGGAACGCGCCAGAGAAAATTATTCCTTTGTTGAGGGCATCCCGTTCCTGGGGATCAGCAGTTCCACCACTTCCAGTCTGGGGTATAAAACTCCCGCAGAACTGGAAAAAGAATTGCAAACCATTCTTGCTTCCGGCGGGCGTACTTTAATGATCTGCAACGGCCATGTCATGGTGGAAAAAGGCTACTTTGAAGTATTCAAAAAGTATTGCAACCCTGCGGGGAAACTTTCCGGAAAATAAAATTTTCCATCTTTTCCCCCGGTTTATGGTTACTTTCTGCGGGACAACTTTTTCTTTACAGAATCCGCACAAAGGCGTTGGATCATATCGCTTTTATCCATATTTCCGGGGGCATGATGTCCCATACAGGGGAAAAGACGCAACTCTTTACAAACACCTTTTTTCATCTGATTTTTCATCAATGCTATACTGCTTGCCGGACAGATCAGATCCATAAGCCCCGCAGAAAGAAAAGTGGGGGCATTCACAAGGGAAGCAAGATTGACCACATCCACATAGTCCGATACTTTCCTGATCCTTTCCCCCGCCCTGCCGTTGAGGATGGGCCAACCGGGGCGTCTTTTCACCGTTTTCCCGGCATGATCCCCCAGAGCCGGAACATTGGAAACACATAAAGAAACCTCTTTGCAAAGTGCCGCCGCCGCAAGAGATTGACTTCCCCCCTGACTGCGCCCGAATACGATCAGATTTTTCCCGTCCCACTGGGGGAGACTTTTTACAAAATCCAAAGCCCTTACGGTACGCAGGAACATATATTTCACATAAGAATTTTTCAATGAAGTACGGTTCTGCATCACGCAGTTGGGCAGTTTATTCAATTCCAGATAATATTCTTTTTCTCTTCCGTTTTCCAAGCCATGGGCATTGGCATCCAGCACAATGGCATTACGCCCGAAAGAGAACTGTTTCATACTGCTTTTATACCCTGCGCCATGATAGCAGACAATGGCAGGAAGAGATTTTTCAGCCGCATTTTCCGGCATCACAAGATAGCCTGTAACAGGAAGCTCCCCCAGACTTTTGATCTTTACATCCTCACAGAGCAATCCCCTGCCCTCCTCCGGAGACAAGGGAACTTTTTTTCTTTCCGCATCCATTGGCACATGGGCAAGAAGAGAAAGATTTTTCTGCCAGAATTCCCGGAAATCGGCAGGAAGCGGCCTTGCGGGAACAAGTTTGGAAGGTTCCACCAGCACTCCGTCACCTACCGGCAATCCTCCGGTGAAAGGCTTTTTATTTTCATCCAGTTTGCTTATGGTAACAACAAGAGAGCCGGGCCCTTTTCCACGCATGACCACCGGGGGGAAATCCTCCACAGGAACGATTTTTTCCGATTTTTTCATTCCGTTGACATATTTGCACAAAAGGAAATACCGGATGGAGGGCGGGATAGTTCCGGAAAGAGTAAAAGTGACTTTCTCCCCGATTTTTACAATTCCATCCCCGGAGGAAGAACGGAGAAAAAATGTTTCCTCCTGAAAACCGGCAGGCAGAGCCACAGCGGCAAATTCTGTAAGGGATGCCATATTTTTATTTTCATCTTCTTTTTTCATTTTTTCTCCATTATTCTTTTTTCCGGGACGGCAGAAATATGCTCTTCCCACAGTTTTTTGCCGTATAAATTTATCACTTTTTTGTCGAATTTCAAGAACAGGCTGAAAATAATGGATGGTATCGGGAAAAAATCAATATTCTTCTTCCGGCACTTGACAAAAGATTTTTCTATGCTACTTTATAGTGTTCAGAAAATAAAACAGGATGTTCAAATATGAACAACAATATTCCCGCCGTAGAAAAAACCCTCTCTTTACTGGAAGAACTTTCTTCGTCAGATAAAGGACTTACCCAGGCGCAACTGAAAGAAAGACTGCATATTTCCATGAGTACCTGTTACCGGATATTGCAGACCCTTCTCGCCAAAGAGTGGGTGCTGAAAGATGAAAAAGGTCTCTATCACGCCGGCAGGGCTTTGTATCCTCTTTTTCTCGGATTCCGCAGTTCTTTTCTTTTTCCGGAAAGTTTGCTCTCCATTCTGGAACAGACTTCCGGAAAGTATGAGATCGGATGCAAACTTTCCATCCGGCAGGGGAGCGATCAGGTGACCATTTACCGTTCCGAACCCTCCGGAAGTGAGATGACTCCGGCTTTCACAGGAAAGAAAACTTCCCGTTTTCCGGTTATCGAAGGGAGTGTCGGGGCAACTCTTCTTGCAGAGGAAACGCCGGAAAATATCCTTCTTCTTGCGGAAAACTGTAAAACGGACATTCAGGAAAAAACTGTTCCCCGTCTTATTTTCGACCGTATGGATTTTCTGCATAAATACGGCTACTGCCATAATGAAAACAACCGCTGGCACATCTGCGCCTTTTCCGCTCCCGTAAAGGAGTCTTCCGGAAGAACGGCGGCAGCGCTCACCTTTATCCTTCCCCGTATGGGACTGGATGCAGGAATGCAGAAAAAGTACATCATACTTTTGAAAGAAACATGTAAAAAATGTGAAGATATAATAAAAAAAGGAGAATAAAATGAAGATCGATCCATCCACACTGAAAATTACCGACATGCGTTTTGCGGATATCGACGGAGCCCCCAAAAGATGTACTCTGCTTAAACTTTACACCAATCAGGGGATCGTTGGCTACGGGGAAGTGCGTGACGCTTCTTCCCGTACCTATGCCGCCATGCTGAAAAGCCGGATCATAGGTGAAAATCCCTGCAATGTGGAAAAGATCTTCCGCCGCATCAAACAGTTTGGCGGTCACTCCCGTCAGGCGGGAGGGGTGTGTGCCATTGAAGTAGCCTGCTGGGATATTGCAGGAAAAGTATGGGGAGTACCTGTGTGGCAGCTTCTGGGGGGAAAATTCCGGGATAAGATCCGTTGTTACTGCGATACAGACAGCGAAGGCAACGGTCACGATATGGGCAACGCCCTGAAAGAACGTATGAAAAGAGGTTTCACTTTCCTGAAAATGGATCTGGGGATCGAATTATTGATGAATGTTCCCGGAGCCCTTTCCGCTCCTCTGGGATTTTTGCAGACCATGAAAGAATATAAACAGGTATTCAAAACCCCTCACGGTTCCATCAATCCTTCCGCCATGCGGGGAGCAGCCTACGATCTTTTTAATACCGCCCACCCCTTTACCGGCATCCATCTTACGGAAACCGGACTGGATTTTCTGGAAAATTATTTTGCAGACTGCCGGAAAGAAGTAGGCTATGAAGTACCTATCGCTATTGACCATCTGGGGCATATTCCCCTGGAAGACTGTATCAAACTTGCAAAAAGGCTGGAAAAATACAATCTTGCATGGATGGAAGATGCTGTTCCCTGGCAGATGACAGATCAGTGGGTGCGTCTGCATGAAGCAACCACCGTTCCTCTGGGAACAGGGGAGGATATTTATCTTAAAGAAAACTTCAAACCCCTCTTTGAAAGCGGCGCACTTGCAGTCGTCCATCCTGACGTCCTTACTGCCGGCGGCATCATGGAAACGAAAAAGATCGGGGACATGGCGGAAGATTACGGAGTACAGATGAATATTCACATGGCGGAAAGTCCCATTGCCTGTCTTGCCGCTGTCCATGTTGCTGCCGCCACAAGAAACTTTATGAGTCTGGAACTGCACAGCGTGGATGTGCCCTGGTGGGGCGATCTGGTGATCCCCGCTCTCAAATATGACGGAGGTTTCATTGATGTACCCAATGCCCCCG
This sequence comes from Lentisphaeria bacterium, assembly GCA_017629515.1. Taxonomy (GTDB): domain Bacteria; phylum Verrucomicrobiota; class Lentisphaeria; order Victivallales; family UBA1829; genus RGIG5327. Next base: position 56,370 of record JAGBXB010000073.1, on the reverse strand, counting down.
GTCTGGGGATCGAAGCACTGAATGAAGAACTCATCAAAGAAAAACTCCATCCGGAATTTCCGGAAGCCTGGGCAAGTACGGAAGAATGGGATAAAGAGTGGTCCAATGACCGTCAGTGGTCCTGATACGAGCAGGGGAAATTTCTATGAAAAAGGGACTTGATGAAATAAAAGACGCGGTGATCTATCAGATCAATCTGCGGGTATTTACAAAGGAAGGGACTTTTGCCGCAGCGGAAAAGTTCCTGCCAAATGTGGCGGCAACGGGAGCGGATATCGTATATTTATGTACCATTGCAGAATCGGATGAGGATAAGGATCCCTCTTCCTGGAGTATGCGTCAAAAACGCTCCATGACCAATAATCCCCGCAATCCCTACCGGATCAGCAATTATTTTGTCATTGATCCTGAATACGGGACAGAAGAGGAATTCCGGTCTTTTGTGAAGAAAGCCCATTCTCTTGATTTGAAAGTCATGCTGGATCTTGTTTACGGTCACAGCGGACCTTCCTTCGGTAAAGATCATCCTTCCTATGTAAAGAGAGATGAAAACGGCAATATAAAGATCAATAATTACAATTTCTGTTCTCTGGATTTTTCCTCTCCTGAACTGCGGGAATATCTCTGGAGCAATATGGAATATTTTGTAAAGGAATTTGATATTGACGGCTACCGCTGCGATGTGGGGGCTTCTGTCCCGCTGGATTTCTGGGTGGAGGGCAGAAGAAGAGTGGAAAAGATCAAAAAGCCTTTCATCATGCTGGATGAGTGTGAGATCCAGAGCCGGAAAGAGGATCAGGATGAGGCTTTCGATATCAATTACTGTCAATGGTGGACACAGCACTGTTTCCCTGCCATATTCCAGAGCGGTATGCCGGCAGTTTCTTTGCAGATAGCCTATGAAGAGGCGGATAATGCAAGACCCGGGGCGGTTCTCATCCGTGCCCTTGAACATCACGATACAGCCAATGATATGTATGAAGCAAGATTGGAAAAGATCTCTTCAGAAAAGTGTGAAGCCTGCTATGTATTGTGTTATACCGTTCCGGGAGTGCCTTTCCTCTATAATGGATGCGAATATTCCGATACTTCCAGACACAGTATTTTCGGTAAAAAAGGGGAATTTACCATCGACCGCAGTAAAGATCCGGAAAAAAGGACTTCTTTCCTTGCCCGTTTGGCAAAGATACACCGGGAGGAGGATGCCATCCGTAATGGAAAAATGATCTGGGTGGAAAACAGTAGAAAAGAGAGTATCTGTACTTATATGCGGTGTTCTCCCAACGGGGAGAAGATATTCTGTGCCATCAATTTGGACAATGAAAAAGTTACTGCCTGTTGTGATTTTCTTCCGGAATTTTCTTCCGGAAAAGTCCTGCTGGAAAGAGGGACTCACCTTAATGGAAAAACTCTTGACATAAAAGAAAATGGTTTTCTTGTCATAAAGAAGGAGGCTCAATAATGGGCAGGGGCAAAGAACTTTTGAAAAAGTTTGAAGAACAGAAACTTTTTATGAATGACAGGATCTCTTCCGGCATTGAAGCAAACCGGAAGGGATATGCTTTCCTTTCCATTACCGGTGCGGACGGGAAAAATATTCCTGTGGATGAAATAAAAATCATTCAGAAAGACCATGATTTCAGATACGGGGCGAATCTTTTCATGCTGGAAGAATTTCCCCATAAAGAGCAGAATGAAGAGTATAAAAAACTTTTCCCGCAGATCGCCAATATTGCCACACTTCCTTTCTACTGGGATGCCTTGGAACCTGAAGAGGGGAAGGTGCGTTTTGAAAAAACAAGTCCCCGGATCTACCGCAGACCCCCTCCGGATCTCTGTCTGGAATATTGTGCTGAAAAGGGGATCGAACCCAAAGCACATTGTCTCAATTATGCCCCCTTTTCCCCGGAGTGGGCAAGAGGATCTGTCCAGTGGGAAAAAAAGTGTCTGGAAAAGCGTTTTGCCCTTCTTGCGGAAAGATATAAAGACAAGATCCCCATGTGGGAAGTAACCAATGAGACATACTGGATGCATTATAAAGACAGCAGTTTTTATATGGCTCCCGACTTTGTGGAATGGAGTTTTGCTCTTGCGGAAAATTATTTCCCTGCCAATAAACTTATCATCAATGAAGCTCATCCTTTGTGGCTTCCGGATAAATATATCTGGAACCGCAGTCCCTACTATATGCAGATCGAGCGTGCCATGCTCAAAGGGGCAAGGATCGATTCTGTCGGTATGCAGTTCCACATGTTCTACCGTAAGGAACAGGAACTGGAAATGACCCGTCCTTTCTATGATCCGGAGCGTCTTTACAATATCATGGATACTTACGCCATGCTGGGCAAACCCATGCAGATCACGGAAATGACCATTCCCGCCTACTCTGACAATGAGGAAGATCAGGAAATACAGGCTGCGATCCTGAAAAATCTCTATCAGATCTTTTTCAGTCATCCTGCCATGGAGGCAGTCATCTACTGGAATCTGGTGGATGGTTTCGCCGCCTATTGTGAGCCTGGCGATATGCGAAGCGGGGAAAATTATTATTACGGAGGATTGATCCAATACGATTTCACCCCCAAAAAAGCATTTTATGCCATTAAGGATATGTTTGAAAAAGAGTACAGGACTTCTCTTGTAACAACTGCTCCGGAAGGAACATTCTCCTTCAAAGGTTTCTATGGAAACTATGAACTGGAAATCACCGCAAAAGGCAGAAAAGAAAAGAGAAACATCCATTTGAGTAAAGAAAAAGACAATCATTTCAATATCAAATTTGACAACAAATAAAAAACAAAAGGAGAACATTATGCCTTCACTCAAAGACATGCGGGAAAAAGCCAAAGAAGCCGGACTTATGAAACTGGACAAACTTATTGCGACCCGCCAGAGGATCCCCAACTGCGAACTGCCCATTCCCATCAAAGAACTTTGCGAACGCTATGAAAAACTTTATACAGGCTGTATCAATGATGTAATGCGGGAATTTACTCTTCTCGACCAGAATCTCCCCTCCGACATCATGCCTCTGCGGGATGAAATGACCGTCTGCGGAGAAGCATTCACCGTAAAAAGTGCGCCCAATGTGATGATCGAAGGAGAAATGACTTTCCGGGCGCAGATGCTGGATGATTTCAAACCGGAAGGCGTGGTGGTCTGGGATACCTCCAACGATGTGGAAGCCTCCCTCTGGGGCGGGGTCATGACCGCCACTGCCATTTCCAAAGGCATCCGGGGAGCGGTGATCGCCGGCGGGATCCGGGATACCAAACAGATCCTGGAACAGAAGTTCCCCGTATTCTATAAGTACCGCACCTCCAACGGTTCTCTGGGAAGATGTATGATCACCCATTATCAGGTTCCTGTAAAGATCGGGAAAGTGACTGTCCGTCCCGGGGATATTATTTTCGGTGACATTGACGGCGTCCTCTGCATCCCCCGCGAGATCGCTTATGAAGTACTGCTGCGTGCCGAAGGTATCGAACGCAATGAAGTGGATATTTTCTCCTGGGTGCGTCAGGGGGATACCATTTCCGAGATCATTGATAAAGGCGGATATTTCTGATATGGAAAAAACACAAGCAGTATTCCGGGATTCTTCCATAGAGCCCGGAACAGTTTTCCATATCAAACACATGGAAAATATCTCCCCGGACGGGAAAGGGGACGGAATAAGAAAAAGGGAATATGATCTTTTTGTTACTGCGGAAGAATCCAATTGTGTCAAAATCATCAACTTTCCCGGTAAATATCTCCTTTCCTGGCAGGATAAGGAAAACTGTGAACATTTGGAAACATTTTATTTGAAATAAGGTTTTTATTTTTACAATGAATTTTTCTATTGACTTAAAGGGAAAAACCGCCCTTGTTACAGGTTCCAGCAGAGGAATAGGGCGTGCTACCGGTCTGCTTCTTGCTTCTCTGGGAGCGCGTGTCATCTTTCACGGAACGAAAGAAACAGCCCAACTGCTTTCTGCTGTGGCAGAAGCCGGAGAAAAGGCGGAAAAAATCACTGCCGACTTCGGCAATATGGAAGAGGTGAAAAGATTTATCCGGGAATTGGAGGAAAGAGATCTCGTTCCGGATATACTTGTACTCAATGCTTCCGTACAGAGTTATACAGGGCTGGAAAATTTTTCAGAAGAAGAGTTTTCAAAAATGTACCGTACCAATGTGGAATCTTCTTTCCTTCTCATACAGTCTCTTGTACCGTATATGCGGAAAAAGAACTATGGACGCATTATTTTTGTGGGCAGTATCAATGGAGCAAAACCCGCTTCCAGACTGGCTCTTTACGGCTCTACAAAGGCGGCTCTTATGAATGTGGCGAAAACTGCCGCAATGGAAAACGCCCCTTTCCAAATCACGGTAAATACGGTTCTTCCGGGAGTCATCACCACCGACCGCAACGCGGCAGTACTAAGCGATGCCGCCTTTGCGGAAAATCTGAAAGAAAAGATACCCATGCGCCGTTTCGGTAATGCAGAAGAGTGTGCTTTTCTCATTTCTTTCCTTGCTTCGGAAAATGCTTCCTACATCACAGGAGCGGAGATCCCCATTGCAGGAGGTTTGCAGTTGTAAAGAGGATTTTGCTGTAAAATCCCGGCGGAAGAGGTATTGAAAAACATGATATTGTAAAAAATCCATAATAAACTATTGAAAATTCCCTTTTTATTAAGTATATTAATGGGGAATGCAGTAAAGTATCTTTGAAGACAGCTGTTTAAAAAAAGGATTTTTTCATGTCACTTGATACCATACCGGTAAATTTTATTGGAGTAGTCATCTTCTTCTGCTGGCTCCTTGCCGGACTCTGGGCAATGAAATCTTTTTCCAAAAGGAAAAAATTGCAACTGCCTGCAGAAGCAAAACCTTATATCATTCTTTTTTCCCTGCCTCTGGGATTTATCGCAGCGGCAACATTTCTTGTATGGGAAAAGAGAGATTTTTTCAAGTCTGTTTTCATGCCGGAAGCTGTTGCCGGAGGGGGGATGAACAAAAAGAAACAGGCTGTTAATTCTCTGACCATTGTGGATGAAGCCGGAAGAGATATGCTGGAAAAGAACGGTAATGAAGAGGGCGCACAATCTGTTAAAAAGATCATTCAGGATGCTCTGGAAACCAAAACAAGTGATATTTTCATCGACCCTAAAAACGGTTCCTACTTTGTCCGGTTCCGTGTGGATGGTTCCATAAGGGGGCACAGCACTCTTACAGAACAGGAGGCGCTGCCTGTTATCAGTATGTTTAAAGTCTTTGCCAGTATGGATATTACAGAAAGACGCCGCCCCCAGGACGGAGCGTTCAACGCCACATATAAACACAATCCAGTGGCATTCCGTGTTGCCACAGTAGGGGTTTACGGCGGGGAAAAGGTCACAATAAGGGTGATCGCTTCGGAAAGCGGCAACAGAAAACTTACCGATCTGGGACTTTCCAAAAGTCAGTTTGCCAAACTGGATGCAGCCATCAAACTGCCCTCGGGCATGATTCTTGTCTGCGGACCTACCGGAAGCGGAAAAACCTCCACATTATACTCCATGTTGGGCAGTATTGACTACGGATTGAAAAATGTTCTTTCCATTGAAGACCCTGTGGAAAGGGTGATCCCCAACATCAGTCAAATCGAAGTAAATTCCAAAGCCGGTATCACTTTTGCGTCGGTACTGCGCAACTCTTTGCGTCAGAATCCGGATATCATCTGTCTTGGGGAGATCCGGGATGAGGAAACTGCCGGAGTTGCGGCGCAGGCGGCACAGACAGGACACCTGATCATAGCCACTTTGCACAGTAACGATAATATCGGTACCATCGTGCGTCTCACCGATCTGGGCATACCGTTGCGCAATATTGCCGCCGCTCTTCAAATGAGTATATCCCAGAGATTGATACGCCGCCTCTGCCCCCATTGCAAAAAGCCGGCGGAACTCAACAGTGTACAACAGGCTTACTGCCGGCAATACAATATTCCTTTCGATGCCATCAAACAGCCCTGCGGCTGTGCAAAATGCGGTCAGACCGGTTATAAAGGCAGGATCGCGGTATTTGAGGTATTGGTCATGGATGAGGGGTTGCGCCGTGTTCTGGAACAGCAGGGAAGTACCATTTCCGATGTAAAAGAGTATGTGGATTCCACCATAGGCGCAGGGGCATTGGGTTCCCGGATCATGAGTTACGTCATCCACGGAGAAACCTCCTGGGAAGAATATGAACGGGCAACGGTCAATTTTTAATACAGAAAGGAAATAATACAATGTTCTGGGGAATAATCGCCGCAGGTTTTCTGGGGGGTGTAACAGCCGTAAAAAATACAGTTCTCGGAAACTGGGTCTTTCTTGCAAGCATCCTTTTTTCTTCTTATATTTCCATACTTTGCACGCCGGAAATCGCTTCTTTTCTCAAAGATTTCAAAGAGATCCCGGAAAGTTTGAAAGGTGGGGGCGTTACTGTTCTGCTTTTCATCCTTTTGATGATCCTCTGCCACAAAATCTTCTATTCCGTCACAGGGGAGGAGGATTTTTTGGATGATCTTCCGGAAAAACTGGAAAAATCCTTTAATTTTGTCTGCGGCTTTTTTTCCGGTATGCTCCTTGCCACCCTTTTGATTTTCTGTGCATTTTCCATTCTGCCGAATCTTTTTTCCGGAGATACACTGGAACTCAAACAGGAAAGAACGGCACTGGCAAGAAAATATGCCTCCAATATCCTTACTGCCGGAAATATTTTCACTTTTTCCTATTTCCGCGGAGATCAGCAGAAAAAAGTTTTGGAAAAACTTGTCCCCGTTCCGGTGGAAAAGAAAATAGATAAAGTTTCCGCAGGGAAAAACAGGGAAAACAGGAAGAATACTTCCAAGCAAAACGCTCCCCGGCAGAAACAGGAAAAAAAATAATCATTTGCCTTTACCAAAGCAGCAGCAGGAAAGTAAAAATGAAAAAGATAGAAAATGTCCTCCTTATCGGACTTGGAGCCATAGGTACTTTATATGCGGCGGCATTACGCTCCTGTCCGGGAGTGCGTCTTTCGATCCTTGTGGATGAAAAAAGGATGGCACGGTACAGGAAAAATGGAGTTTTCCTCAATGGAAAAGAATTGGATTTTTCCTGGATCACCTCCGGTCAGGCACAGGGGGAAAAAGCCGATCTTATCCTTATTGCCACCAAATCCAACGGGTTTTCCTCTGCGCTGGAAATGATCGCTCCCTTTGCAGGAAAAGAGACCCTTATTCTGCCCCTTCTCAACGGTATCACCGCTCCGGAAATACTGCAAAAGCGTTTCCCCCATACCAAAGCCCTGTACGGCTTCTTTCTGGGTCATGCCAGTATCCGGGAGGGGACACGAGTCCGCCATGATGGTGTAGGCAAACTCTATTTCGGGAAAGAGGAAAATTATACCATTTCCTCGGAAGTGGAAAAAATAGCAGAACTTTTCACACGGGCAAATATCTCTTATGAGATCCCCGCAGATATGAAAAGCGCGTTATGGAAAAAATATGTATTGAATGTGGGGGTCAATCAGGCTTCTGCGGTATTCAGAGCGGATTACGGCACATTGCAGAAGAATCCCTGTATGCTGGACTTTGCTGCCCGCCTTATGGAAGAAGCGGTGAGAGTGGCGGAAGCCATGGGGGTCAATGGTACGGAAGGAATGCTGCAAAGTGCCATGGATGTCATTCTTTCCATGCCGGAAGAAGCCAAAACTTCCATGTTGCAGGATATTCTTTCCTGCCGTCCTACGGAAGTAGACCTTTTTGCGGGTACTTTATGCAAACTTGGGGAAAAATACTCCATTAAAGTACCCTGCAATGAAGAAGTTTTGAAAAAACTGGCAATGGCATAATTGCAATAAAAAAAACTTTTTCCCCGGACTCTTTTGCAGCAGGGGAAAAAGTTCAGAATTTTCAGAAGACCCAGAAGATTGCTGATTACTTACTTCTTTACCGGAGCAAGATAGACTTCATCAAAATCCACTTCCCCATTTACCCAGATACCGAAGACCTGTCTTTCCTTTTCAGCTTCTCCCGGCTGGGCAAAGTCAAATTTTGCATAAGTCCAGTCTTTGGTATCTGCCTGGATTTTGTGTACGATCTTACTTCCGGGATTTTTCAGTTTGATCCCTTTTTTTGCCGGATACCGCAATACATAGAATGTGGCACTTCCCTTGCCCCGGTATTTAAGATTGACCCGGTACTTTTCCCCCCTGGCATAAAGTCCATTCATCATGGCACTGTTTTTCAGATGTATATACCAATTGCTGCTTTCCGGGAATTGCCGCCATGAAACAAGGGCATTATTCTTTTTCGTCAGATGTTTGAAATCCCAGGAGGAAGGCAGAACATTATTTTCAATGTTCAAACCTTTCATATAATTGGCGATCTTTTTGGCAGGTTCATTTAAGGAACCATTCTTCCATTGCCGGGAATCCCCTTCATATTTGGCAGTATTGACAAAGCGTTTGCCGGAAAAGGCAATGGAAAGGAAAGTTGCGGTATCAAAGGGTTTACCGCCGGTAAGGGTGGAGCCTTCCCCATTGGTATCAATTAGTTTCCTTGCCCGCATGACATTCATCTTCCAGCTCTGTCCTGTAAAGCATTTTTCCCCCAGTTCCGCTGTGGGGATCTTTGCTTCCAGTACCCAGCGGTCGGCAAGACGGCGGGTCTTTACCTGTAAGGAGGAGTTGAAAGAAGAGTCCCCTTTTTCTCCGGGATAGACTTTTCTGTCATAGAAAACGCCATCAGTATTGAAGATAAAGTGGAAGAATGTTCCGCCGAGATCGGGGTGGGTGAGGAAGAGTTCCAGAGTATTATCCTCCCATACCGGCCCATCCCTTTTGGTAATGGTATTATATACCTTATCCATGGCAGGCTCCACCATTTCTGCGGCAAAATAGAAGTATTCGGGTTCATATACCACTCTTGCAAAAGTCTGCTGTTCTGCAAGTACGCCTACATTTGAATTATTTTTGAAATTGGTGATGATGTCGGCATTTTTCCAGTCTTTATCATCCAGAACGCCATCGATTTTAATGGGAGAGGTCTTTTCGTAAGCACGCAGTTCACGATAGTTTGCCAGATAGTGTTTTCTCTGGTATTCCCAGGTGTCTTTGAAACGCTTTGCGTCAAATTTCACATGAGCCAATGCTCTTTTGTCCGGATCTTTTTCCGCTGCCTTCAAAGCTGCTGCAAGATATTTATTGAGTTTTTCCTGTACCATGGGTTTGTCAAGACATCTTCCCAGAGGGGCACTGTATCCGTGACCGAAACAGCCGGGAGTTGTGGAGGAGGCTTCCCAGAGAAGTTTATAGAAATCTCTCATTCCCCCGTTCCATGCTTTTCCATAGTAGAGGGAGTTCATTTCTTCCCATTCTTTATTGTAGTCTGCATTGATATTCCATGTGTAGATGGCATGAAAATACATGGTCTGCCACATGCTTCTCCACTGAACCAGACCGTCACTCTTGCGGCGGGGATTGTAATTACCATCCGGAGGAGCAATGGCAATAAAGTTTCCGGCAAATCCCATTTTCTTATAGAATTTGAGAAGATAAACATAATTGGGGCTGACAGGCTGGAAATTGGTACCTGCTCCGGAAATTTCTTCTCTGCCGATAATGTAGATACCCTGTTTCTTCCAGCCTTTGTAAAAGTTCAGGAATTTGGGGTTGAGGAGACAGTCGGGATCATCCACTTTATGACGGTAACAGAGGCGGTTGAAACTTAAAGTAGCACCGAATCGTTTGTCGATCTGGAAGGAGGGGGGAGCTTCAAAGTTCTGATAGCCCACACCGTTGATCTTTGCATCCGGATATTTTTCCAATGCTTTTTTGCCGATAGTCTGGACATAATGCCAGAAACGGTCGGAAACATAACCCATTTTTTTATCGTATGCACTGTCCAGCTTTTTACAGTTGTCGCACTGGCACCAGCCGGTACCGTCGTTGTTGTAGATCTGAACGACGCCGTCTCTGCCTATCGTGGGTTTGACACAGTAATTGATCAAACCTTCTGTGGAACGGCGGATGGTTTCCGGATGACTGGTACAGGGCTGATATGCCTGACCTTTCAGGAAGGTGCGTTTACCGTTGATAAGGGGGAAGAGTTCTTTATCGCTCTCTTTTTTGAACCATTCCGCCATGACTTTTTCCGCCTTGGCGTAACTGGTGCCGGAAAAAATATTGGAAAATCCGGGATTGATTTCCAGATAGGCACCCCTGTCCGCAAGGATCTTTGCCAGATCTTTATATTTTCCGGAAAGCTGGAAATCATAGGCATGGAGTTGAAGATTGTTGCGTACCATCCAGTTGCGGGTATCTTTTACAGGACTTGTCACGCCCATGGCATGGAAAGAAATGCCGCGGTAGGGGAAAGAGGGTTCTGCTTTCTTCACCCCTTCTTTGACTTTGATGGTCTTCTGTACTTTAAAATATTCCCCGTCAGCCCCGGGATATACCCAGCGGATCCCGGTGGAATCTTTCAAAAGGGCATATACGCCATACATGATCCCTCTGGGGTGTTTGGAGGTAATGGTGACAGCGTTTTTATTTACGGAAATAATGTATCCCTCACCGGAGGTTTCGGCTTTGGCATCCACATTGAATATAACGGGGTAAAGTTTGGTACTGTTTTTCCCTTTGATGATAGCGGGTTTTTCCCCTTTGGAGATCCTGCCGAGAAATTCAGCAAGTTCCGTTGCTGCAAAATCTGTTACCCTGTCATCCTTTGCAGGTTTAACGATAACACAGGCACTTTTGCCATCTTTTATAAGAGCAAATTCCGCTCCTGTGCAGGGAAGCAGGATTCCGGCAAATATGGCAAATACAGCAAACAATAAAATTGTTTTTTTCATTTTTTTCATTTTTTCCTGGATATATTTTATGTTTTATTTTCTGGTACTGTCACCACGGCAAGGATAGGCTTCACAGCTGTAAAAGTTTGAACGCATGATGCCTTTCTCCCAGGCGTAGGTGCTGTGGTATTTATCTTTGAAGTCAAACTGACTTACATGACCGGAAACCCAGAGCATATTGACCGCTTTGCCCTTGTTTCCGTGAAAACCCCACATATAACCACTGGTATTACTGTCTTTGGTACAGTTGCTGAAATGGAGAATGGAGGGTCTTTTTGCAGAAGAAACTTTGAAATAGGAGCCGTTGGCAAAGTAACCGCCAACATACTTTCCGTCAGGATCGGAACCGATCCAGTTACGGACTTTATCGGCAGCATTGTTCAATCCTCTTGCCAGATTTCCGCAGGGAAAATAGTTGCTGTTTACATTGGCGGCAGTAGGAAAATAGGATCTTGCCAACGGGCAGGATAATAACTTTGTATCATTTCCCAGTACATTTGTCCAGGGGGCGATCCCCAGATTTGTTTTACTGTAAGCACTGATATAGGTAGTATATTTTCTGTGGGCATTATAATACCCGGCATACGCCCAGTCTTTGGACATATCTGCATAAACAAGATGGAAATAATAAACCTGTTTCAAATTGCTTGTACAGGTGATCCCCTGGGCTGTTTTTCTTGCTCTGGCAAGGGCGGGGAGGAGCATCCCGGCAAGAATGGCGATGATAGCAATAACCACCAATAATTCGATCAAAGTAAAGTTGTTACGTCGCATAATATACATTATGTTGCCTCCTTTGAGTTTATTTTTTTTATTTTTTACACTCTTTTATTTTTTAATTTTTCTGTTTCAAGCTCAAAATTTTTCTTTTTTACTTCACATAATGTATATTATGCGACGTAAAAAACCGGATAAACCATTCCAGTCCCGAACTCCATCTCCGGTCTTTGGCTGAATCCAGTCCCTCCGGGACTTTATTTATATCATTTCTTTCTATATTTTTTACTTCGCGACGCCTCCGGAGTAAATACAACATTATTACAGCCTTTTTTTCATTTTCCGGCAAAGCTCTCCTTTTATATTATAATTATATCCATGTATTTGCAAATGTCAAGAGTCCATACCCTTTACAACTTGAATAAAACAAAAAAATTTTGCCTTATCTGCCAATTTACAGGCACTTTTCCATATCATTCCATTGTATCCATACAAAAAAAACGGCTGCCGTGACCGGAAAGTCAACAGCAGCCGGATAATTTCCTGTGGAAACTTTTTACTTCACGTCTTCCCCGGCAGGGGCGGAAGAGGTGTTTTCCTGTACCTTCCCCAGATAGGCGGGAAGATCGATCCCCGCCATGCCTGCCACATCATGCAAAGGAGGCAGGCTCTGCATCATACCGCTTAAAAAGTTTGCAGTAGAACTTTTTCCATCTGCATTTCTGCCGCTGTCCCAGACAGTAACTTTGTCGATCTTTATATTACGGATAGCTTCAGTCTGCAAGCGGACGATGTCTTCCAGTTTTTCAATGAGAAGCATCTTTGCGGCGGCATCAGGGCTTCCGGCACAGGAGGCGATCAACTGATTGTACCCTTCCCCTTTTGCCTTCAATATTTCAAAATTCCCTTTGGCCTCAGCAGCAAGTTTTGCATAGATGGCATCCGCTTCCCCCTGGGCTTCCCTGCGGCGTTTTTCTGCTTCGGCTTCTGCCTGAATGACGATCTGTTCTTTTTCGATTTCAGCATGTACTACTGTATCAGCGTGCTGTTTTTCCTTTTCCATTTTTGCTCTTGCCATCTGGGCGACCATTTCCGCTTCGTAATCCGCCTGTTTGATCCTTGCTTCCGCTACTTTCTTGGCGGCTTCCGCCTGACGGTAGGCTTCCGCTTCATTTTCTATACGCAAAGCATTGGATTTGGCAATTTCAATGGCAGAAACGTTTTCCCCTTCGATAGCGTATGCTTCCGCCTGTTTGGTGGCAATACGGCGTTGTTTGTCCGCTTCCGCTTCACCGATCATGGCTTCGGCTTCCGCCTGTTTGATGGCGATCCTCCGCTGTTTATCCGCTTCCGCTTCCCCGGACTGGGCGGCGGCTTCCGCCTGGGTCACAGCGATCCTCCGCTGTTTATCCGCATCCGCTTCCCCGGACTGGGCGGCGGCTTCCGCCTGGGAGACAGCGATCCTCTGGGCTTTTCTGGCTTCGGCTTCCCCGATTCCCCCTTTACGCTCTTCTTCCGCCACTTCCACACGGGCTTTGTTGATGGCTTCGGAGGCGGCTCTCTGACCGATGGCATCGATATATCCGCTTTCATCGGTTATATCTGTAATATTCACGTTAAGGAGCAAAAGTCCTATCTTATTGAGTTCTTCGGCAACATTCTGCTCAATGGAACGCAGGAAAGTTTCCCGGTCGGAGTTGATCTGTTCAATAGTCATGGAGGCGATGACCAGACGCAGCTGACCGAAAATAATATCTTTGGCAAGGTCGCCTATGGCATCCGGATGCAATCCCAGAAGACGGTTTGCCGCATTGCCCATAAGTTCCTCATCGGTACTGATCCCCACAGTAAAAACGGAAGGGACACTGATACGGATATTCTGTTTGCACAAAGCGTTTTTCAACGGTACTTCCAACTGGATGGGACGCAGGGAAAGAAACGCATAATCCTGAATGATGGGAATGATGAAAGCCGCTCCCCCGTGGATACACCGGGAAGCATGCTGACCTTTTGCCCCGCCGGAAAGACATTTCCCGTAAATGACCATGATCCGGTCAGAGGGACACTTTTTGTATCTGGAAAACAACCCGATAAGGATCGCCAGAAGAATAAAAGTAATGATAAGGATCATAAGGACTTCACCGCCGCCTACTGCGGACGCGGCAAATACAGCTTGGGAAAAATCAGACATGTTTACCTCCGTTGGTTTGTATTATTGTGTAATATAGTATCATTTTTCCGCTTTTCAAGTCTTTTTTCATGCTCCCAGTACTTTCTGCATAACAAGGATGAAAAGGAATCCGGCGATCATGGAAAAAGTCGCCGCCTTTTCAAATCCGTGGGAATGAGTTTCCGGAATCATTTCGTCACTCACCACATACAGCATCGTTCCTCCGGCAAAGGAGAGAATAAAGGGAAGAATGGCATTGGTAATATTCACAAGCAATCCCCCCAGAACCGTTCCCGCCATACTGATAAAGGCAATGGCAAGAGAGATGCAAAGCGTTCTTTTTATGCTTACCCCCGCCGTAAGAAGCGGGGAAACGATGACCATGGCTTCCGGGATGTTCTGCAAAGCGATTCCCCCCACTACCGTAAGGATATCCCCTGTCATCCCTGTACCGAAACTCACCCCTGCCGCCAGTCCCTCCGGGAATTTGTGTATGGCAATGGCGGAAACAAACAACAATATCTTGCTGATACTGCCGTTATGTTTATGTTCCTCCCCGTCAAGTCCCGCAAGGCGGTGCAGATGAGGGGTTATCCTGTCAAGGATACTTACAAGAGATGCCCCGGCAAGAACCCCCGCAGCTACAAGTAAAAGGGTATATTTTCCACCGATCTCCGCCGCAGGGGAGATCAACCCCAGTATCGCCGCGCCCAACATGATGCCGGATGCCGCCCCTAAAATCACATCATTATATTTGTGTGGTACTTTTTTTACAAGAAGTCCGCCCACCGTTCCTGCGACAGTGGAAAGTCCCAATCCGCATGCGGCAAGTAAAAGCATCTGCCAGTTCATATTTCTTCCTTATTTTGTCAAATGTTTATCCAGAAATCTGCTCATCTCTTTTTTGGCTTCCGGTGTGATCCGGTGTCCGCTGCGGTACATGGGAAGAAGTTTCTTTTCCCCTTTGAGATTATTGTAGGCGGCAAGAACGGAGGTGGGATAACATGTAAGATCCACATACCCCACACTTACAATGGCAGGTACTTTGATCCTTTTTGCAAAACTTGCACAGTCAAAATAGGCAATGATCCCTTTCCGTTTCCCGTCTTTGAATACTTTGTTCAATTGGGGCCAACCCGCCTGACGGGAAAGAAGATCGCCCTGCAGGTCACACAATGCCGGAACACTGGATGCCACACAGGTGACATTTTTATTGAGATATGCCAGAGCCAATGCCGTTCCGCCGCCCTGACTGTTGCCGGAAGCGGCAAAATGTTTCCCGTCAAATTCCGGAAGTTTTGCCACATAGTCCATCGCCTTGCTTACTGCGGGCCACACCCTGGCATAAATATAATTTTCCTTTACTCCGTCACTCTCCCTGTAATAGACTCCGGCGGCAAAAGTTTTATTATAGGAAGCATACTTTTTTCTCTGTTCCGCAACGGTTTTCTGAACAGGGAAAAGGTGTACGTTCATATACAGTTCAATGGCAGGGACACTGCCGCGGATGTAGGGAGCGGGATTTGTCATCGCCGCACCGGGGCCTGCCCCCGGAACTCCCGCAATGGCAGGATATTTACCGGGTTTTTCCGGAATGGAAAGATAACCCTCAATAAATCCTTTTTTATCAGGGAAAGTTACTCTCACAAGGGAGACTTTATAACCTTCGCGTTTGATCTGCGGAGCGGGAGTAACAGTAACAACGCTTTTTTCATATTCTTTCAGTCTTTCCTGCCAGAATTTATCGAAATCGGCAGGTTCTTTACCTGCCTGAAAGATTTTTTCCGGCTCTACCGCAGCTCCCCCGTAAGCGGGAAAAGCTCTGGAATTTGCCCACTTTACTTTTTTACCATCCCCCAGAGTAAGAAAAGTGGGGGCGGCAAGGATGAATCCGGGGCGGTCAAGTTTTGCTTTGAAAGTAAAGGGATTATTTTCCGCTGTATCCACTTTCAACTCTTTGCCAATGATCTTTCCTGCAGAATCTTTGATGATGATAGCGTAAGTGCCATCCGCAAGCAATTTTTTCTTTTGAGATAAAGCGGTTGCTTTGAATGTTACTTCCTCGCCTGCTTTGTAAGAACGCAGGGACGATGGAACGATCTCAATGGTTGCCGCCATAAGAATTTGTACGGCAAAAAGCAATACTGCTGCCGGAAACATTTTTTTCATTTTATCAGAACTCCTCCTGTATATTTTCTTCCTGATTATTTTGCAAAAACTGCTTCACAACTTTATAACATACTCCCGCTTCAAATCCTCTTCCGGCAAGGAAACGCAAAGCTTTTTCCTTTCTTTTCCGTACATCCGGCTCATTTTGCAAAGTCCGCCACTTCCCTTTCAGGGCTTTTTCTGCTGCGGCACTTTCGGGATCGGAAAATCCCTCCTCATTACAACTCTCCCCTGGAAAAAAAAGTTCCTCCCTGTTTTCATGCTCTTCAAGAGTTTCTTTGATGATCTCCGGGGCGACTCCCTTTTCCCGTAATTTGGCAAGGATCCGCCTTTTTCCGTAGCCGGAGGAGGAGAGAGTGCGGACAAGGGAGGAAGCAAACAGCCGATCATTGAGGAAACCATGCCGGATAAAAGAGGAAACGGCCTCTTCGATCTCACAGGAAGCATATTCTTTCATACGCATTTTTTTGCGTACTTCACAAATACTGTACGCTTTCCGGGAAAGGAGGAAGGCAAGATACTCCAAAGGAGAAAGTACGGCCTTTTTCCCTGTCGTTTTTTTCCGGGAAAAAGAAGTTTCTCCTCCATACATAAATATTTTCCTCCTCCGGAAAGTTTTTTCCATCCCCGGGACAGATTTTATTACATGGGTGCGCCGCCGTCAGGCATTTCACCGTTCCCGGGATTGTTTTCATTTCCCTGATTGTTCTCTTGTTCCCGCCGTTTTCTTTCCTCTTCTTCCTGCATTCTCTTTTTGAGTTCTGCAAGTCTCTGTTCTTCCAGTTTGCGTTCATAAGCAATACGCTTTTTGGTAACAGAGATCATATCCTGTGCCATATCAGTAATGACCTTATCCGCAGCCATCCACTCATTGACGCAGTATTTCAGGCGTTCTTCCGGAGCAAGAAGCCCCTCTTTATATTTTTCCTGTAATTTGGCAGGCATTCTGGAGGGTTTGAAAATACCGTAGTAAATAAAACCGTTTTTATCATTTCCGGCGATCTCTTTACGCAAAAGAGATTCGGAAAGTTCTTTTTCGTACTTAAATTTGCTGTCCCGGTATTTTTTTATGGCACTCTGCACATAATTCTGCTTGGCTCTGTTGTTATCCGGCAAACTGAATCTGGGAATATCCTGTTTACTCAAATCCCGGACAGTAATGGTACGGGAATTGACCAAAATGGATCTGTTTCTGATCCCGTAACCATAAAATGTACCGCTGATACGGTAGGTAGTTCTGCCTGCTGTATAATGCACCGTTACTTTATCGCCTTTTTTCGCAAGGGGATATTTTTTCTCCGCTTCTTTTGTAAATTGGGCAATCATTTCTTTATCACTGAAAGGGAATTTTATTTTCACTTTATCCTGAACCGCATCCCTGGCTTTCAAACGGGTTGCAGCAAGGGGCTGACCCGCCGGATTCACAGATTTCCCCCCCAGAACCTCTTTGGAAATATCGCTTTCCAGATCTTCCAGAAGTTTTTTCTCATCAAATTCCTGCACAGAAGCCCCCACCTGGGCATTGGCAGGCAATTTCACATACTGTTCTCTTGCAGCGGCATCCGGGAGAAATACCTTCTGCACCCTTTTATAGATCTCCTCTGTGCGTTTCAGGGAAAGGGGATAATCATTTTTATCAATATGGGTACGCAAATTGGCAACATAAGGGAACAACTCATCCGCCGTTTTTGGTTTTTCATTATCCTGTCCGTTATTGTTCACCTCTTCAGCAGGGGCCACATTCTCTTCCGGACGGGGGGCGGGAGGTTCCTGGGCAGCAAGGGCAAACTGCAACACAAATACAGTCACAGCGGTCAACAGCAAGTTCTTTTTCATCACCTACTCCTTATTTTATCCTTTTAAATTATCTCTTTTATTATTTTTCTCTGATTCCATTTTGAAAAACTGTAAATTTAATCTATATTGTATAGGGCTTTTTGTCAATTCCCTGTATGGGAAAATTTTGTTTTTTATTGAAAAAAAATCCAAAAACGGAAAAAATACGGAGTTTACAAGGATGGAAGATAAAAAAAATTTCGTTTTTATGATCACAGAAGGGGATGCCGCAAAACTTCGCAGAATACTGCTTGACCGCTCTTTTCTCATTACCGCACTTCCCTATGCATGGTATAAAGCAGCAAAGGAAAAAGTCAATGTCACAGCCTATCAAAGCGGTAAACTTGTCATCCAGGGCGCAGGAGCATCCGAATTTGTGGAATTCATCCTTGAACCGGAGATCCTTCAGGAACGCGCGTTCGATCCGGAACAGCGCGGAGAGATGACAAAAGAAGCAAAAAAAGAAACGAATTTTGATCCCGCCTCCTTTATCCCCCACGCCGGAATAGATGAAAGCGGAAAAGGTGACTTTTTCGGGCCTCTCGTTATTGCCTGCGCCTTTATCCCGGACGGGGAAACCGCACAGAAACTACTGGATGCAGGGGTGAAAGACTCCAAAGAAATCAAATCCGATGCTTCCATACTGAAATAGCCTCTGTCATCCGCAACACTCTGAAAGACGCCTGTTCCATTGTCGCCATAGGACCGGAAGCATATAACAACCTTTATGAAAGGATCGGCAATTTGAATCATCTCCTTGCCTGGGGGCATGCCAAAGCCCTGTGTACCATGCTGGAAAAACATCCGGAATGTAAAAAGGCCATCGGAGATAAATTTGCCGATGAAAAACTTGTACGCAACGCCTTTGCAAAAATGCACCATGAAGAATTTGAACTTCAACAGATGGTAAGAGCCGAAAGTGATGTTGCCGTTGCCGCCGCCTCCATCCTTGCCAGAGCGGAATTTGTCCGCAGAGTCAAACTTCTGGAAGAACAGGTGGGAACAACTCTCCCCAAAGGGGCAAGCAATATTGTGGATAAAATAGCAAAACAACTTGCAGTAAGCGGCGGGGAAACTCTTTTGCGCAGTGTGGCAAAAATGCACTTCCGCACCGCATACCGGGCATTGGGACTGCCTGAACCGGAAAGAAAAACTTTTTTCAGAAGATAATCGCTTTTCTTCTTGAAAAATATAAAGAAAGCATTATTGTATTGCCGGAGACAACTTTACTGAAATACAGGAATACAGGAGGAAAACAGGATGTTGACGCATTGGATATTTGCCGCAGGAGAAGGATTTTTTTCCGCCGCATACGTAACAAAAGTATATTGGGCTCTTGCCCTTGCCGGAAGCGTGCTTTTCGGACTGACCCTCCTCCTCTCCCTTGCAGGAGCAGGCGGTTTGGATGATGCCGACTTCGATGCAGATACCGCCGCCCCCGTGGAACACCCGGATACAGGGATGCTGGATTTTAAAATCCTTTCGGTGCGTTCCGTTCTTGCCTTTATGACCGTATTCGGCTGGGGGGGTGTATTATGGGGACATCTGGGAGTGAAAGGCTTTCTTATTGCCTTTTTCTGCGGACTTTTTACTATGTTCATGACAGCATATCTTGTGTACCTTGTAATGAAACTGCAAGGGGATGCAAATGTGAAAAGCAAAGACTTTATCGGAAAAGAGGGAACGGTATATATCAGCATCCCCGGCGGGGAGCAGGAAGGGAAAGTTACCGTCAGCGCAGGAGGTGCTACTTATGAATTGAAAGCTGTTGCCGATAAAAATATTCCCTCCGGATCTTCTGTAAAGATCCTTGCCTTTGCCGGAGCCCGCCGTTATAAAGTGGAGGAGACCGAAAAATGACAAAAAACATCCTTATCCTTAACGGCAGTCCCCGTATGCAGGGAAATACCAGAAGCATCCTGAAAACTCTGGAAAAATCCTTTCTGGAAAATATGCAATGCAATATGGAATTTATTGATGTATGCCAATATGTTCTCAAAGGCTGTGTCAACTGTGATTCCTGCCGGAAAAACGGCGGGAAATGTGTCCACAATGACGATACGAATCTTCTTATGGAAAAAGTCCTTGCCGCAGATGTGATCATTTTCGGTTCACCTGTTTACTGGATGGGAGTAACCGCTCAACTGAAACTTCTCATTGATAAATTCTATTGTAAAGATCCTGTCATACATTCCCTGGATAAAAAAATCGCCGTTCTTTCTGTGGGAGCGGCAGAACTTACTGACGGTCAATATGGTATCATTGAAGCCCAGTTCAGAGAAATGGCGGAATTTCTGGAATGGAAATTTATTTGCAGCAGGTCTTTTGCCGCATGGAATGAAGGGGATTGGGAAAAAAATAAAGAAGATGTGGAAGAAGTAAAAAATTTGTGGCGTCTTTTCTGACTGCACACCATATATACTTCTGTTTTTCCATTACTTTCCTCCATTTTTCAAAACCGCAATCAGCTCCCGCAGAAAGCAGCACTACCCCGTAAGCCGATACATTCGGTATGCAGTTTGCCGGACATCTTCTGCCGTATCTTTATGCACAAAAAAAAGGCTGTCGCCCTGTTGTAAGGAAACAGCCTTGTAAAAATCTCTGTAAGGAGATCAGCGTTTGGAGAACTGATAACGCTTTCTGGCACCGGGCTGACCGGGCTTTTTACGTTCTTTCTCACGGGGATCACGGGTCAACATACCGTTGGCTTTGAGGATCCCTTTGCACTCATCTTCAAACATTTTCACCAGAGCGCGGGCGATACCGTGACGAACGGCACCGGCCTGACCTTTTTTACCGCCGCCTTTTACGGAAGCAGTGATGTCCAGAGCCTGAACTTTGCCGGTGAGGGCGAGGGGCTGAAGGATAAAACCGCGTACGGCTTCGGTATCAAAATATTTTTCAAAGGTTTCACCATTGACTTTGATCTTGCCGGAACCCGGCACGATGGTGACTCTTGCACTTGCCTGTTTTCTGCGGCCGGTCGCTGCCAGCGCATCATTAGCTATAGCCATTTCTATTCTCCGGATTAAAGTTTGACAGTTTCAGGTTTCTGTGCAGCGTGGGGATGATCCGCACCGGCATAGACTTTGAGTTTTGCATACTGGGCACGACCGAGACGGCCTTTGGGGAGCATACCCCATACGGCTTCGCGGATCATGCGTTCGGGATTCTTTTCCCGGACGATGTTTGCGGTAACGATCTTGTGACCGCTGCGGTGACCGGTATAGGATTCATAGGTCTTGTTCACATTTTTGGAGCCTGTGAGGGCAACTTTTGCCGCATTGATGACGATGACGAAGTCACCGGTATCCACATGCGGGGTATAGGTGGGACGGTCTTTACCGCGAAGAGAGTTCGCGATCTTGACTGCAAGGCGTCCAAGGGGAACACCGGCAGCATCGAAAAGAACGTGCTTGCGTTCGATTTCGTTGGCTTTTGCCAAATACGTCTTCATTGTAGTTTCTCCGCTTTTTTAAGCTTCCTGATCTTTTACGATCAAATTGATTACTTTCTTCCAACATTTCCGGGGGCAGGCTGCCAGGCCGTACCCTTTGAGTCCGCTTGCAGCGATCGGGTTTGCTGCCAATGAGACCGGATCCTATTAATATACATTACTTTATGAGTCTTTCAAGTCCCGTTTTAAAGATTTTGCCTTATTTTAAAGGTACTTACAGAAAATTCCCCTGAAAAATCTCCGTTTTTACTTATATGTAAAAATCTTTTTCAGCGGCCAATCCGTGAGGAACAATGCTCCGTATGTCAATGTAAGATGAAAAAGACTTGTATTCCATTTCCAATCCGCTCCCCAGCTTTCAAATGTACGGCTTGCCCCCTCTTCAAGCATGTTCATCCATGCGCCATCATCTGTAAGAAGTTCAAATGCAAGAGTTTCCTCCCCATCCCGCATCAGGGAGGCCAGAAGCGGAAAACCTTCAAACAGCACACTTTTACTCATACGGGCATTACGGATAAGGGGCAGCATTTCTTCTCTGAACCCCTCTGCCCTGTCTGTCAATCCGTAAAACCATGCAAATACATTTCCCGGCATACTGATATGGCTGGATTGTGCACTGTCCCGGAAAAGTTTTTTCTCCGGAACATAAAATACTTCATAAAATGCGGAAGTGAGTTTTTCCGCATCCCCGTACGGCGGCAATCCCAGAACGGATGCCATTTTATTCATACATTTGACTGCTCCGATATAGTAAGCATTGATCACATTGTGCATGACCGTACATACCCTGCCTTCCCTGATATCCGCATCATACCCGTCCCGCAGTGGTTCGGGCCACTCCACAACGCACCATTTATCCAGATTGCAGAGAAGACCGTTTTCCTGTGCATACTCCTCCCGGTAAAAATCCAGGATATCAGCAAAACGCTCAAACCGTTCCCGGATAAACTCTCTCTTTCCCGTCATTTCCAGATAAACCATGGCAAAGGTGATCATAATCAGAGGGTATTCCGCGATCTCCTGCATGAAACTGCAGTTGGCACAGGTCATCAAACCGCGGTTGATGAAGTTTGTCCGTAAAAAATCATCAAAGAACTTCTCCATAAGAGTATAGTCCTGTGTCAGCAGACAGAAGGTGAAAAGACTGTAACACCCATCCCCCAGATAGTACCCTTTTTCCCGTTCCATACAGTCCTGAATAACCTCCTGCACCCCCCAGCGGAGACTTTCCGTACAAAGTTTCCAGATCTTCCGTGAGCGTTCATCAAAGCGGTTCAACTCTGCTTTCAGTTCAAACGGGTAATGTCTGGCAAGGAGAGACACAGAGGAAATTTCAACATTTTCCGGCAGTTCCAATTCTGCATAACGGAAGGATTTGAAATCAAACTGGTCGAGGGTGTCCTGTTCTTTTCCGGAAAGAATAAAATACTCCTGATACTTGCAGTTACAGCGCATCTGCCAGCGGACGGTGCCGTCCTGATTAAGTTCCTGTCCGCAGCGGATCGTGATGCAATCCCCCTTTTTCCCGGAAGCAGTCACAGCAAGAGACCCCACATAAATACCGCCGAAATCCATAAACAGACAATTCCCCTTGCGGCTCTTTACTGCCGGAAAGATCTCCTCCCGCACGACCATGGAGGAAGTTTGCAGAAAGAACTGATAATCTGTTTCATCTTTGATCACTGCCTTTCCCCAGGCGGAATCATCAAAAAAAGGCTGTTCAAAACCGCATTCCGGAGCGGAAGCATCATATCTTTCCAGATATTGTGTATCATATCCCGCCTTCCCGGCGGAAGAGTAGGCGGAATGTTTGCAAAGGGAAAAAGTATCGTCTGATGCCAGAAGAACTTTATTACTGCTGCTTTCCATTTCACAGATCATGCCATGCCGGTTATCCCCGCTCACCCAGACACGGTTGATCAATCCCTGATAATATGTGTGAACGGCAAGGAGATTTTCCCCCACCCGCAGAAAAGCGGTCACATCGATCTCATTGCAGAAATAATGGAAATGATACCCCGGAGCAGGCCCCATACCGGCAAATTGTCCGTTGATATACAGTTTATAGTAATCATCCGCAGTAATAAAAAGTTTTACTCTCTCCCGGAGAGTATTTGCGTCAACAGTAAATTTTTTCCGGAACAGAATATGCTCATTCTGTCTGGAAAGATCCCACTTTGTTCTGTCGGTCTTTTCCAGCTGCCGGTGAAAGAGCATATTGACCGGGGCATCCCGGAAATCCGCAGAAGTGATCCATTGAGCCTGTCGGAATATTTTTTCCATTGTTCTTTTTTTCCTTCACTGCCGGAATTTTTCCGGAAAATCCTGTCACACTCTTTTTTTCCCGTCGCACAACGGGGCGATATCTGCCACATCTGCCCATTCCGCATCCGGGTCATTGCTGATATATTTCAATTTATATTCATATCTTTCCCAGAGTTTATCATACTCATACATTTCGTAAGAGTGTCCCCAGAAATAGAATACTTCCACATTATCTGCCTTTGCCTTTTCATAAAGTTCAAAGAATTTATTATTGGAAAAATGACAGTTGGAGGGAAGAGCCATGGCATCTTCACTTCTGGTGATATCTTCCACATTTTCTGTCGTTCTTCCGTAAGCAAACCCCGCCTCACGCAATGCCTGTACTGTTTCCGGAGTCGTTCTTCCACAGGGCCATGCAAAACCGGGACAGGGTTTCTGAACGATATCTTCCAGAAATTTTCTGGTGTCCACCGCACTTCTGATCCACTCTTCCACAGGGTAACAATCTGCAATTTCATGTTTCCAGCAATGGGAGGCTACTTCAAAGCCCTCATACACTTCTCTGATATCCTTTTTCGCCAGTTTTCCGCAGGCAAAGCCGTTATAAGACCAAATCCCTTTTTCCTCATTGATCCAGCGGTTCTTTCCCCGTTCATCCCCCATCAGCCCCGGATTCAGATTGAATGTGGCTTTTGCGCCGTATTTACGGCAGAGTTCAATAATGCGTATATCATTGATTACTCCGTCATCCCAGCACTGGACGACTTTGATTTTCTTTTTTTCACTCATAAAAAATTCTCCTTTTTCTGTAATATATCATTATTTTACTTTGTTGCAAGCAAAAAAAAGACCCGGAAAATATTTCCCGGATCTTTTATTTTATTATTCGATGACCAGAACTTTTATTTCATTTCTGTTTTCAATTCTGCCGCGATTTTAGAAGCCGCATCCAGATTGTTGCTGGAAATGGCTTTTTTCAATTCGCCCAGTTTCACAAGAAGCGCAAATCTGGCATCTGTGGAAATTTTCTTTTCCAGTTCATCAAGTTTTTTCGCAAGGCTATTACAGTCCGCAGAAAGTTTTTCAATGATCCTTCCGGCAAACTTTACTTTTCTTTCACAGGAAATATTCCCGTTTGCGGAAAGAATATTTACTTTTATCGTATATTCTCCGTCTGCAAGGTCTTTGACACTTTTTGCCGTTTTCAAAGAGAATGCGGCAGGCAGATCAAAGGCGATCTTATCCTTTGCATCGGAAAAATCCATGACCTTTCTGCCGTCCTTGTAAAGAGCGGAATTCACGCTGACGGAGGTAAGTTTGCTGCTTGCAGTGGCAATTTCCAGTACAGGAGCAAATGCTTTTTTCTGATTGACCACATCCGGGATCACAAGAAAAGCTGCATTCAGATTATTGACCGCACTCACTCCGGTAAGACCGTGTATATACATGATCGCCATGTTCAATGTGATGGATTCCCCGGAAAGAACTTTCTTCACAGGGCCGAAAAGTTCCATATTGTAAAAGTCGGAGGCTTCCCACAAGTAGAAATATTCCCCCTTGTTCCCGTTGGTGATCACATTGATCCATGCCACTTTCTGCTGGGTATCCACCACAGCCGCCCAATCGCCGCTGTCCGTATATCTTTTTCCGGTATTCTGACCGCGGAACATGACATGCTGCACAGAACCATCCTTTTTCTGGACGAAGAAAGCATCTCCGTTATCCGCCGCGCCGCCCACTTGCAGACCGGGACGGTAACGCACATCGAAATTGGCAGGATTGATCGCTTTGTTCGTACAGACGAAATCCAGTTTGCATACTGCCGCATCGGAAAGGAGGGTAGCTTTCTGGGTGATGAGTTTATTGGCAACAGGGGAAGGCAGGGAGAAATCTGCAACAACGCCCTCTTTGCTCTTTGCGGTTTTGACATTGAAGTTCACATTATAGAAAGGCCCGGGGGCTGCGCCGGAGATCACTCCGGCTTTTCTTACCTTTACGATATCCTCTCTTTCCGCAAGGGGCAGAAAGGAGATCATTTCTGCGCCCAAACTGCTGAAAGTAAGGGAAAGCAGATCATTGGAAAGAGTGATATTCTTTCCTCTACGCTGTACTTTCGCCCCTTTGGAAGCGGGGACTTCTTTCACCTCTTTGACTTCCACGACCGTATAGAAAGGATACATAAAGAAGTTCTGTGTGCATTTCACAGAGAAAATCTTTTTCCGCATACGGAAGAAGATGGTTTCCCCTTCCACAAGGCGTTTTCTCTGGGATTCGCCGTTGCCGGAAACAGTGAGGAAGGCGTTTCCGATACGGTTGTTTGCCCCGGAACCAAGAATGGCGGCACTGAAAGTATAATCGCCGTTTTTCAGCGGGGTGTCACTGTAAATATTGCCTTTGTAGGGGAGAACGAATTTCTTTACATCGTCTTTGGCACCGGAACTGCTGACAAGTTTAAAGTCTGCTTTTCCGGCAAGGCGTCCGGCAGGAGCGATTTTCCCTTTGATACGGAAAACTCTTCCGCCGTTGGCAAAGAGTGATTTGAATGTGGTGTAACCGTCTTTATAAGAGGTTTTGGCATTTTTGCCGAAAAGATAATCTTCCACCGTTACTTTTCCGCGGATGCCTACGGCAACCTCTTTCATGTCCCACTTATCACTGTTGCCGGTGACAAGAAGATAGGTATCCCCATTGTATTCCCATTCACGCAGAACGAGGGAATCATCGGAAACTTTGAATCTTGCATCCACATCAAGGGAACGCAGTACTCTTTCCAGTACGGGGGCAAAACTGCTGTATTTGTAGCAGCCCAGGCCGATCCCCATAAAGGTAATGGAGCCTTTGCCGAATGTATTGGTCAGAATGGCGGCATTTTCCTTATCATAGGAGGCAAGAACTTTGCCTTTGCCTGCGGGAGAGTAGATGGAATCATCTTTCTGGATGCCCAGAACACTCTTTTCCATCGTGGCATTTTTTGCATCGGAGAAAGCAGGGATCACACCGGCTGTACGGAAGATGAGATCGGATTTTCTGCCGAATTCATCAAACTTGCCCGCTCTGCCTTCGATAATGAGTTTTCCGCCTTTCTTCACATAATCCAGAAGGGCTTTCTGCACTTTTTCAGAAAGGAATTCCGCCTGGGGAACGATAAGGACTTTTACAGGAGGCATATTTCCTTCCACAAGTGCTTCTTCTGCAAAAACTCTTGCAGATCTGCCCCAGGAAAGGAAATGTTTGTAATAGTAACTGACAGCAAGGATGTGGTTGGAAGTGGTGCTTCCCCCGGCCCAGCCCCAGCCCTGATCGTGGATACGGCTTGCCTGGGAGAAAAGGATCCCCACTTCCGGCACAGAGCGTTTCCCGTCAAGGATGAGATGATCCAGTTTGCGCATATCTTTGAGAGCCATATGGAGAACTGCTCCATAGATGGTTGCGCAGTTTACAGGGTCAACAAAGTTTACGGAATCATCCCCGAAGCACCAGACATGCTGTTCTGCGCCCCAGGCTCCGCCGGCAAGTTCCTGCCACATCTGACCGTTGACAGCCTGCATGGTGGCTTCCTGATAGAGTTTTCCCCATTCACTTGTCAGATAACGTTTGGTGGTGAGGTCAAGGAAGAGCCACTCTTTATCAATGGAACAGCAGGTACCGTCGATACCGCTCACATCCTGATATTTGGTGGCATTGTAGTAGTTCAGTCCGTACAGGGGGAGCTGAGATCCGCCTGTGGAGGGAAGAGCGAATACATCGATATCGGTATTGTATTTTCTCACAAGTTTGCGGAAATTGCTGTAAATGCGTTCCAGATAGGCTTCACGACATTTGTTGAAGTGTTCCCAGATGGCATGCTGTGCAGAGGTTTCCGGTTTACGGACGGGGACAGCAACTTCATCGAAAGATTTATAGGAAGTGCCGCAATGCGCGTTCATTGCCGCCACATCGTTATTGTAGTATTTTTTCAGATGGTTCTGCAGATCCCGTTTTGCCTGGGAACCCCAGTAGTTCAATCCGATACCGGTTTCATCGGCCGTTCCGATACGGAACTGTTCTTTGCCTTTCCATTTCCAGACTTTGAAAACATTTTCCAGATATTTGGAAAGGTTTTTTTCCGGATAGATCACTTCCGGAGCGTCTTTTACAGTACCGTTGGCAGGGTTGAAATGCCCGCCGCGGACAAGGACGCGGGGACCGGCGGCATAAACAAACTTGTGGTCACGGAGAAGTCCTTTAAGTTTTTTCTGTACCTGGGGATCTTCTGCATACCAGTCATCTATCATACCGCTGTAAATATTGGAACCGATCCTGCGGATGGAATCAAACAATCTTCCCCGGAACATGGAAAGGTTGGTGGGGATGACAGTGGAAGCGATGGAGGGGATCGTACCGTATTTGTGTTTGACAGGCACTTTGGCAGGCACTTTGGCATCAGCAACAGCTTTTCTGCCTTCTTCGATACAGGAAGCATATTTTCCGGCAGAAACTCTTACTTTGGCAAGCAACTCTGCGGTGCATTTGCTGCATTCGGCATATTTTCCGGAGAAAAGAAGCTGTTTCTGGGTTTTGCGTTCCCCGTTCAAAGCATTGAATTCTTTTTCCATTTCTGTAAGTTTTTCTGCAAAGCTTTTCCATTCCCTGCCGGAAAGATAAGCATAGAAAGAAGCATCGCGCAATGCGGCAACGGCGGAAGTATAGGTGAAACCCAGTTCACTCCATTCTTTGTGCAGATCCACAGCATTTCTGTAATAAGTTGTATTCTGTTCTCCGGGCAGTTTGCTTTCCAGAAGATACATGACTGCTTTGAAATATTTATCCCCGTCTTTGCCTTTGATCAGACTTTCCCCGATGGATCCCAGCTGGGCAAGTGTGGAACCGAAGATAAGGTTGTTGTAATAACGGTAGACGGCAAAGCCGGAACCTATCCCTGTACGTTCCCGGTAGAGTTCCACCTGAACATCAGCACCCAGAGCATAGTTGTTGCCGTCGCCGTATGCACCGTCAAGACCGGGGATCTTGCCCCATCTGTCCAGAGGGCGGTAAGCCACTCTTCTTTTGGGATTGGGGTTCTTTACAACGGCAGCCATGAGGTCGCCTGTAATATCCACCACACCGGGATTCAGTCCCAGAGGAGCCACCCACCAGCGCAAACCGTTTGCACCGGGAGTAGTACGCAAAAGGAAGGGACTGTACCAGCCTCTTGTATGGTTTTTCAGGTAGTTACCTCTGAATTTACCGAAAGAACCATCTGCATATCTTTTATAGACGCTGGGCAGAACGGTGGGGGTGAAAAGATTTCCTCCGGTAACGAGGTATTCAAAAATGGATTCTTCCGCTTCAAAGGGGATGACACCGGCAGGAAGGATCAGGGTATCAAAGTTCTTTTTGACAAGATATTTTTTATCGGAAAGGCGGGCATCATCAAGGATGGTTACTTTACAGCCGAGTTTTTCCGCCTGTTCTTTGAACCATTCCACACTGCGGATGGGAGTACCCCATGCGGCAACATGGCGGGGGGAGTCTTTCCCTTCATCCCGACTTCCGGCAAGTTGTGCTTTGGTAACTTTCAGAGGAGAGTAAAGGGCGACCTTTTTATTTTTCAGAGGTTTGAAATCCACTTTTTTAAGTTGGACTTTTTCGCCGGGACCTTCTGTACTCTGGGTCGTGGTTCTTCTGTGATTTTTTGCGATCTCATCGGCAGAAAGGACTCTGTTGTAGATCTTTACTTCATCAATGATCCCGCTGAACCACTGACCTTCCGCAGAGGTGAAATGCCCGATGGTGAGGGGAACGCGTTTATTCACACGGATGGGGGCGCGCATGGGGAAATTGCTTACTCCTTTGTGAGAAAGTTTTTTCCCGTCCAGATAGATATTCAAAATATTCTGGTCTTTATTGTCCGGATCGGGGCCGACGGTAAAGACTACATTGTGGAAGGGGGCAAGAGGCCCTGTTCCGGCAGCGAGAGAGACCCGGCAGAGGCCGCCGTTGCGTTTATCATTACGGTTGTTTCTGTCAATGGAGGAGAAAGTAATGAAACTTCTGTAAACAACACTTGTCCAGCCCAGATAATAGTTACTGCTGGAAAAAAGTGTAAGTCCTTTGTAAAAATTTTCCACTTTGAAGTAAAGAGAAAGCGTCATCTCTTTTTCCAGTATGAGTTTATCACTCTTGGGAAGCTGGATATGGGCTTTCTTTTTGGTGTGGTCAAGTCTGACGGCTTTTCCCTGCACGCCGAATTTTTCCCATGTGGTTTCAACGAGAGTGGCATCCAGCCCGTTGCCGGAGGAATCTCTGGCGATATTTCCTTCGCCCTCATCGAATTTGTAATGGACTACAAGTCCATCATCTTTTGCTCCCTGCACTGTAAAAAGCACAGCGAAAACAAGAAACAATGAAGCAAAAATCTTCTTCATCTTTTTCCTTTCTTTTTTGTATTGCTTTATATTTTGATTTATTTATACTTTTTTCAGAATGATACAGGAACTTCTCTCACCCAGGCAGCTCTGAAAAGATAGGTTACTTTCAGATCCAGTTTTTTGGGACTTGCCACATGACCATCCATAAATCCCACATTGGCGGCGTCCAGATGACGCAGATGCAGCAGCGGATTGTTGGGGTAGGAAGAAGCATTGATACTGTCTTTAAAAAATCCCACCTGTGCTTTGGTTCTGTTATTTCTGGCAGTAATCTCATAAGTCTGCTGGGTATCGCCGTAATAAATTCTTTCCGCAGGTTTGGGATAGCGGTCAAGGTTCCAGAAATAAGAAGCACTTGAGTCTGTGGAAAACTGTTTCGTCTGGGAAAGCCATCTGTATTGTTTGAACCCGTCAGAACCGGGAGTAACAAGCCAGCTTCCGTAATGATTCATCCCCCATTCATTTGTGTAAACAGGAGGTCTTTCCATTCCGGGACAACCGTAAGCGGCACTGTCCTTGGGATTGGTGGGGGCTCCGGTACGGATGATTTTGCCGTGAACCTGCTGGGAAAGAAAATCAAGCCAGTGATAAGATACAAGGTAATTGGGTGTCCAGCCTTTGTTGCTGTCAGCATACAATCTTACGGTATAGCCCAACTGTTTGAGATTGCTTTTGCAGCTGATTGCCTTTGCCATATCCCTTGCCCGGTTCAACGCAGGAAGAAGCATACTTGCAAGAATAGCGATAATTGCAATGACTACCAGCAACTCAATAAGAGTAAAGTTTTTTTGTTTCATCAATGTTTTCCTTTTGCTTCAGTATGGTTCAGATATATTTTTTCAGAATTCCACAGCAGTCCCTCTGACCCAGGCAGCTCTGAAAAGATAGGTTACTTTCAGATCCAGTTTTTTGGGATTTGCCACATGACCATCCATGAACACAACATTGGCACTGTCCGCATGACGCAGATCCAACAGCGGGCGGTCAAGGTATGAGGCATTGAAACGGTTCTGGAAAAATGGTGCCTGCGCTTTGGGTCTGTTATTTCTGTCAGAAATAGCATAAGTCTTCAATGTATCGCCGGAAAAAATTCTTTCCGCAGGTTTGGGATAGCGGTCAAGATTCCAGAAATAACTCGTTGAGGTATGTGATGAATTAAATTTTATACCATTGACAAGCCATCTGTATTTTGCATCTGCGTCAGCGGCGGGGGTGATAAGCCAACATCCGTAATGATTCAGCCCCCATTCATTGGTGAAAACGGGAGGTCTTTCCATTCCGGGACAACCGTAAGCAGCACTGTCTTTGGGATTGGTGGGGGCTCCGGTACGAATGACTTTGCCAGTTACAAAATATACCATTGTATCAATAAAATGGTGGGCTGAAGAATAATTAGGGACCCAGCCTGTATAGGTATCGGCATATAATCTTGCTACATAACCAAGTTGTTTGAGATTGCTCTTGCAGCCGATCGCCTTTGCCGTATCCCTTGCCCGGTTCAAGGCGGGAAGAAGCATACTGGCAAGAATGGCTATGATCGCAATAACCACCAGCAATTCGATAAGAGTAAAGTTTTTTTGTTTCATCAGTGTTTTCCTTTCGTTTCAGTATGATTCAGATATATTTTTCAGAATTCCATGGGGATATTTCTTACCCATGCAGCACTGTAATTGAATTTTGTTTTCAGATCCACCTTTTTCAAGGTTTCCACATGGGCATCCACAAATCCAACATTGGTGGCATCCTGATGGCGCAAACTTAACAGAGGTTTACCTGTCCCTGTGGTGCTGGTGGTAAATTTGGTAAGGAAGTAGGCAGACTGAGCAAATTCAGTCTGTTCAGTATTCGCATACGCCTGACTGTCACCGTAATAAATCCTCTTCTGGGGATCGGGTACTCTGTCAAAGTTCCAGAAATAGGGTCTCTGCCCACTGGTATCCGTAGAAAGGTAATATGCTTTGGAAAGCCAGTCGGAAAGAGTGGTGACAAGCAATGTTCCATAATGGTTTCGGCCCCAGTATGCGGAACTTGTCAAGCGGGGGCGGTCGATGCCGGGACAGCCGTAGGCAAGACTTTTCTTCGGTCTGGAGTTCCATTCCGCCAACAGGTTGATTCCATGCACATGTTCCACTGCGACAATAAGAAAATGATGTGCGGAAGAGTAGTTGGGAACCCAGCCCTTGTAGGTATCCGCATACAGACGCAAAGTATAACCGATCTGTTTGAGGTTGCTTTTACAGTTCACGGCCTTTGCCACATCCCTTGCCCGATTCAACGCAGGAAGGAGCATACTTGCAAGAATAGCGATGATCGCAATAACAACAAGAAGTTCGATCAGCGTAAAATTGTGGCGTCGCATAATATACATTATGTTACCTCCTTTGAGTTCATTTTTGTTATTTTTCAACCTTCCCGACCTTCTCAAAATCCCCGTTTCGTACGGGAAAAATGTCTTTTTTGTTTCACATAATGTATATTATGCGACACAAACAGACATAAATCCATGCTTTTCCCCGGCACGGACACGGCAATATCTTTTCTGTATTTAATTATAATATAGATTGCCCGTTAAAACAAGACAGAGTTTTAATTTTATTATATAAAAAAGTACAATAAATATACAAAATCATCTTGCATAAGTTTTCCGGTCATGTTATATTATCCGGCAGAATAATATCGTCAATTGCCACCGA
Organism: Lentisphaeria bacterium; assembly: GCA_017629515.1. Lineage (GTDB taxonomy): Bacteria > Verrucomicrobiota > Lentisphaeria > Victivallales > UBA1829 > RGIG5327. Next base: position 23,806 of record JAGBXB010000073.1, on the reverse strand, counting down.
ATGGTAAAAAAGGAGTTTTTATCTGTGGAGATCGTCAATAAAAGTTCATTCAACAATGCTCTTCTGCACCGCTTGAAGATCCGGCAGAATAATTGGAGACCCTTTGATAACTTCCCCCTTGTCCTGTGGCCCTATTTTGCCAACGAAGCCACATACGCCAAGGATTATTTTGTACGCCACACCCATTACGAATGCTGGTGCGTCTACAATATGAAAAAAGGGAAACTGCAAATCATCTGCAATGGAGAGGTCTATCATGTGAAAGCCGGAGAAACCATCCTCATCCCCCCCGGCCCCCGTACCATTACCGCAGAAGAGGGGGAGGCAGGACATTGCGTCATCGGCATAGAAGGATATTTACTGCGTATCATTCTGGAAAATTTCGGTCTGAACAGATGTATCATCATCAAAGACTTTTTCACAAAGGAATATGAGGCACTTTTTGATGAGATCTATCATCTTCTGGGGAAAAAAGATCCCCGGCTTTCCCCGAAACTTTCTCTTTTGGGATATGCCGTTCTTATGTATGCACTGCGGTTTGTGCCGCAGAAAAATCTTCCTGTGGAAGTAATTTTGAGTCAACAATTCATCCAGCGCAATCTTTTCCAGAAGATCACCTTACAGGATCTCTGCAAGGAAGCGGGCTGTTCCCGGACAAGATTATGCGCTCTTTTCCGCCAATACACCTCCTTTTCCCCCGGAGATTACATTATTGAGGAGCGTCATAAATACGCCAGAGATCTGCTTGCATCCTCCCCCAATCTCCCTGTAAAACAGATTGCCAGTTACTGCGGATACCGCAATCAACTCTACTTTGCCAGCGATTTTAAAAAGCGAACCGGCATGACTCCCACCCTTTACAGAGAAAAAATTCAAAAAAAATCTCTTTCCGGGGATGAAATTTTAAAAAAAGACAGTAATGTATGATACCATAATAATCACCGTAAGGAAAAAATATGAGACTGCGTTACTCTGAAGAACCCACCAATACTGGAGAGCCCCTTTTACAGCAGGAAGCCCCGCTGGGAGAAGCGGCGGCACTCTGCATCATCACCGTTTTATTGGTTCTTTTCGGACTTATCATGCTCTATTCCACCTCTTTCGGTATTGCCAGAAGTGCCTACGGACTGGCGGGTTCCTCCCTTTTTGTCAAACAGCTGCAATGGGCGTCTGTCGGCGTGGCGGCATTTTCATTTGTGATCGTTGCCGGTTACAGGAAGTTATGTTCATACAGTACTCTTTTTATGATCATTATTGCCCTTCTTCTCTGTCTCGCCTTATGTTTTTCCCCCGTCAAAGGGGCAAGGAGATGGATCCCCATACCGGGAGTGGGAAATATCCAGCCATCGGAATTTGCCAAGATCGTTTTATCTCTTTTCCTTGCCAGTTTCTGTTCAAACAAACTTAAAATGCTGGAAAACAAGCCCTGGAAATTCCTGCTGCTTTCCGCCATTTTTTCCGGAATGATCATTTTTCTTGTATTCGCAGGAAGAGATATGGGAACAAGTGTTCTTCTGGGGGTTATATTTTTTGCCGTTCTTTATGCAGCGGGGATCCGGCTCATCTGCCTCATTCCCTGGGTACTTGTCCTACCGCCCATGCTCTTTTTCGGCATCAAATATTTCAGTCCTTTCCGCTGGGCGCGGCTTCTTGCCTATACCAATCCGGAAGCAGTGGCGGAAAAAACCGGTTATCAGTTATGGTTCTCCCTCCTTGCCCTGGGTTCCGGGAACTGGACGGGCAGGGGCTTTATGGAAAGCCGTTTCAAACATAAATATCTGCCGGAAGCGCATACCGACTTCATTCTTTCCATCGTAGGGGAGGAATTGGGCTTCATTTCTTTATGCTGTGTGATCCTTGTCTACCTTGTATACATCTTCCTTGTCATCCGTATAAGCATGAAAGCCCGGACAAGGCAGGGGGCCCTTCTCGCCTTTGCCGTTGCCACATGGATAGCGATACAAGCCATTATCAATATCGGGGTCATATCGGCAGCATTCCCCACTAAAGGGATGCCGGCTCCTTTCATAAGTTACGGGGGCAGCAGTCTGGTCAGTTGTCTGGCGGCAACGGCTCTGGCTGTCAGTGTGGCACTGGATGCCGCCTATCCCGATTACCATATTTCTTTAAGGGAAAAAATCATGGTGTTTTTAAGAAGAATATTCCCTTTTCTGAAGAGAAAAGAAAATTGCAAAAAGGAAATCTAATGAAACTGGAAAGACTGGCAATCAGCTGCGGCGGTACAGGGGGACATTTCTACCCCGGTCTTGCCGTGGCAAGAAAATTCAAAGAAAACGGCGGAAATGTGCTTCTTCTCATCGGAGGGAAAAACGCTCCCGCCCAAAGCAGGATCGCTGATTCTTACGGCATAGAAAATATACAGATCCCGGCGTCGCCCCCATCGTTGCGTCCCATGGGGTTCTTACGTTTTTTCCGTAATTTCCTTGCCGGAAAAAAGGCGGTAAAAAAGGCGTTCCCTGCCCATAAAACACAGGCTCTTTTATGTATGGGTTCTTTTGCCTCCCTTCCCCCCGCCTTTGCCGCAAAAAGCCTCTCCATCCCCATTTTCCTGCATGACGGCAATGCCAGACTGGGGAAAGCAAATAAATTCCTTTCCCGTTATGCCAAAGCCATTGCCCTTTCCTTTCCCTCTCCGGATGCGGCAAAATGTCACTGCCCCGCCATCTTTACCGGAATGCCTCTGCGTAAAGAACTGAAAGAAAATATCTCCTTATCCAAAGAAAAAGCCATTGACTTCATCAATGAAAAATACAATACCTCCTTTGTGACGGAAAAACCTGTTCTTCTTGCTTTCGGCGGATCTCTGGGTGCAGCAAGTCTGAATAAGGCAGTTCTCCAACTCCTGACCCTCCCCGGCGCGGAAAAACTCCAATTCATCCATCTTGCCGGAAAAGGGAAAGTACTGGAACTGGAAGAAGCCTATGCTTCATTCAAAGGAAAGAAACTTCTTCTGGAAAGTTCTGATGCCATGCATTTTCTCTATCCCGCAGCAGATCTTATCATCTGCCGTGCCGGAGGTTCCACCGTGGCGGAAAGTGCCTGTTTCGGCAAATATACTTTCCTTGTTCCCTATCCTTTTGCCGCAGAAGATCATCAGTTTGACAATGCTTCCTTTCTTGCGGAAAGCGGCGGGGCTTCCATTCTGCGTGACGATGCCTTTCTTGTTGAAAAATTAAAGAAAAATGTCTCTTCATTCCTTGCCTCTCCCGGAATTTTCATGGAAAACGGCAGAAAAAACCTTGCCAAAGGGAAACCTGAAGCGGATGAAGAAATTATTTCTCTTATGGAAAACATCCTGTTTTCCGCACAAAATCCCGGAAAAAAGGAAGAATGAATATGCACTCTTTCCGTTATGATCTTCTTGCAGAAGTAAATATTGGCGATATCATTTCTCTGGATAAAGGGGAAAGCACCCACTTATTCAAGATCCTCCGTGCCGCACCCGGCGATATATGCCGCCTGCTGGATGGTAAAGGAAATTCCGCCCTTGCCCGGGTGGAAAAGGATAAATGCCTATCCATTACAGAAATGGAAAAGATCCCCCCGCTTCCCGGAGGAGCTTTGCATCTTTTTCTTGCGCCCCCCAGACGGCAGAAAATGGATATCATCCTTAAACAGTGTACGGAACTGGGAGTAACTGGCATCACCCCTGTTATCTGCGAAAGATCGGTAGCTTTGCCCGATGCGGATTCTGTCAATGGAAGATGGAACGATCTGCTTTTTGAAGCGTGCAAACAATCCGGCAACCCCTATCTGCCTCAACTTTTTCCGCCAATAAAATTTGCCGACAGCATTCTTGCGGCAAAGGAAAGATGTGAAGTAAATTTCTATGGAAGTATTGCCAAAGAGGATGAAGACCCCTTTGCCGGAAAAGAAAATACCGTAAAAAATATCGGTTGGTTTGTCGGACCGGAGGGCGGTTTTACGGAAGAAGAGGAACTTCTTATGAAAGAAAATTCTTTCTATCCCCTTCACATGCAATGCTGGATATTGCGGGCGGAAACCGCCGCCATCTGCGGTTTGGCATTGCTCCGGGAGCGTTCTGTAAGAAAATCATAAAAAAGGTACGGAAGATACTTCTTCCTCCGTACCCATCCGTATCCATCCGTACTTATCCGTACCTCTGAAAATCAGGAGCGGATCAAGGCAAGAGCCTCATCGCGTTTTTCTTCCATAAGTTCTTTTGTATCCGCTTCTACGATAAGCCGGATCAAAGGCTCGGTATTGGAAGAGCGTACATTCAGCCACCAGGAGGGATATTCGGAAGAGATCCCGTCCAGTTCAAAAAGATTTCCATCGGCATATTTTTCCCGGATACGGGCAAGGACAAGGGAGGTATCCGCCACTTTGGAATTGATCTCACCACTGGAAAAATATTTCCGCAGAGGTGCGACCATTTCGCTTACCGGAATATTTTTTGCACAGATAAGATTCGCCAGTTTGATAATGGCAAGTCCCTGGGATTCCGCCACAAAATTTTCTTTGAAATAGTAATGCCCGGAAAGTTCACCGGCAAAAACAGCACCGGTTTCCCGCATCTGTGCTTTGATAAAGGCGTGTCCCACTCTGGACATAACGGCTTTGCCGCCATTTTCCTCAATGCACTCTTTTACCGCTTTGCTGCTGCGCAAGTCATACATAATGGTTGCAGGGCCGGAGGAGAGGATATCCTGGGCGATGAGGGCGGTAAAAAGATCCATGGGAATGATCTCCCCTTTATCATCAATAAATCCGCATCTGTCGGCATCTCCATCAAGAGCCGCACCGAAATCTGCACCCACTTCCTTTACTTTTGCACAAATGGCATCCAGTGTATCGGTTTTCAGGGGATTGGCTTCATGATTGGGGAATGTGCCGTCCAGTTCTTTATAGAGGGGGATCACATCAAAATACTGTTCGATCCCCTTGATCTCATAAGAACCCATAGCGTTGGCGTAGTCCACGACCACTTTGAGTTTTCTGTCCATTCTGGCAAAGGATTGGAGGAAGGAAGCATATTCTCCGGCAATATCGTAAGAAAGGATCTTCCCTTTTTTTTCTGCGGCGGGGAAATTGTTTTCCTCCACCATTTTTTCAATATCCCCGATCCCGGAATTGCCGCCGATGGGGACAGCATCTTTCCGGCAAAGTTTAAAACCGTTCCATTCCCCCGGATTGTGGGAAGCGGTGATCATCACACTTCCATCTGCGGCAAGTTTTCCGTTGGCATGATAGGATTGAGGGGTGGAGCAAAGTCCCAGATCGATCACATCTGCGCCCTGTTCCGTGATCCCTTTGGCAAGAGCCTCAAAAAGGGGCAGGGAGTGAGGACGCATATCTCTTCCCACCACGATTTTTTCTGCTTTGAGAAAGACGGTAAGAGCCCGTCCGATCTTTTCGGCAATCTCCGTATTGAGTTGTTCCGGGTAGATCCCCCGGATATCATAAGCTTTGAAAATTCCTGCCATTTTATCCTCCTTTTTTTCTGCTTATGCCGTCCTTCTGTCCTGGGAACGGTAGGAAACGGCTTCAAATATATGTTGTCTTGTTATATTTTCACTTCCGGCCAGATCCGCAATGGTACGGGCGACCCGCAATATCCTGTCGTACGCTCTGGCACTCAACCCGAATTCCCGTATGGCATGACGCAAAAGGGTTTCTGTGGGTTTATCCAGTATACAATATCTGGCGATCTGGGCAGATTCCATCATTCCGTTGCAGAATGTATCTGTCCCCCGGTACCGGGCAAGCTGGATCTCCCTTGCGGCAATGACTCTTTTACGGATACTGCTGCTGGATTCCGCCACATTTTTCTGCACAAGCTCCTCTTCCGTAAGAGCCGCCACCTCCACATGGATATCGATCCTGTCCAGAAGGGGCCCGGAGATCTTCGAGCGGTAGGAACGGACCTGCATGGGTTTACATCTGCAGGGATGCAGTTTATCCCCCAGATGCCCGCAGGGACATGGGTTCATGGCAGCGATCAGAACAAACCTGGAGGGGAAATCACAACTGCCCGCCGCCCGGGAAATGGTCACAACCCCGCTTTCCACAGGCTGACGCAATACTTCCAGAGTGGTTCTTTTGAATTCCGGAAGTTCATCCAGAAAAAGTACGCCGTTATGCGCCAGACTGATCTCCCCCGGTCCGGGATTACTGCCGCCGCCGATAAGTCCGGCATCACTGACAGTATGATGGGGCGAACGGAAAGGACGCATACGCATAAGGGGACGGTCGGAAGAAAGCAATCCCAGTAAACTGTAAATCCGGCTGGTTTCCAGTGTTTCTTTTTCCGTCATAGGCGGCAATATACCGGCAAGACGCTTTGCGAGCATCGACTTTCCGGAACCCGGAGGGCCGGAAAATAACACATTATGCCCCCCTGCCGCCGCGATTTCCAAAGCCCGTTTTGCCGCAAACTGCCCCTTGACATCGGCAAAATCCGGGCTGTTTGCCCAGTCCGGTTCTGCAAAAAGCATGTCCGCAGCCTCTGCCGGAACAGGAGTTTTCCTACCTTGAAGAGCCTCCACCGCTTCCGGAAGAGAATGAACAGGATACACATTTTTACATGCGGCGGCAAGAATGGCTTCCTGCATATTTCCTGCAGGAACAATAAAATTTTTCACCTGCGGCAATTCTCTTGCCAGCAAAGCAATGGAGACTACTCCTTTTACCGGTCTCACCATCCCGTCCAGAGCCAATTCCCCCACCACAAGGGTTTCCGCAAGAGTATTGCGGTCGACCCCGTTGAGTGCGGCAACCAGCCCCAGAGCAATGGGAAGATCGAAAGAAGCCCCCTCTTTACGGATATCCGCAGGGGCAAGATTGACAAGAGTGCTTCCCTGGGGGTGTTCATATCCGCAGGCATACAGAGCTGACCGGATCCGTTCCCGGCTTTCCCGTACTGCCGCATCCGGCAATCCCACAATGGAAACGATGGATTGTTCCCCTCTTCCGGAAGCATTGATTTCCACATCCAGAAGAAGAGCCTCAATACCTGTAAGAGCTGCTGAATATGTCCTTGTAAGCATTCTTTTTCTCTATTATTCCGCCCGTTTTCCCAGCAGGAAGTACATGGCGGCGGCGACCCCCGCATAGTATCCCACATCTCTTCTCAATTCACTGGAAACGATCTCACATGCGTCGATCATCTCTTTCCACGCAAAGCGGGGCAGATATTTTTTGATGGGATCGGTATAAAGATCCCCCACCGCCCAGGCAAGAGTACCGAGGATCAACCGTTCCGGATTGAATGTATTGAGCAGGATCCCGAAAGCCTGCGCATTGCGCATACTCATTTCCTCCCATACCTGCAAAGCAAGAGGATCATTGCTTCTCACTGCTTTTTCCAGTGCAAGCATATCAATATCCTCCACTTTCCCTCCGGCAAACTGCACAATGGGATGACCTTTTCTGTTTTTCAGAAGATCCTGCAGATAAAGGGCGATACTGCGACCGCCGCAATAGGCTTCATAACACCCTTTGTGCCCGCAGCCGCAAACTCTTTCAGAGTTGATCTCAATGGGGATGTGTCCGAACTCCCCGCCGAAGAAAGTCTTTCCCCGTATAAGAGTGTTTCCGGCAACAATACCCGCTCCGATACCGGTACTCATGGTAAGATAGATAAAGTCCGTCTTCCCTTTTCCCGCTCCGAAGAACCATTCTGCAAGAGCGGCGGAATTGGCATCATTTTCAAAGCATCCGGGGATCTGCAAGGCATCCTGCAAATACCCCTGAATGGGGACATTGTGCCATTTTTTATTGTTGGGGGGATCAAGCAGGATCCCGTTGGGGATATCCGCAGGACCGGGAGCGGAAATACCGAAACCGGCAAGGTCGGATACTTTCAGATCATTTTCTTCTGCAAGTTCTTTTCCCATCTGTGCCAGAAGCGGCAGGATCTCTTCCGGATCTGTATCTTTATTTTCCACTCTTCTTTTACCGATCAAACGCCCGGAAGCGGAAGCAAGTCCGATACCGATCTTTGTTCCGCCCACATCATAACCGAGAATATATTTTTCCTTACTCATTTTTTCTTTCCTGTTTTATTTGAGTTCTGTGATCCATTCTTTCAGATATTGTTCCAAAGATATTTTCTTTTCAGAGGCTCTGACGCAAAGAAGATGATATTCCTCCTTTTTCAGTGATATACGGAGCAAAACTTCCGGATGACTCTTCTCCCACTCTTTTCTGTACTGCTGTACTTTTTCAGCAGGAACACCAAAAGTTTCAAGGATGACGGAAGCCATCATCATGTGCCCCCTGCCGTTCATGTGAACGCCGTCATAGGTAAGTTTGACTCTTTTTCCTCTGGAAAGTTCCTTTCCGGCAACTTCTTTCTGCATCCGGCAATTTATGTCTGCAAGCAGACACTTTTTTTCTTTGGCAAGAGTACGCAGAAAGTCATTATATTTCTTCAAGTCCGTATTGTATTTGTTTCCCGCTCCCTCATAGATCATGGAAGCAGTCAGAATAACGACTCGGATACCGGCACTCTGCGCTTTTTCCACAATGGAAACGATATTCTTTTTGTACCGGGCAAAATCCACGCCTCTGCCTTTCCATTTTCCCCATACATCATTCACTCCGCAGGAAAGGAGCATCCATTGCGGCTTTTTCCTTATCACATCTCTTTCCACCCGTGCAAGCATATCATTGGAATCATGCCCCCGGACTCCGGCAAAGACTGCATCTGCGGCAATGCCGGAACGCTTCAAACCGTCAAGGACAAGATGGATATACCCGTAATAGGGGGATCGTGTCCCGCCCCAATAGGTGATGGAATCACCCAGAAAGGCGATCTTATCCCCATTCTTCACTTCAAATGCGGCAAAAAGAGGACACAGTACAAAAAACAGAAGAAAAAGAGTGAATGAACTTTTCATAAATCTGCCTATGGACACTGGGGATATCATTTTCCGGAGAAAAGCACACTTCTGATGTACTGTTCGATACTCATTTTCTTTTCAGCTGCTTTAGTGTGCAGAAGAAGGTTCATTTCGTGATTCAGCGGCAAAGACACCTGTGCTTCGGGATATTTTTTCTCCCATCCTTTTCTGAATTGCTGTATTTTTTCAGCAGGGACGCCGAAAGTTTCAAGGATGACGGAAGCCATCATCATGTGCCCTCTGCCGTTCATGTGAACGCCGTCATAGGTAAGGCGGTTGCCTTTGATGACAGAAAGTTCTTTGCTGTAAACTTCTTTCTGCATCCTTGCATTGATATCGGCAAGCAGACATTTTTTTTCTTTGGCAAGTGTGCGCAGAAAGTCATTATAGGCTTTCAAGGTGGTATTGGGAACATTTTTGGCATCTTCCCGGATCATGGAAGCGGTCATAATGACAACTTTGATACCGGCACTCTGTGCTTTGTCCACGATCGCTGTGATATTCTTTTTATAATCCGGAAGTGCGACCCCCCGTTTCCCGTGCCAGACATCATTCACCCCGCAGGAAAGAAGCATCCATTGGGGTTTTTTGCTTATTACATCTTTATCCACTCTTGCCAGCATCTGATTGCTTTTGTGACCGCTGATCCCTGCAGGGATCATTTGTGCAGTTACTCCTGACTGTTTCAAACCGTCAATGACCAGATGCAAATATCCCATATAAGGACGGGTACTTTTGCCGAGCTGGGTGATGGAATCGCCGAGAAAAGCGATTTTTTCCCCGTTTTTAACGACAACTTCTGCAAAAAGGGAAAGAGTTGCAAAAGCAAGGAATACGATCAATACTGTTTTTTTCATTTTTTCCTCTGTTTTGATTTGTTACAAAAAAAATGCCCCCGGAATGAGGGCATTGATCATTATGAAAATATTCAGGTATGCCCTTATTTTCCAGCCTGTTTGCTGAATCCGATAACAGGGATATTTTTTCCTTCCCAGATATTACTGTATTGAGCGGCAAGAGCAAATACGATATAACCGGCAAGCAACAGTGCCAGGATGGCAGTAATGGCAAAGAAGATGGAGGGTTCGCCGCCTGTTCTGGAGGGCAGATCCAACGGAAGCGCATTTTCCGGATCATCATCTTTTTCATTGGCAAGATTGATCGTTTCTTCTTCAATTTCGATTTTTTTGCCTTTTCTGTTCTTACTGGGGTCCTGCACGTTCAAGGCTGATTTTTCTTCTTCCGGTGCGGCGGGTGCAGCAGGAGCGGGATCTTTCTTCAGAGAAAGACCGGCAGGTCCTCCCGGGGCGGCAGGCGCAGCGGGTGCAGCAGGATCTTTTTTCAGGGAAAGACCGGCAGGAGCGGACGGGGCGGCATTCACGCCGGGAAGTTGAACAGTTGCCGCATCTCCATTTCCGGCGGCGGCAGCATTCACACCGGGAAGCTGCACAGTTGCCGCTCCGGAATCCGCAGCAGGTTTGGGGGCCAGTTTGATCGTCTGGGCGCCTGCAGCATCTCCGGCAGGTACGGGCACAGGAGCAGTTGTTTTGGGAGATAATTTAATGGTCTGCGCTCCCGCTGTATCTCCCGACGGCGCAGCAGGAGTCGCCGGTACGGACGGGGCGGCAGGAGCTACGGTAGAAGCAGGTTTCGGAGAAAGTCTTATGGTCTGCGCTCCCGCTGTATCTCCCGACGGCACAGCAGGAGTCGCCGGTACGGACGGGGCGGCAGAAGGTGTTTTGGGAGCAAGTTTGATCGTCTGGGCGCCTGCAGCGTCTCCGGCAGAAGAAGCAGGAGCGGAAGCTGTTCCCGGACGCAATTTGACTGCCGCAGGAGAAGCAGATGCCGCCACAGGACGCTTGATCGCCTGTGTGATCGTGGCAACAGCAGGGGCGGCAGAAGCATTTTCTTTAGAAGCAACATTCAGAGGACCGGTCGCCGTGGACATGAATTTTGCCGCATCCGCAGAGGGCGCAGCTCCGATCTGGTTTGCTCCCACAGGTGCAGGAGAAACAGGTCTCTGTGTCTGATGCAGAGGGCCGGTTGCCGTGGACATGAATTTTGCCGCATCCGCAGAGGGCGCAGCTCCGATCTGGTTTGCTCCCACAGGTGCAGGGGAAACAGGTCTCTGTGTCTGATGCAGAGGGCCGGTTGCCGTGGACATGAATTTTGCCGCATCCGCAGAGGGTGCAGCTCCGACCTGGGTGGCGGGAGCAGTAGGCGGCTTTTTGAAAGGCTTCATGGGAGCGGTTGCCGTAGAGCGGAAATCCCCTGCAGGTGCCGGAGAAGACGCGGGGGAACCGGACGGCGGCGGGGACGCGGGCCGTTGGGAAAGGGGTTTGAGTTTGATTGTTTTTTTCGCTGCATCCGCAGTACTTCCTCCGGGGGTCACAGCAGGCATCCTCTTCAAAGCACCCGTATCGGTATTGCGTATGTTCAGAGGATCATTGATCGCTCCTGTATTTTCGTTGTTTTCGCTCATACTTCTCTCCTTCCGGCAATAAACATAAAGAATTTAAACATTATTTCATTATAGAATATAGCATATAAAATCCTTTCGGCAATCTGAAAATACATAAAAAAAGATTTTTTTTGAAAAAAAAACACATTCCGGCTGTCTTTTTCTTGATATTTTCCCTTTTCCGGAGTAAATTCCATGCAAAAAAATAAAAAAAAGGATCAGAAGGAATGCTGGACAAAGCAGATTCTCCGGAAAAGTTGAAAAAACTTGGAGAAACTCAGTTGAATGAATTATGCTGCCGGATCAGGGAAAAGATCATTGAAACAGTCTCCCGTAACGGCGGACACCTTGCCCCCAATCTGGGAACAGTGGAACTTACTGTGGCTCTGCACAGAGTTTTCCACTGCCCGGAAGACAAGATCTTTTTCGATGTGGGTCATCAGAGCTATACCCATAAGATCCTTACCGGAAGAGAGGAAAATTTTTCCTCCCTGCGTCTGGATGACGGACTTTCCCCCTTTCCATCCAGAAAAGAATCCCCCTACGATCCATTCATTGCCGGTCATGCCGGAAGTGCCCTTTCCGCCGCCATGGGATTTGCCGCAGAACGGGATTTGCGGAAAGGCAGTGAACATATTATTGCCGTTGTGGGGGATGGCTCTCTGATCAACGGTGTTTCCATGGAAGCATTGAATAATGTGCGTTCCAGCTGTAAAAATCTCATTATTGTTCTCAACGATAATAAAATGTCCATCTCCTCTTCTGTGGGGGCGCTGCGCCACTATCTCAACAGGATCATTACCGGAACAGCCTACAACCGTTTCAAAGCAGCCGTCAAAATGGCAGTCAAACGCCTGCCCAGCGGCAAAGGACTTATCGGCAATATCCAGAAAATGGAAGCGGCTGTGAAAAGTCTTATCGTTCCGGGCTTTTTCTTTGAGGAACTGGGCATACGGTATGTGGGCCCGGTAAACGGGCATGATATACCTGAAATGGTCAAGACTTTTTCCTCGGTGAAAAAATTCAACCGTCCTGTCCTTGTGCATGTGATCACAGAAAAAGGTCATGGATGCGATTATGCCGTAAAAGCCCCGGAACGGTATCACGGAGTCTCCGCATTTGATCCGGATACGGGATTATCCGAACCCTCCTCCCAAAAGACATTTTCCGCAGTTTTCGGGGAAACACTCTGCAAGGAAGCCCAAAAAGATAAAAGAATCGTTGCTGTTACTGCCGCCATGCCCTCCGGGACAGGCTTATCCGCTTTCGCCCGCAAGTATCCTGAACGCTTTTTCGATACAGGGATAACAGAAGGTCATGCCATGACTTTTGCGGCGGGACTTGCCGCTTCCGGGATGAAAGCAGTCATCCCCATGTACGCCACATTTTTACAACGGGCACTGGATAATCTTTTCCATGACATCTGTTTACAGGATCTTCCGGCAGTGATCTGTGCAGACAGGGCAGGTCTTGTGGAGGATGGGCCTACGCATCACGGTTTCAGTGATCTGCCCTTTCTTCTTTCCATGCCCTTTCTTTCCATTCTTGCCCCGAAAGATCCGGAGGAACTTTCTTCCATGCTTTCTGCCGCATTGCAATATGATCACCCGGTTCTTCTGCGTTATCCCAGAGGCGGTTGTATTCTTTCAGAATATTCTCTGGAAACAACTCCTCTGCAATGGGGAAAAGCAGAAGTATTGAAAGAGGGAAAAGATCTTCTGATCTGGGCGATGGGAAAAGAGTGTAAAACAGCATTGCAAACAGTAGAAATCCTGGAAAAAAATCATATTTCCTGTACTGTGGTAAACGGACGCTTTTACAAGCCTTTTGATAAAGATCTTTTCCTTTCTTATGCGGAAAAAATGCCTGTTGTCACCATAGAGGATGCCCTTGCGGGAACAGGCGTGGATACCATCACCGATTCCCTGCTTGTTTATAGAAAAAACCCCTTCTTTGTCCGTCATTTTTCCTGGCCGGAGGATAAAATCATCCCCCACGGAACTATGGAGGGGATCAGGGAGAAATTCCATTTTACTGCCGGAAAAATCGCAGAAGAGATCCTGAAAGAATTTAAAAAAAGTAACGGATAAGCACAGAGGCTTTCCCCTCCGCGCCTATCCGTTTTCTCCGTACTTCTCCGTACTTTATTCTGCTTCAAAAGCAAAGACATTCCGGGGGCCATTACCCCGCAGTTTGTCAATAACAAGACGCAGTTTGCCTGCTTTCACATCCACCGGGATCTTTACAAGTCTCTGATAGTTGTTTGTTTCCCGGAAGATCTCTTTACCATCCGCTTCAATGTGATAGGCTTCCACCAGGCAGTCATCCACCTTGTAATCGGCAGTATCCAATGACCGGTTGAAGATCATATTGAGATGCCAGTTGCCTTTGTTTCTGGAAAGACGGCTGTCAAAGATAAGACGCACTCTTTTCAGATCCACAGGCGCCCCGAAATCATATTCCGCCCAGTCACCCTCATTGCATACCCAGGCATTTGCCTTTTCCCCGATGGCACGGTCGATACCGCTGCGCAGTTCTTCCCCATCGCCGCAGGAAACTTTCAGGGAGGCTTTCTGACAGAGAGCAGATACAGGTCTGACTTTTCCGGGGAGAAAACAATCGTCATCCATAAGGGTATTCTGAATACCGGTGATGAAATTTTTGCATACTTCCCTGGGAGTCATATTGTTTTTGACTGCGTATGCGGCAGCAGTACCGGCAGCCTGTCCCACACAGGCACAGGTCGCCATCACTCTTGTAGAACTTATGCCGACATGAGTGCAGGAGATATTTCTTCCGGCAAAGAAAAGGTTGTCGATATTTCTGGAATAGAGACAGCGCAGGGGGATCCCGTAAGGATTATCCGGCTGGATATGGATATTGGCTTCCCCGCCTCTGTATTCAAATCCGTCGGGGTGATGATCGTCCACCGGCCAGCCGCCGTATGCCACCATATCTTCAAATTCCGTTCCTTCCAGAACATCTTTCTGGGAAAGGATATAATCGCCCATCAAACGGCGGCTTTCCCGTTTTCCCGGCAGGAATCCGATCCAGTCCAGAACATAATTTTCCGCACCGTGATCCCCGTGATTTTTAATGTGATCCCACATTCCCATTGCTACTTTCAGAAGTTCATCCTTTACTTCCTCCGCATCGCCGATGGAATCTCTATTTCCGCCGAGTTCCAGATACCAGTAGTTCTGCAAACGGCTCATATCATGCCCCCGGAGAGGCGGCAGGGATTCTTCAGTGGGATAGGAGTATGCCCATTTGGGGGGAGTGAATTTCTGGGGGCGATCGGTTTCCCGTGCCTGGATAAGACAACTCATCCCCATTGTTTTACTGTCGGCAACATCCTGCCCAAGACTTTCGCCGAATTCTGCTTTTGCTTCCCGTCCGATACGGAAATCCGCCCCGGCAAGGGGAGCGAGGATCCCGTCACCGGAACAGTCTGCGAACATATCCGCTTCCACAGTATGCCATGTTTCAGTAGTCAACTGCCAGCATTTCACGCTTTTGATCCTGTTGCCTTCTTTTGCCGCTTCAACACAGGTGGTATTCATAAGGGCGGTAAGATTTTCCTGATAACGGATCTTCTCATAAAGGATGGTATCCCATACGGAATAGTTGGGATAATGGTTGCGGTAAAGATTTTCCAGCCGGAACTCTTCCACAAGTCCGGTTTCCAGAAAGTGAGGACTTCCGCAGATCCACATACGGATCTCACTGGAGGCATTGCCGCCGTAAACAGGGCGGTCATGGATAAGCATGGTCTTTATACCGTGTCTTGCGGCAGAAATTGCCGCACACATACCGGCGATCCCGCCGCCGACAACGCAGAATTCTACTTTGTGAGTGAGGTTTTTCATAAAAATATTTCTCCTTTGGAAAGGGTTATTTCCAGTTTCTCTGCCTTGCTGCTTCGTAGAGAAGAAGTGTTGCAGCGGTAGCGACATTGAGGGAATCCATTTTGCCCAGCATGGGGATCACCACCTGGGTATCGGCATTATTCATCCAGTAATCGGAAAGTCCGTACTGTTCTGCGCCGACAACAATGGCAGTCGCCACGGTCATATCGTTTTCTGTATAGATCAGATCCGTATGGGGGGTGGCAGCAAGGGAACGGATATTATTTTTCCGCAGCCACGCCACAGCTTCTTCGGAAGTACATTCCGCAACAGGAACGGAGAAAATAGCCCCGGTACTTGCCCGGATCACATTGGGATTGAATATATCCGTCTGCCGGTTGCAGATGATGACACCTGTGGCATTGACTGCATCGGCACTGCGTAAAATACTTCCCAGATTACCGGGTTTTTCAATGGTTTCAGCAACAAGATAAAGTCCGTTGGAAAGTACGGGCATACATTCCAGACCTTTTTTCTCCATTTCCACAATGGCGATCAATCCTTCCGGGCGTTCCCGGTAGGCAAGTTTCTGTAAAATGGTGGAAGTGGTTTCAAAACATTCCGCACCGCTTTTTTCTATTGCGTCAATAAGGGCGGGTTCATTTTCCCCCAGATACAATTCCGGGGCAAAGTAACACTCTCTGAATTTGATCCCCAGAGCAAGAGCACGGGAAAGTTCCCTGTACCCTTCCAGAATAGTGACTTTTTCTTTGTCCCTTTCTTTCCGTTCCCGTAAGGAGCAGGCATGTTTGACGCGGGGATTTTTAGCACTGGTAATAAGAATGGACATAATACACGGCTTTTGTATGATTGAGAAAACACCCTGCCGGAATTTTCCGGCAGGGTGAAAAGTTTCGGATCGCGGAAAAAATCATTCCCCTTCGGAGAAGATAACTTCGGAAGAATAGACACTTCCGGTTTCATCTTCGATCATAAGGTAGGCTGCTGTCCAGTCTTCGGGCAGATCGCCCACAATGGAACCTTTTTCCGTATTGACTCTCGCCGCATATTCCCGGAAGAGACAGTCATTCCAGCAGGGATTTGCTCTTGTGGCAATAAGTTTTGCTTTGGTGATCTTTACCGGAGCATTGAGTTTTGCGCCAAGTCTTTCCCCTTCTTCATCCACAAATACTTTGGAGAAAACAGGATACTGGCGTTCTTCCAGAACACTTTTTGCAAAGGGGAGAAGTTCCGGTGCTTCAGAACCCGGATACTGACCGTGGGGGAAGTCGATACGCAAAGAGCGGTAGGACTTCATGGGGAGAGATGCCGTTTTGTTCCAGTTCATCACATCGAAAGCGGTATCATGGGAGCCGTTCAGCCAAAGGATGGGCATTTTGGCTCTGGCAAGATAGTTCTGGGGATCCCAGAGAGAAGCCCATTTTCTGATCTGTTTGGCAGAAGCCGTACCGGGAACGACTTTCAATCCGTCAGCGATCCCTCCGCTGCCGTAGACCGGCATGGCGAATTTGAAACGGGAGTCAAAGGGAATGGCAAGAGCAGTGGTGAATCCGCCCCAGGAGATACCACTTACCCCGGTACGGTCGCTGTCCACTTCCTCCATGGAACGCAGGAAACTGTGGGCAATGACCACTGCGGCAATGGCATGATAACCCCACTGATCTTCCACAGGATCTTCCGCCTGTTTGTACCAGTCTTTATGCAGAGGGCCGGAAAATTCATGGCTTTCCACCGCTTCTTCCAGTTTACCATCGGCCTTCTTTTTGCCGGGGAAGCCGCCGAAAATATCGGGCACGACAGCGGCAAAACCACGGTCATTCCACATTTTTGCCCAGTAGGAAAAACTTGTACCGCCTCCGCCGTGGAGCAGAACGATCCCGGGTACTTTATTTTCTTTGGATGCCCCTTCCGGCAAACTGTACCAGGCAAAAATACGGGTTTTCTTCCCCTTGTACTCCGGCCCCGCCAGGAATATGGGTTTTACTCCTTCTGTGCAGGGGGTGATTCCGTCAGCCGGGAATGTTTCCGGCACCGAATAGAAACTGGTAAAATCAAGCATCGTTTTCTCCTTCCTTTAAAACATGATGCAATGTAAAAATTATACTTTGAGAAATTTAACTCATCTTGCGGTAAAATCAACTTGATAAGTCATTTTTTTACGAAAAAATCTTCTTTTTTACCGGTTTTAAAGCAGAACTCCCCCGTTTTTTTAAAACAGAACATCCCTCCGCCCCGGAAACAGAGGGATTTTATGATCGGCAGAACTGTCTGCCGGGAGGGACCAGGCAATAAGTTTTTCTTTCCCGGCAAGTTTTATTCCGGAAAAATCATTTCTTTTTTTCCACGATCCTGTGCAGAAGGATGGAACGGATCTTTGCATCAGTACCATTGACTGTGAGAAAACCTGTTTCATTCTTTTTTACTCTGAATGAGACAGGGTAAGTCTGCCATTGTTCCTGAAGTTCCGTCCGGAAAACCGTCTCTTTCAATTCATGCCGGAATGGTCTTTTATCCCCTTTTTCCCTTATACAGGAACTCTTGACAAATTGAAGGACGCCTTTGCCGGAAGCCTGCACAGTACCGGTGATCAGATATTCCGAAGTGGAATAATTGGCAATATTGAGTTTGCTCCACATGGAGCCGCTTTTCAAATGGAAAAATTTGCCTTTTTCATCGTAAAGTGCCCATCTGCCGCTCCACATGACAGGGAAAAGAGATTTGCCTTTTTTCTCAAAAAGAGTGAAATCCCCATTCAGAAGAGCCATGGCATTACTTAAATACACCTGCTGGAAAACCACCGGTTCATGGGGGCGGTTCCCGTTCAATCCGAACTTCACCTCATTGGCAGGCGGCTGCAAAGAGAAACAGTTGCGGAAGAAGTGCATTTTAACCGGAGCAGTTGCGGTAAGATCGATCCGGACATCCGCAAGAGGGATTTTCACTTCCACGATATAGCGGTCTTTCAGAACTTTTGTTTTGACCTCCACACGGGATTCCCAGGAACTGTCTCTTATCCTGGCATCATACAGTGTCCCAATAGAATTGACAACAAAATGGTAATAATCGTTGTTCCCCTGATTGATGAAAAACTCGATGGAGTCATCCAGATAAACATGGGAATCTTTTTTCACAGCATCCGCTTTGAGTTTTCCCCCCCAGGTGTTCCGGGTCATAAGTTCACATCCGATATAAATGGAGGTACTGTCATAAGCGATCCTGATGGCACTTTCCTCCGGAGGGGGAGTTCTTTCCCCGGTCAGGAATCCCTTTACCGGCGGGGCTTTTTTCCAGACTTCCTCATCCAGACTCCCGTCGATTTTCACTTTCCCTTCTCCGGCATAGACTCCCCGAAGGCTCTGTTTATATGCAGAACGGCCGTCTCTTGCAGTTTTGCCATCTTTTATCCAGAATTCCCGCAAAAATTTTTCATCTCTCCGGATACGGGAAACATAAAGAGCCTCCCCCTTGACCATTTCTATTGCACTGCGCAGTTGGGCAAGAAGAGCGGAAGCCGTTTTATCATCGGGAATACAGTAACGGTATCTGCCATTGCTTATACAATACCCCACATGTCCGGGGAGATTTTCCCACAATTGCCGTCTGACAGCATGATATTTTTTCATGATCGGAGCTGCTTTACCATAATAAAGGGTATAGGTTTCATCCATCAGTTTATCCATATCCAGATCCGGATTCCAGAGAAGTTTGGCAAGAACATAATGGAACTGCCAGTTACTTTCCGTTATGGGCAGTTTTTTATTGGTGTTGTCATCGTAAAAAGCCCGTAAATTCAGAGTATGATAGTAATATTTAAGGTCTTCAGCAAGGATATATTCCAACGGGCAGTAAGGGGAATTGGAGTAGGCATAATAATCGTAGATCCCCATATAAGGACAGCGTTTTTTCCACTCTTTTATATCCCGCAGGAACTTGGTATTGCAGGAAGTTCCCGGAGAATTCAATGGATGCACATAACATCTGCCATGAGAACAGTAAAGAACCATGACTCTTTCATCGTACCGGATGGAGGGATCATCCGGCAGCTCGCGGAAAGTGGCATAGATCAAAGCCCGCTGCCCGCCGGCATCCGGGCAGGCTTGCAGGATCTTTTTTGTCATATCGGCAGCAAATTTATGGGCGATATTGCTTAAAGAGTATTTCCCGTTGTAAGTACCCATTCTGATACAGTTTTCACATTCGCACCAGGTATGGATGGAATCGTGGAACCCGACGCCGAAAAGATCGCCTTCTCTACCTTTGCGGACACCGTAATCAATAACTTTTTTCTGTACTTCCGGATTGGAAAGACATCTCTGGGAGCGTTGAACAAGAGTCCTTTTCCCCTTCTGCAAGGGGAAATATTCCGGATGGGTTTTAAAAAGCCGATCCGGAACCGCCTGTAAAAATGTCATGTGATTACCGTATTCCCGTTTCATGTTTCCGAAAAGACGCTCATCTGTTTTTTCCACATTTTTCTGATTCATCTGCGGAGTCCGTACCTGCATTTTGTTCCGGATCTGCCAGATATGATAATCTCCGATATCCCAGGGTGCTACAGAACCATGCCATCCTCCGGCACTGCGGCGGGTAAAGGCGGGGAACTGGAAATCATTGCAGGAAGCAAGGGTGATGGAAGCTGTTTTCGGGCAATGTTCCCCATCCTTTCCGGCATGGAACCATCTGACACCCAGATATTTTTCCACAAAGGTAAAAACTCCGTAGAGCACTCCCTGGGGAGTATTCCCTCCAATATAGATCCCGGCGGGACTTATCCGGATGTAAAACGCTTCTCCGTGACCATTTTCTTTCAATTGGGAAACCATATCTTCCGGCAGAACTGCCGCAGCGTTTTTCACAGTTGCAAGAGTAATGGAAAGACTATTCTGCGTACCGGAAGGCATTTTGCCGCCGGTGATCTTTTCAAGATATTTTTCCAGAAATTTTCCGGCAAATGTTTCCTCCTTTCCGGCATCGGGGAGAAGAACAACTTTTGCACAGATCTTTCCTTTTTCCGCAAGAACAGCTCCCGCAGTTGCCGGCAGGGAAAAAGCAGAAAAGGTAAAAAGAAAACAACAGCAAAACAATAAAGTAACATTCATCTTTTTCATGGGGAAACTCCTTGATTATATCAATGTATTATAGCCCTCAAATGCCTCAAATACAAGATAAATTCTGATAATATCTGCAAAATTACTGTAAATCTTCATTCCCGAACCTGCCGCCCGTCCAGGCTACCGGCTTGTAGGGAGCGCGGTCATAACTGTGGAGGGCATTGGGGGCATAAGCGTGGTAAGGGGAACATTTTATTTTCCCCACATGATTATCCCCGTAAAGGATATTGACCGTCCCCTTATGACGGAAAGCATCCGCTACACCGTTATTGCTGTCAGTGGAAGCTTTGCACCGCAGAAGAGCGTGCCCGTACTGGTTTGCGGCATCCTTGGTATCCATAGCCATATAAAGGCGGGCAGGATATTTGATCTCCCGCAGCCGGGCATTGGAATCGGACAGAAATTTCTGATCATGCGCCCAGCTGGAACCCACTCCCATATAATTGTATCCGTAGGCGGGATAACTGAGCCCGTAGATCCCGTCACTTCTGAATTCCACATTATAGTAACTTCGTCCCGGAGGGCCCTGTCTTGAATTGGTGATTTCCAATGCGGCGCAATCCAGAGATTTGTAATGGGTATAATTGAAATAGACGAACAGAAAATGCCATCCCCAGAGCCGGTAATTCCTGTTACCGGAAACTGCTCCGGGATAAATATCTCTGTTATCTGCAAGGTAGAAAGAAAATCCCAGACCGATCTGTTTCAGATTGTTGGAACAGGAAATGCTTCTTGCCGCGTCCCGTGCCTTGTTCAGTGCAGGCAGCAGCATCCCCGCAAGGATGGCGATGATGGCAATAACGACCAGCAGTTCGATCAGCGTGAATTTTGATTGCATTAAAATCTTTTCCGGGAGACGAAACAATGGCAAAATACTTTTTTTCATAATTTTCATCCTCTGTTATTTTATTCTGCTTTTTATTATAAACGGGATTTTGATTTCTTTTTTTTCTTTCCGGTTGTTTTTTCCTGTCAAACGTTCCAGTAAAAGTTTTGTACTTTCTGTGAGCAGTCTGGGAAGATCTTCGCAGAATGTAATATCTGCACAGGACTCTTCATACTGCCTGCGGGAAGCAAATTCCAGTACAACGATATCCCTGTTGAGTTTTTTGAAAATAGAGGCGAAATGCCCGCTGGTTATCACCGCGTCCGGCATATTTTTCCGCCAGACGCTTAACGCATCCTCCACCATTGTCGTTCTGTATCTTCCCAGAAATTTTTCCTGAAATGCGAATGGATCGTAGATCCTGAACATATCTTCATCAAAATCTTCCTGAAGTTTTTCCTGAAAGATCCCGTGGATATCCGCTATGTAATTCTGAAATTCCTCCCGTCTTTTGAGATCAAGGAATGCAATTTTCCTATACCCCTTTTCCTGTAAAAGAGCAATTCCTTTCCTGTAACCTTCCTTATAATCCATGCCCACATGATCGAATTCGGGAAAATTGCTGTTTATACTGCATACCGCAACCAAATTCTCCTCCAGAAGTTTTTCCGCGATTTTTCTTGTTATATTACTTCCGAAAAAAGCAAATCCATCCACAGGAAATTCCAGAAGAAGTTCCGGCCGCTCTGCAAAAAGCGAGGATCTTCCCGCTATATTTATTGCCCTGTAAGAACCTTTGGCAAGGCGCTCATTCAAGTGCTCAAAAAGATCTTCCGCCTGTTCTTCCGGAAGAGGAAATCCTACAAAACCCAGTACATGATATTTCTTCCGTTTTTCTTTCTGTTCCACAATAAATGTTCCCTCGTTGGGAATAACAGAAAGTTTATTGCTTTCCGCAAGCAGTTTGACCGCTTTACGCAAAGTGATATGATTTGCCCCCAGTATTGCCGCAAGTTTTGCTGTTCCCGGCAATCTGCCATGCAAATCATTTTCTGCAATATATTTTTCAAGTTTATGACTTAACGCTATATACTTACACTCTGCCATAGTTTCCCTCATTTTTACTGAATATATTGCCCATGCTATACCCGTGTCAAGCGAAAAATGCAAAAATAATCATTTTTCTTTTAAAAGAGGTAATGAAAAAAGTCACCCTATTTTACATTTGAATCATTCTCCACGCCCTTAAATATCCGCAGGATTTTTCATGAATACTTTCTGAAAACTTGAAAAAAATGTTTTCTGTGCTACCTTATTACACCATAACCAATCAGGAAGGATCAATAAAAATGAAAACGCTTCTGCATGTAAATTATCACGAAGGAAAAGGCAAACTGGATGAATTCTTCAAAATCGTCAACCGTTTCGGCTATGACGGAGTGGAATTGCGGGGAAAATACAGATATGATGATATGGATCAGATGCAATTCCGGAAGAAAGCGGCTGATTTCAAAGCAGATCATCCGGATAAAGAAATAGTATTCGGCCATGCCGTTCCTTTCTGCCGCGGAACAGAAGAAGAGATCAAAGAAAATGTGGATTTCTTCCTTGACCTTATGGAATGGGCAAAGAAAGAGTGCGGTACACGCGTCATGAACTTTTTTGCCGGACTTGTCACCACAAAAGGTGTATCCTGCAATCTGGAAACTTCCGGAAGCGGGATCGCTCTGGAAAGAGACTATGAAAGAGCCGCAGAGGGTTTGAAAATGATTGGGCAGAAGGCAAAAGAACTGGATATGCTCATTGCTCTTGAAATGCACAACAGTTACCTCCATGACCTTGCCAAACCGACAAAAAAACTTCTGGATATGGTCGATTGCGATGCCGTCGGCGCAAACTATGACCACGGTAATATCGTCCTCAATAAAAACGGGGAGAAAGTGGAGGAAGTTTTTGAGATCCTGCAGGATAAGATCTATTATGCCCACCTGAAAAATGTCTTTACAGTTGCCGGCGGTGCAGGCGGATATATGATCACCCATCTTTCCGATGGCTGCATCAATCAGTATGAAGTAATGAAAGGCTTGAAAAAATATCTGAAAAGCGGTATCTTTGCACTGGAATATCCCTCCAGAGGCGATGGCCTTTACGGGGCAAAAATCGATATGGAATATATCAAATTCCTGAAAGATGAACTGGAAATCGACTGACCTTTTTCCATAAAAGAGATAAGGGGCTGCTGCAAAACGTTAACTGGTTTGCAGCACCCTCTTTTTTTTTGCACATGACGCAGGAAAATACCTGCCGGAAGTAAAAAGAATATATGTAAATAGTAATTGGTTATTATTTATTTTGCTGAAAAAACCATTCAACAGTTTTTTTCCTACGCCCCGATGGGGCTTATATCTCTATTTCCAATCCTTCCCGGGGTTAAAACCCCGGGCTGGGATCCTACGCCCCGATGGGGCTTATCTTTTTTATAATCTTTACCCGGGGGGGCAACACCGGGAAAGATGTTCCAACCATGCATAAAGTCCCGTAGGGACGGTAGAATATAGCCCGGGGTTTCAACCCCGGGAAAATATGTTCCCACCATGAATGAAGTCCCGTAGGGACGCAGGAAAATACCTGCCGGATAGAGATGAAACGCT
>JAGBXB010000072.1 GCA_017629515.1 Lentisphaeria bacterium | reverse complement strand
GAGGTTTCGACTCATTTCCAGCGGGCCGGATGGACGATAAGAAATGCGTTTTTTTAGAAATGGCGCTTGGCAAATTCTCTTCCGGAACCACTCTTCAGGTATTTTTCAAAAGCAGCAGCTTTTTCTTTACTGTCAAAAGCGATTGCCGTTTGAATACGCCAAGGTTTGAATTTTGACGTGTGCGGCACTTCACCAGCATTATGTTTGGCAAGACGGGCTTGCAGATCTTGCGTTGAACCTACATAATGATGCGTTTCTGTTGCAATGTCTATTAAAATATAAACGTAATGGAAGTTTTTCATAAACGAACCTCTTTCCCGATACATAACGTTGTAGTCCGCCTTCGCCAAGGCTTCCGTCTTCGTAAAACTACGCCGTGACAAGCCGGCGGGACAGACTTCCTCGCCTGCTTCGCTGGCGTTTTACATCTTGTCAATCCACCCGCTGTTCGCGGGATGGCTTGCCCGGACGTAAAAAAAGCCGTCAGAAAATCTGACGGCTTTTGGAAGTCTGGTGGAGTATATCGGGCTTGAACCGATGACCTCGTCGCTGCCAGCGACGCGCTCTAGCCAACTGA
The DNA here is from genome assembly GCA_017629515.1 of Lentisphaeria bacterium. Lineage (GTDB taxonomy): Bacteria > Verrucomicrobiota > Lentisphaeria > Victivallales > UBA1829 > RGIG5327. Next base: position 11,265 of record JAGBXB010000072.1, on the reverse strand, counting down.
GCTAATACCCCTCAAATTGTTTCAATGCTAATAATATACATCTGGTTACACTTTTTTCAAGTGCATTTTTACTTTTTTTACGATTTTTTCCAAAGTTACCCCATAATTTTTCAAAAACAGGGCTTTTCTGCAACTTTTGCCTATGGTATTTTCTCTCATTTCTGCATAAGAACACGGCAAAATTCCCAGTACATCCCCAATAATTTTGTTCCGGCAAACAGCCATATAAGCGTTCCCGCTGCAAGATAGGGACCAAAACGCAATGTACGGCTTTTCCGTCCTTTCAGACGGTTGACAAGGGGATTGAAAAGAAGACCCGCAATGCTTCCGGCAAGAATGGTGAACAATACACCGGGAATACCGGTAAATGCACTCACCATGACAAGATATTTCACATCCCCCCACCCCAGAGCTTCTCTTTTATACAACATCTTCCCTGCCATGGCAAAAAGTGCCATGATCCCGCCTGTTGTCATTACGGAAAAAAGGGCATATAAAAAGGCTTCCAATTTTGCATAAGGGGCAAGAAAGGTACACAACAGTCCGGTGATAATACCGAAATATGTATATTCATTGGGGATGATCCCCAGTTCACAATCATTCATGGCACAACAGATCAGCAGGGGAAGAAGCACAAAATATCCGGGAAGAAACACTCTTTCCCCGAAAAAGAAACTCCAGAAAAGCAATAAATACAATATGCCTGTAATTGCTTCAATAATGATATACCGGGGAGAGATAGGCTCTTTACAGGAAGAGCATTTCCCCCGCAATGCAAGCCAGCTTATGATGGGGATATTTTCCCAAGCAGTGATCCAGTGCCCGCATTTGGGGCACCGGGAGGGAGGGGAAACGATGGATTCCCCTCTGGGAATACGCCAGATACATACATTGAGGAAACTGCCGATACAACATCCGAATATAAAAGCAAATATACTTATACAGATGATAAATGCCAAAGGAGCATTCGTTCCGGAACTCAATAATGTATAGACCTGCTGCATGGCGACCCCTTATTTTTTCAAGTACCAGACCCTTGCTTCATAGGGAGTGAGTATTTCCTCTTTTCCGCTTTTTCCGCCGGAAACGATCTTCCAATCTCCCACAGGATCGACTTTTACTTTGTTTTCCCCGGAGGAAAGACTGACAAAGACCATAATGGCTTCTTTATCATTGCCGCGGATACTCATTGCGTAATCTTTATCCGCTTTAATCTTCACAGCTTCCCCATCGGCAATAAGGGGCATGGAACGGTACTTCGGATAGAAAGAAGCGATCTCAGCATTGAGATTTCTGATCACAGACCACAAACGGGTACGGCTTGCGGGAAGCGCACCATGGCCCATGTGCATGATCGTACCGGAGGAACCGTAAATGATATGCAGATAAATTGCCGCCCGCAGTTCTTCCCCTTTCCGGCATTTATTGTTGGGAATGGTCACTCCCGTCCAGAAGATACGGGGTTTTCCATTCAGATCTTTATCCGCATTGGGGAGACCCTTTTTCAGATATTCGATGGTGGCATTTCCGTAACCGCCGTAGGGACATACTTCCATAATATCGCAGCTGTCCACAAGTTCTTTCACCCAGCCGGAAGCATCGGTCTGGACGGAAAAGAGCAGAGAGGGATATTTTGCTTTGAAGTATCTGTAAAGATCCGTATGGAATTTTCCGGAATGTACTTCCATATATCCTTTACGATCTTTTCCGGGGAGGAAAGTGGGGATCTGGGCTTCATAAGTGAAACGGTGGAAAGTGGGAGAAGCGGGATTTGCCTTGGCAAAATGTTTGTCCAGCATGGCATAATATTTTGCTTTTTCCGGATAAGTATAGGCTGTCTTCGGGTTCCGCACAAGTTTTTTCCCGGGGGTACCGGAAATCTGGGCGGAATAAGGCATATCGCCGAAATTTCCTGCCCGGAAGTTGAAAAATTTATCTTTCGGGAGAGGTTTGCCTGTGGAACTTCCTGTAATAAGATAGACAAATTCACCGCCGGATGTCACAGCCCCGTCTTTCAGAGCAAGGCGGGCTCCCTTTTTCAGAGGAACAGGGGAGAGAGGTTTTTTATTGAAAATGATCAGGCGGTCGGTCCTTCCGCCGGAACAGACGGCTGAAAGCACATAGGAACCGTCAGAAAGTCCGGAAATATCAAAACTTCCCTTACCGGAAAACACCCCTTCTTTCAGTTTTTTTCCGTCTCTGTCGGAAAGGGTTACTTTTATTGCACTGTTTTCAACACTGCGGGGGTGTTCAACAACAAAGGAGACCTTTTTATCCTGTGCTGTATAATAAAATTTATCCGGCACAAGCATATCCCTCTCTTCCAGTGTCACATTGAGTTTTCTGGAAAAAAGTCCTTTGCCGGTAATACTGTTCACAGCACGGACATAAACGGGTTCCATATCTTTGATGGGAATGTAAGAGGAGGGAAATTCCGCAGAGATCGTTACAGTACCGGAGGGGGGCAGATTACTTGTTTTATGCAGAAAATCCCCTCTGATGATCTCAATGGACACAGGTTCTTTCACATTTTCCAGGGAAAAAGCAGCTTTCACTTTACCGGGGGAATACTGGAAAGAATTCAGGAAAATTCTGCTCTGACTGCCTTTTTTCTCAAAGACCATTTTACAGAATTGTTTGGTATCGTGATAGGAGGAGATCCCGGCAAAGTTGGATACTTCCCTGTATCCCACCGGATGATAATTGCGGCAGAAATTTACATGCCATACCGTTCCTTTTGCAGGGGCGGAAGCTAATCCCAGGGTTTTGAAAGGAATGGATATATCCATCGTCCAGAAATCTTTTTTCATTTCTGTTTTCACTTTCACATTTTCCGGCTCCCAGGAAGGATCTTTCCTCAGGGCAGAATACATAAATCCTTCGGGATTTACAGCAAACTGGAAATATTTGCCTGTTTCCGGTTCGGTACAAAGGAATATTTCCACATTTTCCCCGCCGAAAATTGCCATATCATCGCTTTTCTTTCCGCCATATTTCAGTTTTTTGCCGCGTTCGATAAAAGACTGGAAACGCAAAAAAAGTTTTTCGCTGTCATAAGAAGTGGTGACTACGGTTTTACTTTTCGCCCATGCGCCGGAACTGGTGGTGAAACCGCTGATCATATCCCCGTCTGCAGCAACAGGGAAAAGTATGGAAGAAGTTTCCGCAGAACTTTTCTTACTGTCTGCGGCACCATTTTTCACGGGACAATTTCCACAGCAGCCGGTCATAAAAAGAGCGGAAGTAAAAAGAAGAGCAGAAAATATAAGTACAAAAGTTTTTTTCATTTTATTTTTCCGGTTATGCATTTTTTTTGACTTTGATGGTAAGGATGAAGCCCAGTGCAAGAGAAAGAACAGCACTCATAAGGACACGGTAATCCGCGGGGAGAAGGAAAGTTACCGTATGGGCGGGGACCCAGAAGTAAATAATACTTTTGGGAATGAAAGAACCCCAGATGTGACTGTCAACAGAAGCAAGAAATTCTGCTCCGCCCACAAATTTTTTTCTGTTGATGACCTCATTGCACCATTCATGCCCAAGCATCATGGGGTAGGCGAAGATCAGGTTCTGAAAAAGAGAGGTGGAAAATGCCCGCAGAATATCATTGCATGTAGCATTGGAGGAGGAAAACCACAAACCATTATTCATCAGTGCTTCCGTCCCCATAGCGAAAAGAGCGAAAACAAGGGTGAAGACCATACCGGTAATACCCCAGACGATAAAGCGGGGAATCAGGGAGGGAACAACCCAGGAACCACTTTTCCGGCGGTTTTTCAGCATCTCACCGAATGTGGCAAGAAGACCCACTTTCAGAAAACCCATGAGGAAAGGAAATTCTTTGGTGAATCTGCCGAAATTATTGATCCCGTCGGAAAGATTTCCCCAGATGATCTTTGTTCCGGTGATTTTCCCGCCTGTCAGATTAAACTGCTGCTGCACATCCAGCGGGAAAAAGATTACGATACAGGCGAATGCGGCAAGAAATACGATTGCCAGTTTGTCTCCTGTTTTTTTCAACATTTTTTTTCTCCTTTTTATGTTTCTGAAAAAACTCCATTTGTAAACAAAACTTAATATACTGCTTTTTCCGGCATATAACAACCCGATAAGTATATTTTATTCCTATTTTTCTGCCTGAAATGACAATAAAAAACTATTTTTTCCCCTTTTGGCATTGAAAAGAAGGGAAAGAGAGATTATATTTATCTATTAAAAGTGTATATTCACCAATATCAGGAGAAAACATGAAAAACAATATGAAAATTGCCGTGCTTGCCGCAGTATTCACCATTGCCACAGTATTTCCGGCTATGGCACAGAGAAATCTTGATGTCAGCGAAGCTCCTTCCACTTCAAGGGTCGTTGCAGATAAAATCCTTATGTATATCCCCAACCGGGTAATGGATTTTCTGGATATATTTTCCATCAAACTGGGTACCGGGGTGACAAGCAAACTGCAAGTGAGACTTACCCACGCTTTCGGTTTCGGTTACGGTATCGGCCCCACAGGCAGTGTGGAATGGTCCTACGGCCGCCGTTACGGGACATCTCTGGATAATGGAAAAGAACTCTTCTTCCTGGGAGATGGTTACTATGACATCCAGAGAGAATTTTCCACCGGTACTCTGCAGGATTACTGGTACCAGTCCAGCGGTATGCAGTGGCCGGAAGATCCTGTTTTTGCCAGAGATAAAGCATACGACTACTGGGCTCTGGAAGTGGAAGTTGCCGCATTCGTCAATGTGAAGTTTGCTTTCCATCCTGTTGAATTTGCCGACTTTTTTGCCGGGATCTTCTGCTATGACGGACTTTCCAACGATGATTATACTTTGATCATCCCCTGATAAGTTTTTTATACTGTATTCATCCTTCCGGGTCTTCCGGAAGGTTTTTTTGTGTCCTGATCCTTTCAAGCGGGAGTATTTATGAATGATTTGGAAGATAAAGTAGTTATCCTTACCGGTGCCGGCGGCGGTATCGGAAGTGCCATTGCCGAAAAATTGGCTGTTAAAAAAATGAAAATCGTTCTTTTCGGCGGAAATAATATTGAAAAACTGGAAAAAACAAAGGAAAAAGTTCAATTGTATTCCTCTTCCCTTATGCTGCCCGGCAATCTTACTGATTTGGATTTTATGACTTCTGCCATTGAAACAGTCCTTTCCACATTCGGAAAAATCGATGTTCTTATCAATAATGCGGGTCTTGCCCAGAATACACCCTTTGAAGAGATTACGGAAAAAGAATTTGACCGCCTTATGGATATCAATGTAAAAACGCCCTTTTTCCTTACTCAAAAGGTCATTCCTTTTCTGAAAAGATCCGATTATGGAACCATCATCAACATTGCTTCTGTGGTAAGTCACAGCGGCTATCCGCTTCAAAGTGTATATTCCGCCTCCAAACATGCGCTTCTTGGGCTGACAAAAAGTATTGCAAGAGAGTATTATAAAGACAATATCCGGGTACACGCCATCTGTCCCGGCGGGGTTTATACAGATATGGTGAAAGTTTCCCGTCCGGATCTTACAGCGGAAGGAATGATCCTGCCGGAGGAGATTGCCGATATCCTCTGTTTCCTTCTGGAAAACAGGGGCAATGCGGTCATAGATGAGATCCTTGTCCACCGGAGCAATAAAGAACCTTTCCTGGTGTAAAAGTCATTTAAAAAACAAAGGACTACTGTTTCCCCTGTAAGGGTTTTACAATAGTCCTCTTGCAGTTATTATTCCTTTTTTATCTTGACCAGCGTTTTTTGGCGGTTCTTTCCAGTTCCAATGCACGGGGATGCTGCTGATAGAAGATGTGACTGTTATGATTCAAATCTCCTTCACCGCCATCTTCTGTGGCGGCTTTCCGCTGGGTTTCATAAAGATCTTTATAGGTACCTTCCTGTTCCATAAGTTCTTCATGGGTGCCTTTCTGGGCAATAACGCCATCTTTCAGCACAACGATCATATCCGCATTACGGATGGTGGAAAGACGGTGGGCAATGATAATGGTGGTCCGGTTCTCCATAAGGGAATCCAACGCCTGCTGCACAAGTTTTTCAGATACCGTATCCAGGGCACTTGTAGCCTCGTCCAGCAGCAGGATGCCCGGATTCTTCAATACTGCACGGGCAATGGCAAGACGCTGTTTCTGACCGCCGGAAAGGGTGGCTCCGTTTTCCCCGATCGTGGTATTGTAGCCATTCTCCAGTTTCTCCACAAATTCCGCTACATTTGCCACTCTTGCCGCCTCTTCGATCTCTTCCATCGTGGCATCCGGTTTCCCGTAAGCAAGGTTGTCTTTGATGGAACCGCTGAACAGGAAAGGCTCCTGCAACACCACTCCGATCTGACTGCGGTAGGAATCCTGGGTGAAAGAACGGATATCTTTATCATCAATGCGGATCGCCCCTTCACATACATCATAAAAACGCAAAACCAGGTTTCCGATAGTGGATTTTCCGCAACCGGAATGTCCCACAAGAGCCACTTTCTGACCGGGCTTGATGGTCAATGAAAAATCTTTCAAAACAGGTGCATCCGCATATTTGAAAGAAACATGATCGAAAACGATTTCCCCTTTGAAGGGTTTGGCAGTTTTTGCATTGGGGGAATCCTTGATCTCCGGGATCACCTTCAATAATTTCATGATCCTCTGTGCCCCGGCAAGTCCCTGGGAAAGGGTATTCATCTGGGCGGCAAGGGCGTTGATGGGCCCGACCTGCAATCCGATATAAGTATAAAATGCCACAAAATCCCCCACTGTAAAGTCTGCTGTTCCCGCCATGGAGATCCCGCAGCCTATAATGGTAAGATAGGTGATAAGGGTGAGACAGTCAAAAACACCGTAACAGAAGTTATTCTGCAAGTTGAGTTTGATGGCAAGATCCAGAGTGGGCCGCATATTGCTGAAAAAGTGCCGGCACTCACTGCGCTCTTTGGAAAAAGACTTCACTACCTTGATCCCGTTGATGGTTTCCGCCAGATTAGCAGAAATTTCCGACATCTTTTCCTGCAGCTCCCTGGAAGTTTTTCTCAATCTCTTATTGGAAAAATAAAAGTTCACAAAATGCAGCGGCAATGCACACATGGCAATAAGTCCCAGTTTCCAATTCAGGAAAAATACAGCAAAAGTGATCAACCCCATTGTGAAAAACTCTGTGATCCAGGCAATGGAAAGTCCGATAAGCCCCTGGAGAAGTGCCACATCGCTTATCACATTGGAAATGAGTTTTCCCGTACGGTACTCTTCATAAAACCGCAAGGAAAGGCTCTGTAAATGCTTGAAGATCCTCTGACGCACATCCAGAAGTCCCCTTGTAACAGTAAATGTCCCCAGATAACCGCATACGATACGCATGATCACACGTAACGTATATACGGCGATCATGATCACAGCAAGCAGGAAAAAGAACCCGTAATCCTTATGGGGGATCACCCGGTCGATTACAAATTTCATAAGAAGCGGCATTGTCAATCCCAGACAGGAAAAGATTGCTGCTGTGATCGCGGAAAGCAAGATCATCCATCGGTACTGAAAGAACAAAGCAGACAGCTTGAATTCAGTCATTTGGAAATTCTCCATTTTTATTTCATATTTTACTGTTCCGGACACCTGTCACGGAAAAAAAACAGTATATACATATACATTTTAACCCAAAATAAAACTATTTCAAGCATAAAATCAAAAAAAGAACTGTTTTTTTTCTTTCCGGAAAAGAAAAAAGAAAAAACCTCTTTCTTTTATTCCTGTGTAACAGCTTTACCATCAGATATTTTCCATACCTGCAACTCTTTTTTATCCAATTCCGGCGGAATTTCTGTAAAAGTATAAAATATTTGATCTTTTCCCGCTGCTTCCGAAAAAAACGCCTCTTTTGCCCTGCTGTCCAGATCCCCCAGCACATCATCCACAAGTACTATATTTTCCGATCCGGCACTTCCCGGCACTTCGCCGGATGCTTTCAGAATATGGAACTCTGCCAGTTTCAATGCAAAGGAAACTGTCCGCAACTGTCCCCTTGATCCGTAACTGCGCAAAGATTTTTCATCTACTGTAAAATCAAAATCATCCTGATGAGGGCCTGTGGAAGTAAAACCTTTTAACATATCGCGTTTCAGATCATTTTCCAGTTTTTTTCTGAAAAGATCCCTGTCAAATGTACTTTCATGACACCGCATACGGATCCGGAAATTTTCCAGTTCCGGCCGGATAAGAGAAAGTCTCTTTTTTGTCTCCTGACAGAGAAGAAGCATATACTGCTGCCGTTTCTGTACGATCACTGCCCCGTTGGCAGAAAGCAAAGTATTATAAGAATCCAGAATATTTTTTATTTTTTCCGGCTCCTCTCTGCCGTTTTTCAATAAGAAATTTCTGGAACGCAGAGCAGAAGAATAATTCTGCAAAGCAATAAAATATTCCTTATCCAGCAAAGAGATGAACATATCAAAAAATCTGCGGCGCAAAAGAGAAGTGCCGCTTATAATGGCGGGATCTTCCGGAAGAAAGGCTATACACCTCATCCTGCCTGTAAAATCACTTGTTTTCGTTACAGGCACATGGTCGATCTGCAAAACCCTTTTCCCCTCCCCGTAATGGATCTGCAAAGTGCTTTTCCAGTTTTTTCTTTCATGCACCCCTCTGATGCTGAAAGAGGGCGTACCAATGGTACAGATCTCATCCGCTTTCAAAGTCCGGAAAGAACGGACATTGGCAAGGAAAAATATACTTTCCAGCAAAGTGGTCTTTCCCTGCCCGTTTCCCCCGGAGAAAACAACTTTCGGAGAATCAAAATGAAGGAGGCTGTCAGTAAATACCCGGAAATTTTTTATTGCCAATTCCGTAAGCATCCCGTTTCATCCCCTCTGTAAAAAAAGAAAGTCTTTTCCCGTACGATTACAGAAAAAGACTTTCAAAATATCAACAAATTACTTATTGCGGATAGGCATGATCACATACAGAAAACCATCAGTAGTTTCGATAGCGATGGGGTTGAATCCTTCATTGATCTTGATATTCACTTTATCCACATTCACATGCTTGAAAGGATCTGCAAGCAGCTGGGGGTTGAAAGAAAGGGATATTTCACTGTCTTCATAGGGGATCTGGATATATTCTTTTCCTTCACCAATGGTACTGTTGGATTCAAAAAGCAGTTGGCCTGCGGAGAAAGTAAGTTTCACAAATGAGGAAGACACATCGGAAAGGGGGATGCTTACGATTTCCAGAGCGTCGATGAAACTGGAACAGGGTACTTCGATCTGTTTTGCAAATCCGGGAGGAATGACCTGTTTGTAATTGGGATAATTTCCTTCAATAAGTTTGGAATGCAGTGTGGTCACATCCGCTTTGAATGCCACCTGTTTTTCATCGATCTCGATGGTCACTTCCCCTTCTTTTTCCATAATGCGTTTCAATTCAGAAGCCGCTTTCAATGTGACAATGATATCCCCGTCTGCCCCTTCGGAGGGATTTTCAAGGACTTTTTCCACCAGTGCAAGTCTTTTGCCGTCAGTAGCAACAGCTGTAAAGTTTCCTTCCTTGACGGAAAGGAGGATCCCCTGCAGCACTTTTCTGGAATCATCCAGACTTGCGGCATAGGAGATATAATCGATCATACGGGAAAGTTCGGTCTGTTTGAGTTTGATACTTCTCTGTGCAGTAAATTCTGTTGCAGCAGGGAAATCTTCCGGATCAAGACCCATGATCATAAAGTTTGCTGTACCGCAGTTGATGACGGTATGGAATTTATCATTGGTGTCAAATTCCACTTCCGCACCTTTGAATTTGGAAACAAGACCAAGAAGACGTTTTGCAGGAAGAGTGGTTTTTCCGGCAATTTCCACATCTGCTTCAATACTGGTATTGATACGGATCTCCAAATCTGTTGCAGTAAGAAAAAGTCTTCCGTTTTCTGCTTCAAGAAGCACATTGGCAAGGATGGGAAGAGTGGTTTTGTTGCCGATGATATTACATACTTTGGACAATGCTTTCAGAAGAAGTTCCCGTTTGGTCTTAAATTTCATTTTTCCACCTTTCTCGTTAATAAATAAACTGACGATATATTATTTATATTAATATAGTAACAGGAAAAGCTATTATCAAGTTGATTTTGAATATTTTTCAGGATTTTTTCAATGATAAATGAAAAGTGAAAGAGACAGGCACAATGTTTATTCCCTCCACCTCCGCCGATCCTGCCGGATGTCACTTTCCCCTGAAAAGGATCATAAAAAAACTCCGGCCGTTACCGACCGGAGTTTTTCTGTATCAAAAATCTTTTCGCAAAGATTATTTCTGATGATACTCAGTATGGAGAAGGTGGTGTGCCTTTTCGCTGCCGGGAGTACCGAGGAACTCATCATAGAGAGCCTTGATATCCGGATTTTCATGGGACATACGCAGGGTCTTGCGTTCATCTTCGCTGTAAAGACCTTTCATGCGTTTGTCCAGAAGAGCGGTATCGCCGTGGAGGAAGGGCTGACCGCCGCCGTTGATACAGCCGCCGGGACATGCCATGATTTCGATAGCATGGAATCTGCCGGGTTCTTTCTGTACCATTTCCAGAACTTTACGGGCATTGCCCAGACCGGAAGCAGCAGCAACATTGAGTACCAGACCGGGAGCAACTTCCACTTTGGCTTCTTTCACGCCGTCAAGACCGCGGACAGCGCGGAAGTTGATGGCATCACCGGCAAGATCTTTACCATTGATGATGTTGTAAGCAGTACGCAGGGCTGCTTCAAGCACACCGCCTGTGACACCGAAGATATCGGCAGCACCGGTGGATTTGCCCAGAGGACTGTCAAATTCATCATCCTGCATGTTGGCAAGGTTTACCCCTGCTTCCTGGAACATGCGGCAGAGTTCTCTTGTGGTGACCACATAGTCCACATCACGGACGCCGTTGGGGGCGAATTCAGGACGGGCAGCTTCGTATTTCTTGGCCTGGCAGGGCATGATGGAAACAACGATGAGATCTTTGGGATCCACACCGATCTTTGCAGCATAGTAGCTCTTTGCAATGGCCCCGAACATCTGCTGGGGGGATTTGCAGGAAGAGGGAATGTGGAGAAGATCGGGGAAGTTGTGTTCGATAAAGTTGATCCAGCCGGGGCAGCAGCTTGTGAGGATGGGAAGGTCTTTGCCTTCTTTGACTCTTGCTACGATCTCGTTGGCTTCTTCCATGATGGTAAGGTCAGCGGAGAAGTTGGTATCGAATACTTTGTTGAATCCGATAGCGCGCAGACCGGCAACAAGTTTACCGGTTACAGG
>JAGBXB010000071.1 GCA_017629515.1 Lentisphaeria bacterium | reverse complement strand
TTCCTCAAATTAGAACTGGGGCATGGGGAAATTGCGGGTAAAGGCAATAACTTCTTCCCCGATCTTGGCAAGAGCTTCATCGTCATTTTTAGCGGCAACGATCCGTTCGATGAAGTCGGCGATCTTCAGCATTTCCGCTTCTTTCATACCTCTTGTGGTGACAGCGGGAGTACCGATACGCACGCCGCTTGTGACAAAGGGTTTTTCAGGATCGAAGGGGATCATGTTCTTGTTGAGAGTGATGTGAGCCTTGTCGCAGGCGATCTGGATTTCTTTACCGGTGGCGTTTTTGGGACGCAGGTCAACAAGCATCAGGTGGTTATCTGTACCGCCGGAAACGATACGGAAGCCTTTGTCTTTGAGAGCCTGGGCGAGAACGGAAGCATTCTTCACCAGCTGGGTCTGATATGCTTTGAATTCGGGACTCATGGCTTCTTTGAAGCAGATGGCTTTGGCGGCAACAACATGTTCCAGAGGGCCGCCCTGAAGTCCGGGGAATACTTTGGAGTTGATGGCTTTGATGTATTTTTCTTTGCAGAGGATGAGACCGGAACGGGGTCCGCGGAGAGTTTTGTGGGTGGTTGTGGTCACAACATCGCAATAGGGTACGGGAGAGGGATGCAGACCTGCGGCAACAAGACCGGCAATGTGAGCCATATCCACAAAGAGGTAGGCATTGGCTTTGTCTGCGATCTGACGGAGTCTGGCAAAGTCGATGGTACGGGGATAAGCGGAAGCACCGGCAAGGATCATGCGGGGTTTGCATTCCATGGCAAGGCGTTCCACTTCATCGTAGTCGATCATTTCGGTTTCTGCGGATACACCGTAGGGAACGATATTGAAGAGTTTGCCGGAAAAGTTCATGGGATGACCGTGGGTAAGATGTCCGCCGTGGTCAAGACTCATGGAAAGAACGGTATCTCCGGGGTTGAGCAGAGCAAAATAGACAGCCATATTTGCCTGGGAACCGGCATGAGCCTGCACGTTGGCGGCTTCTGCACCGAAAAGTTCGCAGGCACGGGCGATAGCGATCTTTTCCACTTCGTCCACATATTCGCATCCGCCGTAATAGCGTTTTCCGGGATAGCCTTCGGCATATTTATTGGTCAGGACGCTGCCCTGGGCTGCACGGATGGCAGTAGAAGTAAAGTTTTCGGAAGCGATAAGTTCGATCCCTTCATCCTGTCTGGCTGCTTCCATATCGATCCATTTTGCGATTTCAGGATCAGCGGAACGGATGGCGGCAATATCATCATAGGTTTTACGGTCGGCTTTGACGAGGCGGTTGAGGTGTCTCTGATCGCCGCTGAAAGGAGTGTTCACCCAGGTGGTGATGATCTCTTTGATCTCATCAAAACTGATGTAATCGGCGGGAAGAACGAGAACATTGGAGCAGTTGTGCTCACGGGAGGCTTTTGCCATTTTGGGAATGGCGGCAACAACAGCACGCACATTGCGGCAGCGGTTTGCGGCAATACCCATACCTACGCCGGAACGGCAGAGAAGGATCCCGCAGGGGATCTCATTTTTGGAGACAGCCATAGCCATGGGTGCCCCGAAATCCGGATAATCATCGGCGGGATCCAGTTCAAAAGGACCATAGTCTTTGCTCTGGAAACCCAGAGAATCCACAAATTCCATGATCTGTTTTTTGAGTTCAAATCCTCCGTGGTCGGAGGCAATACCCATTACGCCTTTTCCGGCAATCTGCCAATCTGTGATCTCAAACATTTTTTCTTTCCTTCATTTTAGGTTGTTTGGTTTTATGTTTTATGGTTCATTGATTCTTTTTCACGATTTTTTTTACTTCTGCACTTTCAAAATTGCAGAACAGGCTGTATCTTAAAAAAAGAAATAAGACATCTTAATATAACACTAAAAACGAAAATTACACCCTTTATTATGAATAATTTTGCAAAAACAGAAGAAGAAATCCTCATTCTCACCGATAAATACCTCGTTCTTGACGAAAAGATCCCTTTGAAAGATGAAGTTTTTACAGAACTGGATCTGGGTTGCGGCAAAGGCGGTCTTACTGTGGGGATGGCACAACTTTATCCGGAACGCCGTATCCTTGCCGCCGACATCATGCTGGGCAGACTGCGGAAAGTAAAAAAACGCCTGAAAAGAAATTCCTGCGATGAAAATGTAACTCTTTTACGCTGTGAAGCCAATATGCTTCTCGGTTTGCAGCTGCCGGATGCATGTATCGACCGTCTGCACATCCTCTGTCCCGATCCCTGGCCCAAAGTGCGGCACAGCGGCAGAAGACTTCTTTCCGCCCAGTTGATGACAAGTCTGCACAGAGTATTGAAAAAAGATGGTATTTTCCATTTCTCCACGGATGATCCGGAATATATGGCTGCTGTGGTGCGTCTTGTCAACGAATCCGGCTTTTTTGTCAATGCCGGGGAGGATGCCATAAGCGATATAGCGCACATCAAAACAGAATTTGAACTGGATTGGCTTGCCATCGGCAGAACTGTTCCCCATGTGGCGTGGAAAAAAATCTGAATAGCATTTTTTTATTGATATTTCTACGCAGATACTGTTTCTCCCTGCAGGGATTTTTTTGCATATTTTTTATGGTTTTTACATCGAAAAAAGGGGAAAAACAGAAAAAATACACATTTTTCCGTGTAAAAATACATCAATATTGCCGGAAACCTTTTGAAATATCATTTTAAGGATGTAGAGTATAGCAAAAAGGAGGAAGAACATGTCGGAACTTATTGTAAAGATCAAAATGGAAGAGGGATGCAGCGATCTGATGCCCCGGAAAGCCCATTTTGACGATGCCGGATTTGATATGAGAGCAAGGATCGATACCGTCATTCAGGCGGGAAGTGTTTTTTGCGTCCCCACGGGAATACACATGGAACTTCCTTACGGATATGAAGCGCAGGTAAGACCCCGGAGCGGACTTGCTTTGAAAAACGGTATCGGCTGTCTCAATTCCCCCGGAACGATCGATGCCGGATACAGAGGGGAAGTATGTGCGATCCTTTTCAATTTCGGAAAAGAAGATTTCCATATCAAACGGGGCGACCGCATTGCCCAGATGGTGATAGCGAAACTTCCGGAAGCGGAACTTGTTTCTGTTACGGAACTTACTGACACCGACCGGGGAAATGGCGGTTTCGGCAGTACAGGAAAAAAATAACGCAGAAAATATATTCAAATAAAACAAGGAGTCTATTATGGCAAAAACAATTCTTACACAGGCAGAATTCGACAACCGTATCGTAAAAGCACAGAAAGCAATGGCAAAAACCGGTCTGGATGCCCTCATGGTGTTTTCCACCGAGTCCGAACCTGCCGGCGTGCGTTATTTTTCTGATTACTGGCCCAGTTTTGAAACTGCGGTAGTGCTTATCCCCCGCAAAGGGAAAGCGGCTCTTCTTATCGGCCCTGAATCCCTTACCTATGCCACCTCCCGTTCCAAGATCGACCAGGTGATCCAGTTGATGGACTTCCGGGAATCCTCCCAGCCCGATTATCCCGGTTCCACTCTCCCCAAATGGAATGATATCATTGCAAAATTCAAAATCAAAAAACTGGGTATCGTGGGTTTCCACATGTTCCCCTATACCATTATGATGGGGATTGCCGATGCCATTGGCGGTATGAAAAATATCGTCAATGCCGATGAGGTACTGCGTCCTGTTTATATGCAGAAAAGCGAACTGGAACTTGACTGCCTGCGGAAAGCCGCCAAAATTTCCGAATACGGTTTCAAAGCCATTCTGGAAAAGATCAAACCCGGTATGACCGAAGCCGCCCTCTGCGGGATCGCCACAGAAGCCATGCTTGCCCACGGTGCGGAAGCCACCGGTTATCCTGTATGGTGCTGCAGCGGCCCCAACTCCAATCAGGCGATCAGCCGTCCCTCCCTGCGGAAGGTGAAAACAGGAGAGATCATCCATTTCAGTATCGGGGCAAAGGTGGAAGGTTACAGTGCAAGTATCGGCAGACCGGTGGTTCTGGGGCATTGTCCTGCGGAAACAAAGAAATTTTTGCAGGTCGGTCTGGATGCCCATAATCTTACGTTTGACCTTATGCGGGCGGGGGTTCTGGCTTCTTCCGTGGCAATGAAAGTACACCAGTATATCAAAGATCAGGGTTATGGAGATGCCATTCTTTATGGACCTGCCCACGGCTGCGGTCAGATGGAATGTGAATATCCCTTCCTGGAAACCTCTTCCAACTATACACTGGAAGAAAATATGACCTTCATGGCAGATATGTTCCTGCACAGAGGCAATATGGGCTTCCGCTGGGAAGATGGTCTTATTGTGAAAAACGGTCCTGCCGAAAGACTTTCCAAATTCGGATGCAAAATCAATATCATCAAGTAAGGTGACAAAATGATTATAGATATTCACGGTCATCTGGGAAATATCAATTTTTCCAAATTCTGGCAGGCAGATGCCAAAGCTCTGGAAGAATATTGCGAAAAATCCGGAGTGGATAAACTTTGTCTTTCCTCCTCCCGTGCCATCATGTACGATGTGATGGAAGGCAATAAAGAGCTGGATGAAGCACTGAAAAATTCCGATCGTTTTTACGGATATGCCGTTCTTTCCCCCACATTCCCGGAAAGTATGGAAGAACTCTCCTATCTGAAAAGTAATCCCAAATTCAGAGGGGTGAAGATCCATCCGGATTATCATGGATACGTCCTTTCCACACGCTCCAACCGGGAGTGGGTGGAAGAAGTTGCGGACAAGACCCCCATGATGCTTTTCCATGTTTCCTGTATGGCGGGAACCGGTTTTTCCGATCCTCTTACGGTTGCGGAGATCGCAAAAAATCATCCGGAAACAAAATTTGTCCTTGCCCACATGGCAGGCACATTCCAGAATGACCATTATCCCTATTTCCCCAATCTGGACAATATGGAAAAAGTCATGGATATGGGATTGGAAAATGTCTGGATCGATACAGCCCATTATCTTATGTATGTCTATCCCGGCGTAATGGAAAAAATGGTAAAGATCGCCACAGCCGATCACATCGTATTCGGTACGGATGCTCCGTTACAGGGGCCCATGCAGATGAAATTTGCCATTGATGTCATCAATGCTCTGGACATCCCGCAGGAAGATAAGGACAAGATCTTCTATAAAAATGCCCGGTACATTCTGGGCGTATAAGTTTTTTTCCTGTATTGCAAAAGATATTATGAGAGACAGGAGTTTTCTCATAATATCTTTTTTTTGCCCCGCAACTTTTTTCCTGTTGATTGCAAAACACCTCCTTTGCTGTAAAAAAGAGACAGAAAATACATTTTTGTATATAAATACTTTTCAAAAACACTTTTAAAAACTTGAAATATATTTTTTTTATGGTATATGTAACAAAAAAGTTGCAATCACACATAAAAAAAGGAATGGAAAATGAAAAAAACTTCATTATTTCTGCTGTTGTTCTGCACATTGCCTCTTTTAAGCTTTGCAGATCTCGTCCTTATGAAAAACGGAAAACCGGAATGTACCATCATTCTGCGGAAAAATGCCGCACCGCCGGAGAAACATGCTGCAAACGAACTTGCCCTCTTTCTGGGGAAGATCGCCAATGGGCAGAAGCCTGTCATCAGTGATAAAGCTGTGAAAGGGACTGTTCCCGTCTATCTGGAACTTACGGAAGACCGCAAAGTAAAGGAAGAAGGATTCAAGATCACGGCAAACAATGAAGAATTGCGTATTGCAGGTAAAGAACCTGTGGGCGTACTTTATGGTGTTTATAAAGTATTGAAAGAATATGGCGGCATCCGCTGGCTCTTCCCCGGAAAAGACGGGGAATATTATAAGGTCAAACCCACCATCAGCGTACCCGAAGTGACCATTATCGAAAATCCTTCATTCTCCCACCGGGATATTTCCAGAGTTTGCATCTATTGGAACAGTCCTGTAATGGATACTCTTGACTGGGGGATGCGCAACAATATGCGTTTCCAGTCCAGGGCGAGCAAGATCAGTCTGAAAAATCTGAAAGCCGGCAGAGAAGCAAGGGCGGTAAAAAGTGTGATTGGCGGACACTGTTTCAGTCCTCTTCTTACCTATAATCCTGCCGTCAACGCAAAAGACAGAAAAGCCTATGTTCAAAAGATGTTCAAAGAACATCCGGAATACTTCCCCCTCATCCGGGGCAAACGGGTATTTACCATGGATGGGGGAGTCAATCCCCAGCCCTGCACCACCAATGCCGATGTGATCAGAATTGTGGCAGAGAATGCTGTCAAACAGTTCAGAAATGCCCAGAAACCCTGTATCCTCTCCTTTGGCAACAACGATACCACCCAGTGGTGTCAATGCGCCAACTGCCTTGCCGTTGATCCCGGGGCGGAAACCGATGCAGGGATCATTTCCACAAGATACTGGACTTTTGCCAATGCAGTTCTTGCAGAAATCAAGAAACAGGCTCCCGACTTGCGTTTTGAAGGCTGGACATATCAGAACTACTCCCGGGCTCCCATCGGAGTAAAGCCGGATAAAAGAGTGGAAAAAATCATGGTTTCCAACCACAGAAGATGCTGGAAACACCCTCTGGATGACAAAAACTGCCCCACAAACAAGTGGTATTATGATTACAATAAGGAGTGGAACGATACCGGAGTGCCTTTCTACTCCTATGATGAACTTTCCTATGCCGGGTACGCTTTCCTCCCTGTGGCACGCTGCTGGGTGGATTCTCTCATCTACTATAAAAAGCACATGCCCAATTACGCAGGAAGCCATACAGAAATCAGCTGTCCTGACGGGATTTTCCCCAAACGATTCCAATTATACCACACCACAAACAACTGGCGTATGATGTGGCAGGTGATGTATATGGGAATGGCGTTCCACTGGAACGTGAATACAGACTATGATAAATTGTATGAAGAAGCCAACTCTCTCTACTACGGTAAAGGCTGGGCTGGCGGTATGCGGGAATTTAAAAAACTGCTGTATAAACTCTTTATGGAAGCTCCCGGCTGCTGGGGATACGGTCACAGTGTGCCTGTGGGAAAATTCCTTGATGTACCCGGAGCAAAGGAAAAACTCTATCAATATCTGGATTCCGCCGCAAAAGCCGCTGCCAAAGATCCGGATAAACGGGCATTGGCTCATGTGAAACAGGATAGAGAATTTTTTGAAAAGACCTGGGTGGATGCTTATAATAAATACATCACCAATCACCGGGACATCAAACTCTACCCCCTTATGGGCAAAATCGTTATCGACGGGAAACTGGATGAACGGGATTGGCAAAATGCCGACCGTAATACAAGATTCCAGACTCCGGACGGGGAACAGGCAAAATATCAAACCTCTGTAAAACTTGCCTATGATGAAAAATATCTCTATATGGGTATTGAGTGTTTCGATCCCGCTCCTGATAAAGCAGTCTGCAATACGACAAAGCATGACGGGGAAGTCTGGAACGATAACGATCTGGAACTTTTCATCAATGACCCCATTATGGGGGGAGCCTACTATCAGCTTATGATCAATAATAACGGCGTTATCTGCGATGGTATCGCCGCTCCCAGATTCGATAAAGTATGGGATTCCGGAACAAAAATAAAAGTTACAAAGGCAAAAGACCGCTTCATTATGGAACTTGCCATTCCTGCGAAACAACTTACAGGCAGCGTCTTTACGGCAGGCAGCGTTCTCAAAATGAACATTATGCGTCACAGAGTTTCCCATGGTGAACCCAATGAAGTTTCCACATGGAGTTTGGGAAGACCGCACAATGTGGATGTATTCCATCCCATCGCCTTTGCCGCTCCTAGAATGGTTACCGCCGGTAACAGAAAGGAAGTAAATACTGCGCTCTGGAACAATGGAAACTTTGATAAAGTTTATAAAGGAAAAAGAAGCCGTATTTACAAACACTGGAAACTTAACGGCACCCTTTATCCGGATTCCTGGTCTTTTTCCGGGGCAAAACAGTATGGCGGGGATATGGACTATCTTCTGCACCCCGGAAGCAAGACAAACTATTTTGTGCGTCTGCGTTCCGGCTTCATTTTCAACCGCTGCGGTATCAAAAGTGATGTGGTAAGATGCTCCATGAAACTGCGGGGCAAAGGGAAACTCCATATCAATATTCTCCGCTACATGCCGCAGAAAAAAGGTTGGAAAGGTTTGGGAATGAAAGACATAAAGAGTATTGATGTAAATAATACTGAATGGAAGACCTTTACTTTTGAATATACCCGTCCGGGAGATAAAAAAGAGATCCAGCAGTTTGTTCTCTGGCCCGGAAAAAACTCTGAAATTGATGTGGACGACATCTATGTTGCCCCCAAATAAGAGTTTATAAAGTATTTATTCCCTGCTGTTTTTGCAGCAGGGTTTTTCTGCTTATAATGTAGAATTTTTCAAAAAGAAAGAAGAAAAATGGATAACAAAGTGGTAACAGAACTTTTACAGGCCCTTATCCGTATCCCTTCCGAAAATAACGGGGTGACCGGGTATGAAAATGATGTTCAGCAATTCTATTATTCCTGGTTGAAGGATCATGATCTTGATGCGGTCCTCACCTATATTGAGGATATTCCCGGTATTGAAAAATTCCCCGGTCGCCTCATGGAACGCAATATGTGCAACCGCCCCATTGTTACCGCCCGTCTGAAAGGCAACCGTCCCGGCAAGACTATACTGCTCCTTGCCCATGCTGATACCGTTCCTGTGGGAAATCTGAAAGACTGGGACAATTCCCCTTTCTGCGGAGATCTTATTGACGGAAATATTTACGGAAGAGGCGCAAGCGACGATAAATGGGGGCTTGCTGTCATGGGGAGTGTCATGGCACAGTTGAAAGAGGATGGCTGTGATTTCCCCGGCGAACTTATCATTGCTTCCGTTCCGGATGAGGAATTCGGCGGCGGCAATGGTACAGTATCGGTTTTTGCCACCGGAATAACTGCTGACGAAGCCATTTATCTGGACGGCGGTTCCAATCAGACCATCTGGCGGGCAGGTCTGGGCGGCGGCTATTGCAGAGTTACCGGCAATGATAAAGAATATATCCGCAAAACCATGCTGGAATTTAAAGAGAAGATCAAAGCAAGATTGGATGCCCATCCCTCTTTCGGGGAGGCATTTTTTCCGCTCATTGCCAAACAGTTCTACGGGATCTCTGAAAAAGGGGACGCCCTTTCCATTTTCCTTGATACATTGCCCGGTGACAGTGAAGAAGAGTTGAAAAAAGAGTTTGAATGTCTTTTTCCAAACTGTACTTTTGAATGGATGAGCCGTTTCCTGAAACCCGCGGATATTCCCGAGGAAAGTGCCCTTGTGCAGAACCTGAAACGCTCCTTCCATAAAGTTACCGGCAGAAATTGTGATTCCATCGGCGGCGTACAGAGCGATCAGGGATTGGTCGTCACATTCGGTCACACGCCCTGTATTCTTTTCGGTTGCGGCAGAAGAGGATTGCCGGGTTCTTCCCATCTCCCCAATGAGATCGTGGAGGAAGTCCGTCTGCATGAAACCTATCAAACCATCCTTGAATTTGTAAAAGGATGACATATCAATAAAACCTTTCAGAAGCAATATCTTTCCGGTATTGCTTTTTTTTATGCGGGAGAAAATCTATGAGCTCCGGAAACGTTTATTTCCTCGGAGGAAAACGGGAACTTTTTGTGGATGATTTTTTTATTCATTCCCTTACCGGCGATGTGACAAAAAAAGTTCATGAAATGATTCCGGATGATGTGGTTCTTGTTCTGGATGAACCACATGAATACAGCAATAATTCAGGATGTTATAATTCCATTATTTATGACGGCGAACGCTACCTTTACTATTACCGCGCCCACGGCAGACTCGGTTCGGAGAATAGCCCGGAAGAGGTATCGGACTATGTTCTTTGTGTGGCGGAAAGCAGTGATGGAATAAATTTTAAACGCTGTCAGGTCAATCTTCATACAAGCGGCTATAATGTGGTATTGGATAATGAGTCCACTGCTGCACTCATTGAAAATAATGAAAAGAATTTCTGTCCGGCAGTTTCCACCGCATTCTATGATACAAATCCGGAATGTCCGGAAGAGGAACGTTATAAACTTATCGTCACCAATGAATATGCTTCCAATGGCGGGGCAATGTATCTTTTCGTTTCCGCAGACGGTTTCGATTTTAAACAGAAAAGCGGCAGATTTTCCCTGGCGGAAAAGAGCAATTACGATTCGGCAAATCAGGCGTTTTATGATCCGGAAACGGGAAAATACCGTCTTTACCACCGGGGGCGTTTTGATGCGGGCGGCTGCTGGAAAAGGACAATAATGACTCATGTGACAGAAGATTTTGTCCATTTTACCGATCCGCAGCTGATAAAATTCGATGAGAGTTTTGATGCTCTTTTTGCACAGGGGCAGGAATTATATACAAATGGTATCCGTCCCTATTTCCGGGCACCGCATATTTTGCTGGGATTTCCCATGCGGTATGTGGAAGGATGTATGACTCCCGGTGGGCATCTGCCTTATCCCGCTGAAATCGATACGATGAAACACGTTATGGATGAAAACTGGAACAGCCGCATATTTTCCAGACCGAATCTTGCTTTAAGAAAATTTCAGGTGAAAAAACACATGCGTTTTGCTCTTTGTGCAACAGAAACTGTGCTGATCGCAAGCCGGGATGGATTTCATTTCAAAGGCTGGCAGGAAAGTATGCTCAAACCCCCGCCCCAGGAGGATTCCTGGTTCTACGGAGCCGGTTCGGTCGCTATCGGTATGGCTGTAACAAAATCCCGGTTGGGATATGGGGCACCGGATGAACTTTCTTTCTATTCGCCCGAATGTTGCTGGGGGGATGGCTGTACCCGTATCCGGCGGTATCATTTACGCATGGATGGGTTTGTTTCTCTGCATTTCGGTCCTTCCGGTGGGATCTATACCTCACCCTTTTTCATTTTTACAGGCGGAAATCTCTGCCTGAATATCGCTACCGGCGCATTTGGCGGCTTCAAAGCGGAATTACGGGATGAAAATGCTGTACCCATTCCCGGTTACACCTTTGAGGAATGTCTTCCGGAGATCGGGGATGATATCGCCATGAAAGTACGTTGGAAAGGTTTTGGCGGAGATTTGCGGAAATTGGAAGGGAAAGTTGTTCAGTTGGCTGTGCAGGCAAGAAATGCGGATCTGTACAGTTTATGTTTTACTCACTTTCAGGAAGATCCGGCTCTTCCGCCATATATTTAATTTTTTCTCCCTTTCCCGGATAGAAAAAAGGACTTGTTGCAAAACCTTTAAAAAAGGTGAGCAACAGCCTTTTTTATTGTTTGAGCTGAATATTGGAGGTATAACAGGTCATAACAGGAGAGAATTATACCTTATTTTATAAATACACAAGGCTGTTTATTCCATTGCTCCAACATTGTGTTTGATTGAACTGGATTTTTGATCGTTTATAAAAAAAGTTGGAATTGTTTTTATCGTTGACGATAAAAGCAATTCCGTCAAAAGTTTTTGGAAGATGGGGGGCGGGGAAGAGAAGGTTTTTTCAAAAAGGTGTCTTCCCCGCAAAACATTTTTACAGCAGTCCTTTTTTGTTGTTTGTTCCTGTTTTCTTTTCTTATTTTTTCAGGATCTTCAAAGCATTGTTGATCATTGCTTCGCCCACGGTTCTGTCTGCAAGCGTACGGTCGGGACTTGTTTCATAGCCGCCGTTACCGTAGTGGTGGGCAAGACCCACATAGCCGATTTCTCCCATTCCCAGAGCGGCAAGCATGGTCATCTTGTAGGGGGAGTTTTCCCGGATGGCATAGCCGATTTCCACAAAAGGTTCTGCGGGGAGGGAGACAATGGCAAAATCATCGCTGAATGCGATCATCAATTGTTTCTGGATGCGTTTTTCCTTAATGGGATTTTCACGGCAGGCAATGGCTTTTTCAGCAAAGAATTTCTTTACAAAGGGGACGCCTCTGGCAATATCTTCACTGGTGAAGTCCCTGCCGCTTTCCATGACGGCATCTTTATTTTCTTCATATACTTTCTTTGCTTCGGCATATTCTTCATCCGTAAGCTGCAAATAGGGGGCTTCAAAATCGCTGGAAGCAGTTTTGATGGCAACTTTTTCCACTTTTTCCAGTTTGTAAAGGGCGGCAAGAATGACAGCGGCATAACCTTTACCGATCCTTTTGGCTTCTTCATACCCTGTCTGACCTACGGAAGTAGTCACATCAAAGTGATTGATATTTCCCTGGGGGGCGATAATGGTCATTACAGGCAATTCATAGTCCACAGCCTGCTGGATGACATTTTCCATGATGCCGGGCCAGTCGGCGGAAACGATGTCGCCGCCAATGGTATCGGTATGGTTGGAAATATTTGCCATAAGGAGTACGCTTCTGCCCTCCTGACGCACATCCATAAGCATGATGCGTGGGTCGATCCCTCCTTCGGGATGGTCAATTTCCTTATTGAGTTTGCCGGGGTTGGTAAGGGTCTTACCGTTTTTCATGATATAACGGCGGTTGAAAGCAAGAGAGGAACATTCGGTTTCTGTGGTATAAAGTTCTGCAGGAGCAAGAGAAGCATAGGCTTCTGCCAGTGCATAAATGGTTTTCTGGGCAAGATCTTCCATATATGCTTCGTCCGGATCAAGCCCGAAAATGGGGCCGGTATAGGGACCGGTATGGGTATGAGTGCAGCAATAGAGGACTTTTCCGGCAAGGGGGGACCCCTCTTCTCTCAATTCTTCTTCCAGTTCATCGAAAAATTTGGAAGAAATGAGACAGAGATCGTAAGAAACGATTGCGGCAAGTTCATTTCCGGTACGGAATACAGCAGCTTTGACATTCAAACGGTCATAAGCTCCTTTGTTGGGCCGGGGATTGAAGTAACCGCAAAGGGGTGCGCCATAGGCAGGTGTGATGTCTTCCTGGGAATAACCGAATTCAAAATTACTCATAAGAGATCCTTTCTTTTTTGTTGCAGAATTTCTTCTACATAAGATACACCCGAAAGAATATTTTTCAAACAGTATTCCATGAATACTGAAAAGAATATCATCTGTTTTTCCTGTGTATGTGTATTTTTACCGGGGGAGGAGAAAGAATTTGTTCTTTAGAAAGGCAGAAATTGAAAAAAATGGCAACCCCGTCAGGATTCGAACCTAAACTAACTGGACCAAAACCAGTTGTGCTACCGTTACACCACGGGGTTGCAGTAAAAAAAATTACAGTTATATAAGATACTGCCAAACTGTCATAATGTCAATACCCGAAGTGGAAAAAGTCTGAAAAGTTATCAACTTTTTTCCGCAAAAGCGTTGTTGGAGCATATTTTTTCCGATTTTATGAAATTACAGTGAAGAAAATTTGCTTTTCCCAGCTTTCCCCTATTGAAAAAGTGCAAATTTGAGCAATATTATTATATTAATAATATTTTGGTCTTTGTATTACAGGAGAACTTTATGGCAAAAAACAGGATCCTTTTTCTGATGGATTATTGTCTCACACCCCATGTGAAGACGGAAGACGCTGGTATTCTCTGTGAAAATGACAGGATCATTGCCATAGGGGGGGCTTCTGCGTTTTCCTTTTCCGATGAGCGTTTGCAGATCGTGAAATTGGAAAATGTATATGCCATGCCCGGATTTATTGATTGTCATGTTCACGCAGATTATCTTTTCAGTGAAACAACTTCCAGTACGCCCCTTATGGCGGAAGTGGAAATGACCCGTATGCAGCAACTCTGCAAATACCTTGCCGCTCACGGTGTAACGGCTTTTGTGCCTGCTTTGCGGACTGTTGGAAAAGAACAATTCATCCGAAATACGGCACATCTGGCAGAAATGATCCGGAAAGATTTCGGCGGCGCAATGCCTCTGGGGATCCATCTGGACGGCCCCTTCATCAATCCGGAGATCCTTTCCACCCATCCGGCGGAATATGTTTCGGAAATCGACATGGGGTATCTGAAAGAACTTGTGGAGGCCGGTGCCGGCAGGATCAAACTTCTTTCTTTTGCTCCCGAATTGAAAAATTCCGGACTTCTCATCGAATATCTTCTGGAAAACGGTATCATCCCCTCCATCGGCCACTCCCTTGCCAATGAGGAACAGACCCTCCTTGCCATTGAACAGGGGGCAAGAAGGGCTACGGATATGTATAACGCCATTCCCCCTTTCAATTACCGGGAATCCAATATAACCGATACCCTCCTTACCGATGACCGGGTCACGGTGGAGATCATTGCCGACGGCTCTGTTCTTTCCCGCCGGGCCATTGACCTTACCATGCGGGTGAAAAACCGGAAAAATGTAGTGGCGATCAGTGATACCTATTGCAATGATCCCGCCCGGCTGGATTTCCCCGCACTGGACAGCGGCTGGCGGAACCTGAAAAAACATCATGCTTTGCAGGAAACGGATGCCGCATGTTGTTTCACCTCGAATCCCGCAGAAAATATCGGACTTGTCTCCCGTGGGGAATTGAGTCCGGGCAAGTATGCGGATATTGTATTTTTCCACACTTCCGATGATACGGTACACTCTACCTATGTAGCGGGAGTCAATGTATATTCCTCCATGGAGCAGAAATGAAAAAAAATTATTCCGGAAAACCTTTTCATAAGAACAGGGAAAATAATGACTTTTCCCGTTTTCAGCATAAAAATAAAAATGTCCCTGCAAAAGAGAATACAGGAGAATCTTTTGCGGAAAGACAGGAAAAGATCCGGTTTGCAGCAAACACCGGAAAAACCTATACCGGCAAATATCTCCTTCTGGATTCCGGCAACGGAAGAAAACTGGAAATGGTGGGCTCTCTCCGGCTGATCAGACCTGCCCTCAATGCTTTCTGGAAACCAACTCTCCCTGAAAGCGAATGGAATAAAGCAGATGCGGAATTCCGCAGAGAACCGGGAACAGGTGGCGGGATCTGGACATGGAAAGTACCCCAGCCCGGACCGGAAGAGTGGACAACATTGTGGGGTGGGGTGAATCTTGCAGTCAAACCCACCAATTTCGGACATGTGGGCTTTTTTGCAGAACAGGCTCCCAACTGGGAATTCATGCGGGAATGTGTGAAAGAAATCGGCGGTCACCCGAAAACATTGAACCTTTTTGCCTACTCCGGCGGTGCAACCATTGCCATGGCGCAGGCAGGAGCGGAAACTGTGCATCTTGACGCATCCAACGGGATCATTGAATGGGCAAAGAAAAATCAGAGTAAAAACCCCGCCAGCAAGGATAAGATCCGCTGGATCTGTGATGACGCCATGAAATTTGTGGCAAGAGAGGAAAGACGGGGTTCAAAATACAGCGGGATCGTCCTTGATCCCCCCTCTTTCGGGAGGGGCGCACAGGGGCAGGTATGGAAGATCGAAGAAAGTATCAGCGGCATTTTGCAATCCTGCCGGAAGATCCTTGACCTTGAAAAAAGTTGTTTTCTTGTTCTTTCCTGTCACTCCCAGGGATTTTCCCCGGTTTCTCTGGGCAGGATCCTTGCGGCGGAATTTCCGGAAGCTGCCTCCTGCATCGAATATGGCGAAATGACTGTGCCGGAAACGGATCTTGACGGCAAAATAAAAGAGGGTAAAAAACTGCCTGCCGGGATGTTTGCCCGTTTCTTCCTGAAAAAATAATTTTTATTTATACCAAATAAGAGGAATCAAAGATGAAACACCTCCCGCAGACGAAATTATTGTTTTTTGAATCTGTTGACCGTATCCTTGTTCTTGACGGTGCGATGGGAACCATGTTCCGTACCCAGGATCTGCGTCCGGAAGATTTTAAAAAAGGACCTTTTGCCGATGTGACAAAAGATCTTTCTTCTGTAAAAGATATTCTCAATCTTACCAAGCCCTCTGCTCCTGCCGCCATCCATGATGCCTACCTTGAGGCTGGTGCGGATATTATTGAGACCAATACCTTTAATGCCAACAGTATCGCTCTTGCGGAGTTCGGATTAAGCAGATTTGCCTACGATATAAACAAGGCAGGTGCCCAGATCGCCCGTGCCTGTGCCAATAAATATGCGGCAAAGGATAAAAGACCGCGTTTTGTTGCCGGAAGTATGGGGCCCACCGGAAGAACCGCCTCTCTCTCCCCTGATCCGGATGATCCTGCTGCAAGGAATCTCACTTTTGATGAATTGAGAGAAGCCTACTATTTTGCCGCATTGGGATTGATCGACGGCGGTGTGGATATGCTTCTTATTGAAACGGT
>JAGBXB010000070.1 GCA_017629515.1 Lentisphaeria bacterium | reverse complement strand
ATGGCGGCATAAGTTGGCATAAGTATAGAAAATATACTGTTCTCAAAAGAGGTTGTTGCAAAACCTTTAAAAAAGGTGAGCAACAGCCTTTTTTATTGTTTGAGCTGAATATTGGAGGTATAATTGGAATTGTTTTTATCGTTGACGATAAAAGCAATTCCGTCAAAAGTTTTTGGAAGATGGGGGGCGGGGAAGAGAACCTTTTTTCAAAAAGGTGTCTTCCCCGCAAAACATTTTTGCAACAGCCCCTTTTATGTTAAAAAACTATTTCATTGCTTTTCTGCAGGGGAGGGGGTGGAAGCAGGCAATGCAAGAGTTTGCCTGTATTCCGGAATGACCGTATGGACAAGATTATCCAACTGGAATAATTTCCATTGCAAATGCCAGGAGCCTCCTACATAATCCATACTCGGCTCCCATCCCAGACGGGAATCCGCATCCGTCAGCGGCAGGGTGGAAAGTACATTTTTTCTTTCCTCTTCAATAAGAAGCAGCATCTCATCCAGCAGGGCATTACCCTGAACCGGATCGTACTCGATTTCCAGTTTTTTATTCAGAAACCACCACTTTTTCATGTGTACCATTGTCCGGATGGTATTGCCGAAAAATTTTCCCACGCCAACGATTTTTTCAGCATTGGCTCTTTTGTGTTCCGGAACTTTTTCAAGCATTTTTTCCATAAGGAGAGTTCCCTCATCCCACACACGGGAGGCTTCCCCCATGATTTTTATATCCTCCACGATCCTCCTGCCGCAGTTGGACATACCCCTTACCTGTTCCGGCTGATAGAAGGGATGGATCCATCTTATTCCTGCGCCCTGCGGGGTGGTGGGATAATCCAGATTATGGCTGGTCACCGGGAAAAGAAGGGGATGGAAGATGAAGGGATAGGAGGGACCGACCCGCAGAGGACCGGCAAGATCTTCATAGCCCACATTATAGGAATTGATGGCGTCGCTCCATTTTTCCCACCCTTTCAGGGCTTCTTCCGCAGCATCTTTTCCAAAGTCCCGCCGGGCGATTTGCCTTAAAATTTCTTCCGGAGCGGTTTGGGGCGTACGGAAATAGAGTCTTGCACACTCATTGATCTCCGATGGATACCAGCCATAGTGGTGGGAATCCATAAGGCCCGCAAGATCCCAATTCCCGCATGCTTTACTCATTTCCTTAAAGCGTTTGATCCACTGGAACGGCGTGGGAATATAGGGGACGACCCCGCAATCCCATGTCCTGCCGCCGGTATTGGTCATGGCATATAATTTCAGATTGCGTTTTTTCGCTGCCTGGGCTTCACTTCTGAAATAAAAACCCGGCCCGGGAAATGTAATGGAATAATCGGTCTGGATCATTCTGTGGTTGGGATATTTCTTCTCATGTTTCTCATACATTTCAAAGGTGGCGAGAAGCGTCACATCCGGCGGAAGATTGTTGATGAGTTCCAATCTTGCTTCTTCCGCAGCGCTGCCCCAGTTATATGTCCAGAATATGATCTCCGCTTCCGGTGAATATTTGTGAACGGCTTTTTTCACTGCATTGAGCCACAAGGGATAATCCCGGCAGGGGAAATGCCCCGGATTGGGACGGGAATCAATGGAGAGGGAAAAATCATCCTGTGTGGAGACCCCTTTCTTTTTGATCTCATCTCCGATATTACAGGGATTGGGTCTGCCGTTTGTACGCTCATCTTTGCTGGGGAAAGCGCAACTTTCCCCTACAAGGATCAGGCCTTTGGCTTTGGGACTCTGATGGAAGACCGAACCGTAACTCCTGTCAAAAAACGCATCGGCGTCAGGATCTTCCGGAGACTTGTAACTGGGCAGATAACTGTAAAAATAGACTCCGAGACCATATTTTTCACACCGCTCTATAAGATTATTGAAATCCATAAAACCGTGGGTGGTTTTATCCGGAGCCGTAACAAAAAGCAAAATGGAATCAAACCCGGCGTGGGCTATGGCGTTCAAATGGGTATCCGGATATTGATCCAATCCCCAGCCGGAATGGACCATACGGGGAGTAAACATCCTTTCATGCCATTGAGACTCTTTTTTCAGAAAAGGAGCCTCTCTCAAATTCATCATATCTTCCAGATAATAGCATCCCTGGGCGATCCCCGCCTCATCACTGCCGGTGATTTCAATGGTATTTTCCTTTACATCCAGAAAAAAGGATTTTTCTTTTTTTCCGGAGTCTTTCATTACAGAAAAAATGATTTTGCAGGGCGCATTTTCATTCTGCAGAGAAAGATGGATATCCATACTTTTTCTGAAATAGTCCTGCAAATCTTCTGCGGCATATTCTGTAAGAGGGGAAGATTTTTCCTCATAAAGGATACTCCAGGAAGAGTCAATAGATATTTCCTCTTTTTCCGGGACAAGAGAGTGATCCCGGCGTCCTTTTTTATGTACTTCATCCAGTTCCCTGCGGAAAAAATAGGCACTTTCTTTTCTTTTTTTCTCACTTCTGCACATAGGAAATTCTCTCAAAATTTTTATTCTGCCGGAATGGGGGTCACATACACATCATCCAGGTCAAGAACGCTGTCTTTATTTACAAAAAATCTTACAGCCACCCGTTCTGTGGGAACTCCCGCTTTGGTCGTTTCCAGAAAATGGGTTTCCCATTTTTCTGTAAGGGGGATATTTTTTACTTTTGTGGTTTTCACCAGATGTTGATAGCCTCTGCCCGTGGGACTGTTCCTGTAACTGCCCACCCAGAGCCGGACACTGCCTTTTCCTTTTACCCGGAAAGAAAGTTTGAGTTTGCCTTTGTCGGAAGAGACAAAATACTGCGCCACATATCCTTTTTCCAATCTCAAATAACTGTCGGTGGGATCTTTTTCATTCCATTTTGTCATACCCACACTTTTTTCACCCACTGTCCAGGATTTGGGCACAAGGTGATCTTTATCCTCAAATTTCCAGGTCCCGCCTCTGTTGTAACGGGCGTAGCCAATGATTTTGGAATCCGGTACAAGTACATTGAAAGAAGCGTTTTTCCAACTGGATGTATCCACATTCTGTTTTACGCCGGAGGTGCGTTTTTCTGCAAACTTGATGTTGACAAAGTTGCCCACACCGTGGAATGCTCCGTTACTGCAGGAGGAACTTTCCACATTGGGGGAGTGTTTATAGCCATCGGTAATGGTACTGTTTTTCCGTGCTCTTGCCACATTGAGTTTCCATGTGGAACCGGGATAGCATTTCATTCCGATTTCTGTAGCGGGGATGGCGATTTCCAGTACCCAGCGGTCTTTCAGGATCTTGGTGGCGAATTTTGCCGTGGTCTTGAACGATTCATCCCTTTGTGCAAAGGATTTATGGTATGCGGAGATGACTTCCCCCGTAAGGATTGATGGCAAGATGATAATATTTCTGTGCCATATCCGGATAATTGTAGAAGAGTTCGATGTGTTCTCCCAATTTCCCCCAGGCGCCTTTGATGTCTTTGCCGGCGATCATTTTTTCCGGATGGGGTTCAATGCACTCTACTGCAATATACAATGTATCGGTATCATAGCAGAGTTTTACACTCGAAGGCTGGATCTTTGCTGTTGTTTTGGTGTGTCCGCCGGGTTTGAAGTTGGCAAGAGTATCGGCGTTTTTCCAGTCTTCCTCATTTAAGATGCCGTCGATTTTTACGGGGGATCTTCTCTTGTAGATGGTGATTTCCCGGAAGTTTTTGAGATAATCTTTTCTTTCCCGCAGCCAGGTGCATTCAAAAATATCTTTTGCCTGCAGAATATGTTTGAGGCTTCTGGGGTCTTTATCTTTTTTTGCTGCTTCCACGGCTTTATCCATAAGGGAAACAAGTTTTTCCTCACTTCCTGCTGCATCCAGCATCCTGCCCAGAGGTGCTCCCTGACCCCAACCCATACAGCCGGGGGATTCCAGGAAAAGTTGTGTCTGATATTTTCTGAACTCTTTATAACCGCCCTCCCAGGCCTTTCCATAGTAGAGAGAGTTGGCTTCTTCATAGAGTTTATCAAAATCACTATTGATATCCCAGAGGAACTGTGCGGAAAGGTAGGCTGTCTGCCACATGGCGTTATAATGATAATTTTTCCCGTAATGAGGCGGAGTTTTTCTTGCCCAGCTGAAAAATTCAGGGTAGGGGGACCAGATACAGAAGAATGTTCCGTTAAGACCCAGTGCGGGATAACTTTTCAGATTCCGGTAGAGGACGGATTCCGCCGGGAGAAAGTTGCCGCCTACCGCACCATTTGTACCGATCTCATCCCTGTTGACGACGAAAGGATGGCCCACTTTTTTCCATGCTTCCAGAATTTTGACAAATTCCTGATTGATGAGACACTTTTTATCGGTAATGGTATGTTTCCAGCACTGATTGTTGTAGGAAACGATCACACGCAGCCGGGGATCCACTTTGACTCGTGTGGGGGGATTGCAGAAGAAATATGCCCAGCCGCCAAGTTTGGCAGAGGGAAGTTTTTTCCAGACTCTGTTGGCGATTTCCGTTACAGTAAACCAGTAACGGTTGCCGTAAGCGTCTTTGGTTCCTTTCTGTGCGGGATCATCCAGTTTTTTACAGTTTTCACACTGACACCAGATGGGGGTATCGTTGTTGCCGATGGTTATATAGGTGTCTTCCATGGCATATTTTTCATTGAGTCTTTCATAAAGGTTCTTTGCCATAAGGTCAAGGAGTGCCGGATTGCTGAT
>JAGBXB010000069.1 GCA_017629515.1 Lentisphaeria bacterium | reverse complement strand
TCCCCTATAAACAGGTATGGGATAATGTTCTTTCCTCCCTCAAAAGAGTTGTCCCCCTTGCGGAAGAACTCCATATCAATATTGCGTTGGAAAATGTATGGAACAGATTTCTTATTTCCCCAATGGAATGGAAATATTTTCTGGATACAGTGAACAGTAAAAATGTGGGGATCTATTTTGACGCAGGAAACGCCTGTCTTACCGGACGCCCCCAGGATTATCCGGAAATCCTGGGCGACTATATCAAAGCCGTTCACCTGAAAAACTTTGAAGAAAGTGACTGTGCCGGAGGTCTTCACGGATTCGGAGATGATCTCCATAAAGGGGTTCTGGATTATTCTGCACTATTTGCCGAACTTGATAAGATCGGCTACAAAGGCACATTCACTGTGGAAATGATTCCCTTCTCCCGTCTGCCGGATCTCATTCTCCCGGATCAGGCACTTGCTGAAAAGGTGACAGCACAGCTTCTTGCTCTGTAAAAGATATTTGAAAAAATATATTTTGGCATTATATTAATCCTGCTGTATGATTTTTCGTACAGCAGGATTTTTTATGCGGGTGAAATTATGAAAAAAGTGGAATTGATCGTTATAGGTCTTGACGGAGCAGTAAACAGTTATATTGCAGAAAAAGCGGCAGCAGGAGTTCTGCCCAATTTTGCAAAATTAATGAAACGGGGAAGTTTTCTTAAAGATCTGCGTCCCCCCCATCCCCCCTTTACCCCGGTCTGTTGTAGTGCCTTTATGACCGGTGCAACGCCTGAATTAAACGGTAACATTTCCGATCTGCTGCATAAAAAAAACTCTCCTTTATCCCAAACAGTTTCATCCTATCACGGCGATCATCTGAAAGCGGAACGGTTCTGGGAAAGTGCGGCAAAAGCGGGAAAAAAAGTCCTTGTGGATTCTCTTCCGGTTTCTGCTCCTGTAAGAGATCATTCCATCTGGCAGCTGGAGGGGACATCCTGCAATCCGGGACGCATGGTCCTGCCGGACGGCACAAATGAATATACAGATATTCCCCAGCAGGTCTGGCTTTTTGACAGGAATAATATTCCGGCAGAAAAACTGGAAAATTGCATATTTTCCTCCTCCCCTGTTGAAGAGCTGGAGAAAGGAAAATATAAACTTTTGATCAATATGGATTTTCCTGAATGTAATTACCGGAAATACCGGGATTTTTTCTGGGAACTGGAAATCAGGGAAAATTCTTTTTTCCTGATTCTTGATGATAAGAAAATCCCCCTTCTCCCGGAAAGCTGGACAAATCCCGTTGAAAGAAAATTAAATACTTGCGATGGAAAATTTCTTCCTCTTACATTCCGTTTTTCCCTGCGGAAACTGGAAAAAGGAGTTCTTATTTTCGCCTCGGCAGCCTGTTATATCAAAGACCGGGTCTTTCCTGAAAAATTTGCCGGGATCTTTGACAATATGCCGCCTACTCCGGTTCATAAAGAATATATCTTTTTTCATGATCCGTTTCTGCATCCTCTCTGTATTGATTCCTGGTGTTTTCATAATGAGTGGCATAAAGAAATGTTCCGCAGAGCGTTGAAAGAGGAAAATTTCAATATCCTTGTTACTTATATGGGTGATATTGATACCGTCAATCATCTTGCATGGTCAGAATATGTAAAAGCAAAAGAGTGTTCAAAAGAAAAGTATGAGCGTATTGAAAAATATGTGGAGGAGATCTATAAAGCTGCCGATGATTATTTGGGATTTTTCCTTGATGAAGTTGCTTCTGATGAGACACTGTTTCTTATCCTCTCCGATCATGGAAGTATAGGAGTAAAACAGGAAAAGAGTATTTATACAGCCTTGCATCAGGGAGGACTGCTGGAATTTTCCGATAAGGAAAAAGGTATAGTGGACTGGAAAAGGACAAAAGTTGCCCCACGGGGATGCGGTCATATTTTTGTCAATCTTGCCGGCAGGGAAAAAGATGGGATCGTACCGCCTGAAATGTATGAAAAGACGGTGGATGAAATCATTACCGCATTACAGGATCATTGCAGAAATGAAGACGGTTCTTCTTACCTTGCCTTTGCTGTGCGTAAAGAAGAGGCGGGATTTTTCGGACTGGGAGGGGAAGATTGCGGCGATGTTGTCTATGGATTATCTGCCGGAGATCACGCCTCCACGGTTCATGCCGAACAGATCCCCACAGCAAAAAATGCTTTCGGCAGTATGCGTTCACTGGGCTTGCTTGCAGGAAAAAATGTCAAAAAAGACTTTATACTGGAAAAAGGAGTGTTTCTTACAGATCTTGCCCCCACATTGTGTCATTTGCTCCATATTCCGCCCCCGGCACAAAGTAACGGAAGGGTTCTCCGGGAGATTCTGGAAGAGGAATAAACAAGAAACCGTGAATTTTTCTTTTTCTACTTGACAGACCACTTTTGACATGGTAAAGTTAATGCCAGAAAATCCATGGGGGAGGAAAACTATGCAGCAAGAAAAAATTTTACAAATATGGGATTCCGCTTTAGAGGGAATAACGTTTTCCCTTGATAAAAATATTGATCCCTGCCAAATCCTGCAATTATATGATCACGTTTCCTGGCTGGATGGAAATGAAACAGAAGAAACCGTAAAAAAAATGTTCCTGAATTCCTACGCTGTTGCAAGCGCATACGATAAGGAAACGGGAAAACTCATCGGTTTTTTCCGTGCGTTATCCGATGGCGTGGGAGATGCCTATATGGTGGATTTGCTTGTGCATCCTTCTTACAGAAAAAAAGGGATTGGCAAAGCACTTGTAAAACTTCTTTCCTCCTTTCTCAAAGAACAGGGGATCACCTGGATCGTCTGTATCGGTGTACCCGGAACAGAAAAATTTTATTGTGACTGCGGCGGAAAAGTCATGGCGGATCACATTCCCTTGCGTTTTTTCGGGGAGGAATGATGGAAAGAAAATTTTCTCCGGACTTCTTTCAGGATATTACCCCGGAAAGTATAGACTTACTGCGTTCTTTTCTCATAAATTCCAAAGAGGAAAGTTGCGAATTTTCTTTGACAAATCTTTACGCTTGGAAAGACTTCTGCAAAACAAAATTCCAGATATATCATGATCGACTTTATATATGGTTTTCCGATGTGGATCTCCTTATTTTCACCACAGACAGGAATAAAAATAATGAACCATCGGCAAAAGAATTATATACAGTTTCACAGGCGATGAAAAAAGCAGGATATAAGGGAGTTTTCTATCAGGTACGGAAAGAAACCATAGAAAATGATCCTTTCTTTCCTGAATTTTTCCATATAGAACTTTGTAAGGAAGATACGGCAGAATATATTTATGACATAAAAAAACTTTCCCATCTTCCCGGTCAGATCCTTGCTAAAAAACGCAATCTCATCCATCAGTTCAAAAGAGATCACGCCGATATCAAAATTGAATTGCTTACGGAAAAAAATTGGCACAAAGCAAAACTCCTTGCGGAAAAATGGTATGCTTCTTATCCCGGCAATAAAGAAGATCTTGAAGGGGAGATCGCCTCGCTTGCCAATATGGAAGAGTGTTTCCGTTCCACGGGACTTTTTGGAATACTGGCGGAAGAAAATGGAGAAACTCTTGCCTTTGCCACGGCAGCTTTCATTACAGAAAAAATCTGGACGGAAACATTGGAAAAAGCTCTCCCCGGACAAAAAGGAGCGGCACAATTCATCAATAATGAATTAGCAAAAATTCTGGAAGAAAAATGTATCTGTCTCAACCGGGAACAGGATCTGGGACTGCCCGGCTTGCGTCAGGCAAAGTTATCCTATCTTCCGGAATACCTTTTGCGCAATTATGTTCTTACACCAATAAAATAATAAGAAAAATCTGCAGGAGAAAATATCATGCGTAATGGAAAATTCTGTTGTGCCTTATGGGGTTGCGGCTGGGTCGCAAGCGGACATCTGGCAGCATACCTTAAAAATAAAGATTGTGAAGTTATCGGAATCGGCAGTTCCCGCAGAGAAAGTGCCATGGCAAAAGTTGCAGAATTCGGCGGGTATGACTGGAAAATCTATAACTCTTTTGAAGAGATCCTTGATGACAGCAGTGTGGATATCGTTTCCATCTGCACCCCCAATGATCTGCATGCAAAAGAGGCAATACTGGCGGCAAAGGCGGGAAAACATATTTTTCTGGAAAAACCTGCCGCAATAAACCGGGAAGAACTGGAAGAATTGGCAAAAGTCATTGATGAAACCCGTACAAAAACTGTTCTGGGTATGGTTCTGCGGTTCAATCCCCTTTATCAGATGCAGAAACGGCTTATTGCAGAGGGGGAATTGGGCAAAATCCTCCTTGCCAATGTGGATTACTGGTTCGGCAGGGAACGGGGTTCCTGGATGCGGGAAGGCAAACGCACCGGAGGAGCATTTGTTCTGGGCGGGTGTCACAGCGTGGATCTTATCCGTTATCTTCTGGATTCGGATATCGTGGAAGTCCGCGGCGATGCCCTCCCCCCGGATTCCTGGTATGATTATCCCCCTGCGGCAACAGCGCAGGTGCATTTTGCCAATGGAGCCAAAGGAGTATTTTCCTGTTCACTTGCAGGGCATGTACCTTATACAGCCAATACTCATATCATCGGAGAGAAAGGCTCATTGCTCAATGATAAATTTTTCCTGAAACGCTTTCAGGAACAGAAAGATTTTTTCCAGATCGATACGGGTGTAAAAAAATCCGGCGATGTGTATTCCCATCCCTTCCCCGCCATTGTGGAAGATTTTATTTCCGCGCTGAAAGAAGACCGGGACAGTGAACACAATGTAAGATCGGTCTTAAATTCCCACCGTGCCTGTTTTGCCATTCAGGAAAGTATCCTTGATGGCGGCAGATGGATCAAAGTAAATCAGGAATAACCCTTTTTGTCAAAAATTATAAAAAAGTACGCAAATTTGCCGGAAAAGCAGAAATGAAATTCATCCGGAATACAGGAAGGAGAATATGATGAAGATACAGGTGGGGACAGCCTATTATCCCGAAGCATGGCAGAAAGAACGGATCATTCTGGATGCCGCTCTTATGAAAAAGGCAGGGATCACTTGTGTAAGACTGGGGGAATTTGCCTGGTCGCACATGGAAAAAACGGATGGGATTTTTGATTTTCAATGGCTGCACGATGCTGTAAAAATTTTTGCAGAGTATAATATAAAAACCGTTATGTGTACCCCATCCTCTGCTGCACCGGCCTGGTTGTGCAAAAAATATCCGGAAGTTTTACGTACAGGCAGAACCGGGGAAAAAGCATGGTTCGGAGTGCGGGATCATACCTGTTACACCTCCGCGATTTATCGTAAATACCTTGTCCGGCTTGTAAGAAAAATGGCGGAGGAATTCCAGAATGAGGAAAATATCATTGCATGGCAGATCGATAATGAACTGGGCTGTTCAAGGTTTTCAGAATGTTTCTGTGAGGAGTGTCAGAATTCTTTCCGCAGATTCCTCCGGAAAAAATTTCGTTCAATAGAAAATCTCAATAAGTGCTGGGCAACGACTTTCTGGAGCGGGGAATATACCTCATGGGATGAAGTGGAACTGGAAGGATACGGTGAAAATATGGGAGCAGGCAGAACTCTTGCTTCCGCGGAATTCCGCAGTGCCAACGGGAAGGATTTTCTTTCCATTCAGGCAAAAGAGATCCGCAAACGCATCCCCCATGCCGTCATCGGTACAAACAACCTTACCAGGTATGACAGGTACGAAGGATTTGCCGGAATGGACTTTGCCGCAGAGGACTTTTATCCCACAGCAAAAACGCCGGCGGCAGAAGCTGTATTCCGTATAGATCTCTACAGGGGGATCCTGCCGGGGAAATCCCCGTGGATGCTGGAAACTCCTCCCGGGCCGGGTGCGCCGTTGCAGGATCTTACCAAACTCTTTTTCTGGCTTTTTGCCGGACACGGATATGACCATATTTTCTATTTTCTGTGGGTGAACCACCCTGCCGGAAATGAGAAGACCCATAAAACAGTCCTGACACAATACGGACAGCCGGGAGTACTGTATGAAAGGATCTCTTCCATGATCCATGAAGCAGATAAACTCCTTGAAGGGTATGACACTCTTCCGCAGGTGGAATCGTCAACGGCTCTTGTATATGATTATCATGCCAGCTGGATCTATACCATGAGCTTCAAAGGGGAGGAAGTTGCTTATACATGGCAGCAGAGAAATCTGCATGAGGCTCTTTTCCGTACCGGATACACTCCGCAGATCCTTTCTTCAAAGCATGATTTTTCTCCCTACAAACTTGTAACGATCCCCCTCCACGCCCATGTGGAGAAAAGTTTTGCAGAAAAACTGGAAAAATATGTAAAAGAGGGCGGAGTTGTCCTGATGAACGGCAGAAGCGGTATGTATGACGGGTATTCCAAAAACCTTACGGAAAGCGGTCCGCAGCATTTGAAAAAACTTTTCGGTATGGAAATGCACGATGGTCTGGAATATGCCTCCCAGGGATATATGCCGGACTATCCGCCCGCCTGCCAGCACCCCGGGGAAAAGGAAAAACATCATATCGTTGCTGAAGGAAACCTCAACGGGAAAAAAGTATATGGTTGTGCGGATCACTGGGTAGCCGGAATCAAACTGACAACGGCGGAAGCCCCCGTGAAATTCAGGAATTCCATTTACAGAGGGATGCCCTTTCTTACGGTAAACAGATTCGGAAAAGGATATGCCGTATATTGTGCAGCAGATATGGTGGATAAAGAACTCATGCGTGAGATCGTGCTGTATTGCGAAAGTCTGGCACATCTTCCTGAAAAAAACATACCGGAAAATGTGGATATTTCCCGCCGTGGCAAACTTTTGTTTGTGACCAACTTCAATAATAAGGATATCACTTTCCCGACAGAATACAAAGGGAAAAACAAAATGGGGAAAGCACTGCAAAAAGGCTGCTTCAAACTGAAAGCATGGGAGACAGCCATTATAGAATTGATATAAAAAAATCCTGCAGTATTTCTCATTGTATAAATCCATTTTCAGCACTGCCGGAAGGAAAACTTCCGGCAGCGCTTTTTATGGATCAGGAAAATTTCAATACTCTTGCCCCATGAGCAGGCAGAAGCATTTCCACTTTTTCCGTGCTTCCCAGATCCCTTTGACTCCACAGATCCCGTACGGCAACACATTTTCCAGGGGCAAAAAACATTTTGGCTTCTTCATCTGCAAAATTGACAAAACAATATACCATTCCCCCATCAGAAACCTTTTTCCGGTAAATGCGGATCTTTCGCAGGATCCTGCCATCTTCTGTTACGTTTTCCTCCCGTAAAAGTTCCGGCAATGCAGTAATATCCTGATTGACAGCAATGATCTCTTCATTGGAAACAAGATCAAGAGTAAACTCATCCATCTTATCCAGCTGACAACTTAATTGCAGGGGGCTGTTTAAAATCGCCCACACAGAAAAATGGGTGATCGCTTCATCCCGGGTCAGACAATTTCTGTCCTCCGGCATGGATATATCTTTCCTGCCCCGGTCGATGGTCATTACTCCAAGCGCGAACA
Source organism: Lentisphaeria bacterium (assembly GCA_017629515.1). Taxonomy (GTDB): domain Bacteria; phylum Verrucomicrobiota; class Lentisphaeria; order Victivallales; family UBA1829; genus RGIG5327. The sequence continues at coordinate 10,747 of JAGBXB010000069.1, read as the reverse complement.
TATCAAGATCAAACCATCCGCCGGGCCCGATCTTATCCAGCCATGGGTCGGCAGTATATATATTTGCCTCAATAAACTCCCATCTGTCCCGTGTATCCGGGTTGCAGCGGTAACTCTGGGCGTATTTACGGTACTCTTCCGCCAACTCTGCCTTGCACTGTGTTACAACAGATAAAACCACATCCCGTCCGGTTTTATCCAGAGCCTCCCGCATCTTTCTTGTATGGGGGATATCACACATGGGCCAGTCATATTTCAGATAATCAAAGCCCCAACTTGCCCACAATGCAGCATCGGCCTCCTCATAGGAAGCTCTCCCGCAGCCGCCGAAGTATGCATGAAAATACTCCGGATCCAGGGGATAACCGGTACTTCCGGCAAAAATTTCCTGATGGGTGGAGCCCCAGGCTATGACCATGGGGGTGGAATAGATCCCCGCTTTCAAACCGAGAGAATGGATCTCTTTTACCATTGCCGCCATATCGGGGAAACGGCTGTTGGGATGCAGTCCGGGGCGACTTCCGGCCCGGTTTCCCTGCCAGCAGGAATCTGTATTGATATAGGAATACCCTCTGGAAGCAAGTCCCAGTGAACAGAGAAGCCGTGCATTGGCAAGGATCTTTTCCTGATCTATACGCCATTCATACGCATTCCAGGAAGTCCACCCCATAAGAGGGGCTGCTCCCAGAAATCCCTCACGGACGATAAGAGTAAACTCACGCTTTGCCTCCCCTTCGGCATTACGGACAGTTATCAGCAGAGGAAAAGAACCGCATTCAAAAGTTTTTCCGCTGAAACACCCCTTTCCGGTGTCAAAAAAGATCCCCTCCGGCAGAGATCCGGAAAGAGAAAAAGAAAGAGGGCGTGCCCCACGGACGGCAAGAAAATGATGGGCGATCCTCCCCGGAGTCATAGCAAAAACATTTGCGCCATTGATTACAGGAGCACCGGCATCATGCGGTTTCCTGCGGGCGATTTGAACAACGGGTGAGAGGAGTGATTGCATGGGAAAATTCCTTTCCGGAAGTAATAAGAGTATTCACATGGGAAAAATATGAAATAATATAGTTTGCCTATAAAAAAAATCAAGCAGAATAATTTAAAAGAATCACACTGAATTTATCGTAAAAAAAACAATATCCGAATTATGACTTTTGCAAATTTCTGTATGGACATGAGTTTACAGTAATATCCCTCATTCCCATTTCCTGCATTTCAGACAGAAATTCCGGCAAACAAGTGTCTGTTGTTTCCATATCCGCAAGACGACTCTGTTTTATCACTCCAACTGTTCCAAATATGCCAACAAATGGCCAAAAACACCATTGTTTCATTCCGGATAATATAGTATAGTAATGTTGAAAAAAGGAGAAAATTATTATGATACCGGCGATTTGGCGGACACCATACAGTCCATTCAGCGGAACAGCAGCAGAGTTTCCAGATGATTTGACCGACGAAACTTATACCGCTTTGGATTTTTACAGTGAAAAAGTATGTAAAGAAATACGGGACAACAACTTTAACGGCATCTGGGTCCATGCCTGCTTTGCCCATCTTGTTCCCGGTCTTTTTCCGGAACTGGCTCCTCATATCCGGGAACAGCAGCAACGCCTGTCCGCCCTTATTGCCCGATGTGCGAAATATGGATTGAAAGTATATTTGTATGGTCAGGTTTTGCGAAGTGTATCTGCTTCCAATACTGCCTTCTGGTCAAAAAATCCTGATTGTGCCGGTGAAGAGGAATATTCCACAGAAATTTCTCCTGACGGGGAGAGACACAGATTTAAAACGATCAGTTTGTGTCCCTCTTCTGAAAAAGTCAGGAAACATGTTTTTGAAAGTGCTTCCTCTCTTGCTTCTCATTTTCCTGATCTTGGCGGGGTCATTCTTATTACAGCAACGGAATTTCCTGGTCACTGTTACCAGCGCAGAAAAAAATATGATCCGGATGCCTGTTATAAAAAAATCACATGTCCCTCGTGCAGTAAAAGAGAACCCTGGGAAGTTGCGGCAGATCTGATCACACTTTTCCGTGACGGCATCCGCAGTAAATCTTCTGATATAAAGATCATTGCCTGGAATTGGAGTTGGTCCATGTGGCTGGATGCCCCTTGCGGAAAACTTATTGATCTGTTGCCGCAGGATTGTATTCTTATGGCAGATTTCGAGCGGGGCGGCAAAATGGATCTTCCGGAAAGAAACGCTCATAAAATCCCGGAATACTCTCTTATGTATCCGGGGCCGTCGGAAGAATTTCTGCAAGTCTATGATATCTGCAAAAAAAGAAATATGAAGATGATGAGCAAACTGCAACTGGGAACGACTCATGAACTTGGCAGTATCGTAGCCATCCCTAATATAATAAGTATATACCGGAAAGCAAAATGGCATTCCGAACATCCGGAAACCGGCTATATGGGCTGTTGGAATTTCGGTAATTTTTTCAGCGCAAACACAGCGTCTTTCCACCATTTCCGGCAACATTGCACGGAAGATAAAGGAGAAGAGGAAGCCCTGAAAGATTTTGCAAAAGAATATTTTCCCGGCTGTGATGCAGAAAAACTTTTATCCTCCTGGAAAATATTTTATGAAGCCATGCGTTATCTGCCATTCAGTATCGGGCCTCTCTATTACGGGATCACCTCCTGTTCCCCCTCCTGCAAAAACCTTTTCAAACCGGAAGCACTTGAAGGAACTTTTGCCGGTTCCTCCTATCAGCATTTTCCGGAAAGGGGGGATGATCTTTCCCCGGCACTGGTGATGCATGACCATGAATTTTCCCTTGCAGAGATCATCCGCGGCTATGGGAAATGCGGCGCACTCTGGGATGCGGGAACGATGCTTATGGAAGAAGCCTTGAAAAACTGTTCCTCCCCCCATGGCGCAGAAGAACTGGGCAATGCCATTCTCTGCGGATGCTGTTGGAATGCAGCAGAAAATTCTTACAGAGTGTATGCACTGCGTAAAGAATGGAGTGATGAAAAAATTTATGAATTCAACCATATTCTCACAGGAGAGATCGCCATTCTGAATAAAATGCTTCCTTATGTCAGTAATGACCCCCGGCAGGGCTATCATGCGGAGGCGGGAGCATATATGTTCAACAAGGATATCATAACGGAAAAAATACAATATTTACAACAATATCTCCATAAGGAAATTTTATAATGAATAACAAAGTAGTATTGCTCGCAGACAGGCCCTATCAGGGGATCTATAACTTTGATGAAAGCAAAGTGCCCTCCTATAAACTGCCCTCCCCCCTTGAAAGTTCTTCCGCTGAATGTAAAATAACTTCCCCCATAGAATGGGAAAAACAACGGAAGAAAATTCTTTCTCTTCTTCAAAAAGAGATGTTCGGCTGGATGCCGCCACGCCCGGATATACTGAAATTCCAACTTCTTTCCTGTAAAGAAGATGCTTTGGAAAATACAGCCATACGCAAAGAAATACGCATTATTTGCGCCATGAATAATGGAATGGAAAAATCCTTTGATCTTCTGCTCTATCTGCCCAAAAATGTTCAGGGAAAAGTTCCTGTTTTTCTGGGATTGAACGGCAGGGGCAATCATGCGGCAACACCGGAAAAAGATGTGGCAATCACCGGAGAACCGGTGGTAAACTGGGATACCCATGAAATGTTTGCCACGTCCTGCCCGGATGAAAGTACAAGGGGTGTTCAGGAAGAATTCTGGAATTTCCGCAATATCATCCAAAGGGGATATGCTGCGGCAAGTGTTTGCATCAGTGAAATTTTCTATGATTCTCCGGAGGCTTTTCCGGAAAGTATTTATAAATTATTCATTCCGCAAAAAGATCTGCAAGGGGAAATGCACGATTTCGGAGCCATCGGCGCATGGGCATGGGGACTATCCAGAGCATTGGATTGTCTGGAAAATGAAGAAAAAGTGGATGCGCAGAAAGTTATCCTTACGGGCCACTCCCGGCTGGGCAAAACTGCTTTATGGGCGGCGGCATACGATAAAAGATTTGCCATGGTCATTTCCAATCAATCCGGTTGCGGCGGGGCGTCCTTATCCCGCAGGATCTACGGAGAAACCATAGATTATCTGCTTTTCTGGCGCAGTTACTGGTTCTGCAAAAATTTCCAGAAATACAGAAACAATGAAGAAGCACTTCCCTTTGACCAGCATTTCCTTCTGGCATTGGCCGCCCCCCGGATCCTTCATGTTTCCAGTGCGGAAAATGACCGTCATTCCGACCCCAGGGGCGAATATCTTGCCACAGTTGCAGCAGGAGAAGTTTATAAATTGTATCAATGTGATACTTCGGCACTTGACGGAAAAAATATGCCGCCATTGGGGCAGAATACCGGAAATGAAATTTCCTACCATATCCGCAAAGGGGATCACGATATAACATGTGAGGATTGGGCGATATATTTGGATCTTGCGGATAAATATATCTGAAAAAAGGTGAAAATGAGAACTGCAAAAGATAAAAAACTGTCTGTTCCAGTACGCGCCATCCATATTGATCTGAAGGGGATGCCGCCAAAAATGGAACGACTGCTTCAACTTCTTGAGCTGTATGCGGCAAGCTCTTATAATGCGGTGCTTGTGGAGTGGGAAGATATGTTCCCCTGGCAGGAACCGCTTTTAAGAAGTCCTTATGCGTACAGTAAAGAAGAAATAAATGCTTTTGCAGAAAAAGCGGCAAACTGCCGTATGGAGATCATTCCTCTGGTACAGTCCTGCGGACACATGGAAAATCTTTTAAAGCATGGGAAATACCGGCATTTAAGAGAGTTGGAATGGATGAATTCGGATATGACTGTAACTGCAGAAAGCAAAGAAATCATTTGTGATATGTATGGGCAGGTTCTTGCTCTTCTTCCCGATGTCCGTTATTTTCACATGGGGGGCGATGAAGTTGCAACTCTGGCAATGGGGCGTACGGCAAAAGAAAACAAAGCCCCGCTGGATCTCTATCTGGAACAAATGAGTTTTCCGGCAGATTTTCTCAAAAGGAAAGGCGTACGGCCTCTCTTGTGGGCGGACATGGCAGAAAAACTTCCGGATGAGAAACTTTTGGAAATCAAAGGAAATTTTGATTTTGTCCTTTGGGGCGGAAATGATCTTGAAAAACGTTTCCGGCGTTTTGCTTCCCTTTCCTGTCCGGTTTGGGGTGCGCCCTGTTTCAAGGGAGCGGACGGGAACTCTTCGGATCTCCCGGATATTCCTGCAAGGGAAAAGATTATTGAAAAGTATATGACGAATGCTGCTGTTATTCCCTTACAGGGACTTATCGCCTGCGGTTGGAGCCGTTATACCACACTTGCCCCCCAATGCGATCCTGTTGAAGGAGCGTTGGACAGTGCCGTAAGAACGGGCCTGCTTTTTTCCGGCAGAGATCCGGAAAAAGCAGAGGAAGTTCTGGAAAAAATGTCTTTTAAAAGAGAGTTGACGGAAAGCAAAACCCTATTGCAGAATATGAGTTCCTTGCGGAAAGATGCCTATGAAAAAATGCTCCGGGCATTGGAATTATCTGCCGCATTGGAACAAATGGAAGCGTATGATGACTGCAAAATGGCGTTTTATGTTGTAAAAATGCTTCGTTATATGGAAAAATTTGAACTTCTGAAAAAAGATTTTCATAAACATTTTGACAGATTTTTTCCGGAAAAAGTTGTGGAAAATTACCTGAATGAGCGGATCGTACCATTCCGGAAAATAGAAAAAATCCTGTTGGAAGCCCATGCAAAAACCGGTAATACTCTTGCAGTGGACGGATATAAAAAATATTTCAACTATTAAATAAAAAAGGAGGAAAAATGAAGCAAAGGAACTTTACTCTCATTGAATTACTTGTGGTTATCGCCATCATCGCCATTCTTGCAGGGATGCTGTTGCCTGCCTTGAACAATGCAAGGAAAATTGCCACAAACATCAAATGCGTCAACAATGTAAAGCAGATCGGACTGGGTTTTGCTTTTTACGCAGATTCATTCAACTGCTATCCCGCTTACAGTATGGGCAGCGGGGATTATATCTGGGCTGCTCTTGTGGGAGCCCCCATCTGGGGAACGGGCAATTCCATGAAAGACTGCTGGCAAAAATTTACTCCGTCAAGCATTTTCCGTTGTCCGGTACAGAAAGAATGGGTCCCGGTAGATGCAGCGACCCGTTCGGCAGCCTATATCAGTTACGGGTATAATGGCGCATTGTTCGGGTGGCAGGATTATTCCACAGCAATTAATAATGCAGCCGGTCCCAAACGCAGTCCGATAAAATATGGCGCAATTAAAAATCCCAGCAAAACTCTCGTATTCGGAGAAGGCTGGAACGCTACGGAGGTGAATTGGACAACCACCAGTACAAAATATGAAAATCGCATGGTGGGAAGTGCCACCATTTCTTCGGAATCACAGGTTCTGGCGTTCCGCCATCGCAGAATGATGAATGTTCTTTACAGTGACGGACATGCGGCAACCGAAAAACAGCGTTGGATCATCCGCGGCAACAGTGCCTATTGTCCCTGGAATACGAACAATACCGGCATAGATGACCCCTCCATTGGTGTACGCGCACCCAGACCCACCTACCCTTATTGAAACAACTGAAAACTATATAAACAAAAAATGAAAGGCAAAGTATTATGAAAAAAATCTTCACTATTCTTACCGTATCGGCAATTTTCACAACTACTCTCTTTGGTGCTTCCGAAACAAAAAAAGAAGCAAAGCAACCGGCAAAAACTTCTGTCCCCGTAAAAAAAGAGGAGAAAAAGGATAACAACCTCATCCCGGAAAAATTCCGTTCCTTTTATCCTGTGACCAAAAACGGACGCAGTGCAAAAATCAATGTAACTCCCGGTAAAAATTATCTGCTCCGGGCAACTTTCAAAATGGACAGTGCCTCTACAAATCCCGCTACCGCCGTGCGTTTTGTGATCAAAGAAACAGGAAAAAAAGCCTATAAAGTCATGCAGTGGCACGCTCTGACAGCAGAAAAATATACCACCATTTCCGGTATATACACCCCCTCTGCCGGTGTCAAAGAAGCCACAATTATTCTCAAACCCCGTTTCACTGCAGAAGAAAAAGCCCGTTGCAAAGATTTTTCCGCCGTTGAAACTTCCGAGGAGTTGGATGAAGAATGAAAACAACGCTTTGGGTACTTCTTTTTTCATTGCTGACTTTTTCCGTCGCCGGATTTGACATTGTCAGAAATGGAAAAGCGGAAGCATATATTGTAACGCAAAAAACTTTTTCACCGGAAACGGCAAAAGCAGTCAAAGCATTTACGGAAAATATTTTCCTTGCCACCAATGTCCGCCTTGCTGTTAAAAATTCCATACAGAAAGGTAAGGAAAAAAACTGTATTCTCATCGTAGAAGACAAACGGCCCGGCAACAGTCAGATTGAAGCAGAGGCAACATTTCCGGCAAAAAATCTTATGAAAGTAAGCGGAAGCAAAGATGGGCTCACTCGCATTCTGGCTTTCATCCTTGAAAAATATGCCGGAATCGTTTATGTTTGGCCTACGGCAAATGGTTTACATTTTCAGCCGGATACAAAAAATATTACAATACCGGAAAAAACATTGGAATATAAACCATTTTTCTATTTGGAGCGTTCTCTTTCCAATGGTGTACGCTCTTACCTTGAACCTCTGGGATTGAAATGGATGATCGATTGTCAGCACCAGGTGCCCCGTTATATCCTGCCCATCAAACAGTATGCAGCAGAAAACAAATGGCCGCATGAAAATGTTTTCCCCTTTTTGAACGGAAAACGGCTGGATATGGCAAAGGAACACAAAAAATTTGCGCCTACCTACCAAAGCGATTTTCAACCCTGTCACACGTCGGAAGAAAGCATTGATGAAGCGGTAAAAAATATTGAAAATTATTTGAAGAAATACCCGGACACAAGGTCTGTTTCCCTTTCCCCAAACGATAACAGAGGGTATTGCCTCTGTGAAAAGTGTGCTTCTTTCAATAAAAGAAGCGGGGACAGAAAATATACAAGAATGTTCGGGCCGGAATTCCGCTACAAAGATCATTCCCGCAGTTATTTTTACTGGTGTAACAAAGTTGCAGAAAGGATAAATAAAAAGTATCCCCATATATTCTTCGGCACACTGGCATACCGGGAAACCCATATCGCCCCGGATTTCAAATTGCACCCCCGGATCACGGTTTTCCTCTGTTTTGATATCGGCACGACGCAATATCCGGATATTTATAAAAAACTTGTTTCCTGGATCGGTGAATGGTATAAAACCGGCGCAAGTCTCGGCATCTGGGAATACGGCTTCGGCGATTCTTACTTCACATTTCCGCGGATCAGTTTTCAGCAGCAGGGGAAGATCTTCCGCCTGATGGCAGACCATAATTTCCGTGGAATGTTTGTGGAGGGAGCAGAAAGTCTCGGCGACGGACCGAAAAGATTTCTGTATCTGAAACTGGCAGAAAATCCCCGGGAAGATGTGGATAAACTGTTGCAAAACTGGTACAGTGCCTGTGTGGGAAAAGAGGCGGCGGTATATTTGAAAAAATATTATGATTTCTGGGAAAAATTCTGGGTGGAAAAAGCCTCCAAAACAGCATTTGCAGAAAGTAAAGACGCCCATTATCATACAATGACGCCCTTCGGTCCCTATATGAACGGCTTGGAAAAAGGGGATTTGGCATATTTGCGTACTCAAATGGAAAATGTGGTGAAAGAAGCAGAAAAATCCGGAACCCCTTTCCAGAAGAAAAGAGCAGCCTATATGATGCAGGCTTTTGAATATATCGAAAGCGGAGCGATCGCAAACTTTTCAGAGATCCTGACAGAAGCAGGAACGGTAAAAGATGCAGCTCACGCTTTACAGGTATTGCAGAACCTTCCTGCGGCAGAAAAAGCAATGGCAAAAAGAAACAGCCTTGAAAAGCAAATGCTCAACGATCCGGCTCTTGCCTGGTGGTGGGGCTTGAAAAAACTCCATGGAAAAATAGAGTTTTCCCCCTCGGAAAAGGCTCTTTCCATTACGGCACAGTATGTATCGAATCCTTTTGTCCGGGAAGAGATCAAAAAGATCGTACGCAATAAACAGCTTCCCATAACGATCAGACAGATCGCTAATACGATCGTGAAATCGGAGCAGGAAAATAATCTTCTTCTTGCTTTTGACGGCGTCAGGGAAAAAGCAAAAGGAAAACAATCCGTTACATTGCCTGTATTAAATGGCGAATGGATTTTGAAGATTCCGGTAAAAGAGGGTAAATATCTTGCAAGAGTACGGATCACTGTTCCCAAAACGGTTGTTCCCACACAAAAAACATGGATGAATTTGCGTTTACAGGGCAGAACCGGCTATAATAAGCCTGCCGGTGGTTTCCTGGATACCCCCAAAATCTACCCGCAAAGCGGGAAATCCTATACCATAATGAATACGATTTCCCTTGATTCCAAAGCAAAATATATGACCTTTATTGTCAATCTTTTCCACTTTCCGGATAAAAGCAAAGTGGTTCTCTCGGATATGGCAATCATTCCTCTGGAATAAAGAATAAATAAAAATCCTCTTGCAAAAAGAGGATTTTTATTGTATATTTACGACAAAAAAAACGGGAATGGAAAAGGAGTTCTCTCGTGAGTTATTTTGATGATCTGCAAATAGAACATTCTTCTCACAAGATCTGGGGCAGTCATGTTTCCCCGCCGGTAAAGCCGCTTTTTTTCAGTTTATGCTTCTTGAAAAAGGGGTGTATGAGTGTGGAATTGGATGGAAAAGAGTATTCCATACAGGGCCCATTTTTATTCTGGGCTCTTCCGGGGCACTCCTACCGTTTTCTTTCAGATGCAAAATGGACAAGAGAAACTTTATGGCTGGATATGAGCGGAAAACGGGCAGACAGGATCGCAGATGCTTTATCGAAACTCAATATTCTCGGTATCTCCATTGTGAATGAATTACCGTTTTTTCAGCTTGTAAAAAATATTATTGAAATCACCAAGACACTTCCGGAAGAGGGAAAAAATCACCGTATCACTTTGCTTATGGAGGAAGTGATGGCATTACTTTATGATGAAGTAAATGCTTCAAAGGATGGTTCCGGGTTGACGGCAAATATTCTTGCAGTTGCTTCATTATTGCGTAACGAACCGGATAAGAAACATAATATCCATCTTCTTGCCAGACAATATGGTGTTTCTTATGATTTTTTCCGTAAAAAATTCAAGAAATATATGGGATTCTCTCCAGGAGAATATCTTACAAATGCCAGAATGGATCTTGCTGTTGACCTTTTGAAAAATACCCATCAGAGCATCAAAGAAATTGCTTTTGCATGCGGTTATTCTGATGTATCAGTTTTTTCCCGTATGTTCCGTAAAAGATGTTCCTGTTATCCGGGACAATACAGGCAGCAGCTTACTGCTTCGGTAAAAGTTACGGAGAAAAAAAATATAAAAAAGAAATAGTTTTCCTGTAAAGAATGAGATGCTTAACACAAAGGCACCACATCTTTTCATACACGAAAATAACCGCATTATGGCTGGACAAGCAAGCAAAGGCTTCTTGGGAATCAGGGAAGATATCCCGGCTACATTTCATTACTCCGCGGCCAAAAAAGAAGATTTGTTCGTCACAGCATTGCCGGACAGTTTTGTTCGCTGTTATCAAGGCGGCAATGCCGCCGTGTAAGCGAAGCGCAGTAAAAAAGGAAACACTATCAATACTCCCGAAGGGAGAAAACTTCACAAGCGAATGAAATGAGCGACTTCACAAGAGAG
>JAGBXB010000068.1 GCA_017629515.1 Lentisphaeria bacterium | reverse complement strand
TAAAGTTGGCGAAGACTGGAGCGAAATAAGCCAGAAATTTGTGATCGGTTCTGATAAAATCAAAGAAATCAGGATCGTTTTCGGTCTGCAAGCCGGCGGAAGTGTGGAATATATGGACTTTTCCGCAAAGCTCATTACAAAATAAAAAGCAAGTTCAGAGAGGAAGTGTGTCATGGAAAGCAGTATCAGGACACTGATAAAAGAACAGGTCTGGACAGAAGTCAAAGGCGGCAGAGATTGGAGAGATGGTCTGCTTCTGGGAAACGGCGATCTTGCAGCGGTTGCCTACGCTCCGGGGCATTTGGAGTATGTCATCAATAAAGTGGATGTTTTCGACCCCACACAGGAAGAGGATCTGCTCAAAAAGATCATTCCCCATGAGGAATTTCTCCGCCGCATTGAAAATATGAATCCCAAAAACACCTACTTCCTCAATGAACTGGAAAATGCCCCTCTTAAGCGCAAACGGCACAGAGATACTTTAAGTTGTGCCGTTGTGCGGTTGAGTTCCTGGTATGGAATCGGTTGGAGTGCGCCGCCCGTACCGGTGACAAAAAGAAAACTCGATCTTTATAATGCCATCCTTGAAGAAGAGATGGATTCCCACAATCTGCATTTGAGAGTGAGAATGTTTATTCCCAGAGGTAAGGAAGTTATTGCCATGCACCTTTCCGGCACATCGGCTAATGGCGTTCTCCCTCATATCCTGGAAATCGTCCGTCCCTCTGATGACCGTTTGAAAGCCCCCGTCTGGCATACGGAAAAGGAAAATATGCTTGCCTTTACCCAAGTTCTGCCGGACAATAAAACTTATTATACTGTCGCCGCGCTTTTCTGCCCCCGTGAAGCACAGAAATTTACTTATTCTTCTGCAAACGACCGTTGCGGCGTACTGGAACAAACCGGCAATACCGATCTGTATATTACGGTAAAAACCAGTAAAAATGCTGAAAAATCTTATGAAGAAGCAATAAAAGAACTGGAAGAAGCCCATGCTGCCTCCTTTGAACTTCTGGAAGAAGGACACAAAAAATGGTGGCACTCCTACTGGAACAATGGAGGATATGCGGACTTCGGAAAATATAAAGAATTACAGAAATATTATACATTCAGTTTGTATGAACTTGCCTGTGTTTTCGGCAAAGCCCCCATGCCCGGTTTGAACGGGATGGCGTATGGCCCTCTTACGGAAAGAGTACCGGGAGTGGGTTGTCAGGGGTATGCCCATGACCAGAATGTTCAGATCTCCGCATTGGGAAGTATTCCGGCAAATCATGTGGAACTTATTCACGCCTTTGCCGATACTTATCTTGCGGCAGCAAAACTTTTGAAAAAAAATACCCGGAAAACCTTTGGTTGCAACGGTATTTATATACCTCTTTCCACCAATCAGCTGGGAAAAGAAACGCCCACAAAGTCTTACCGTTATTCCCTCTGCGGCAGTGCCTATACAGGAATGGTGCTTTGTTATGCGTGGAAATACTCACAGGATGTGACGCTTCTCAAAGAAAAACTTTATCCTCTCCTGCGTGAGTTTGTCTTTTTTTACACCCACATCATGCACAAGGGGCAAGATGGAAAATACCATCTGGATTGGAGCGTTCCTCCGGAAATTTTTACTTTGACAAGAGATGAACTTTCCACTGTTGCCTTGTTCAAACTGTGTCTTGAAACCACCATCGAAGCAGCCAAACTCCTTAAAAGAGATAAAAAATATCTCTTGCAATGGGAAGAAATACTGGCAAACTATCCGGATATGCCCAGACGCCCTGACGGAGCATACTGGGGCGGAACAGATCTGCCGCTGAATCATTTCTTCTACGGAGGCCATACCCTTTATCCCTTCTTCCCCGCCGCTATTGAAAATGATATTGATGCGGCGAAAAAGACTTTGAAATTTATTGAGGAGGAAGCGGTGGAACGCACCTTTGCCGACTTTGATGACAATTTCCACATGAACCATGATTGGAGTGTTTTCATTACCACAGCCGCCAATCTGCGTTCCGGCAACCGGGAAAAAGGATGGAAAGGGGTTCACAGATTCCTGGAACTTTTTGCAAAGGAAAACGGACTCTTTTCCCACGATCCCATTCTTATCGGGCCGGTAAAGGAAAGTGAAGAAAATGAAAAACGCAATGAAGAGAGGATGTACCGCAATCAGATCAATCCTGACGGCGGCAGACTGGATAAGAATGATCCCAACATCTCCCATGTTTCCTGCGTAACGGAAAACCCGGATGCCAAAAGACTTGCTCCGGCGGTCATTGAAGGCAATTCTGCTCTTGTATTCCTTGCTTCCGAACTTCTTCTGCAAAGTCAATTTGGAGTTCTGCAGCTTTTCCCGGCTGTACCGCAGGATTTCACAGGGGAATTTTCCAATTTTCTTGCCAATGGCGGCTTTGAGGTATCCTCAAAAATCGTTGACGGCAGGATCGTTTATGCAAAAATCCATTCCCGCAACGGCGGAAAATTCATTCTTGCAAATTTGAACAATATGGAGTTTTCCATGAAAGCCGGGGAAACTCTTGAAATAACAGAAAATCTTGAAAGGATCTTGTAATGAGGATCATTGATGCACACAATCACCCGGACTGGCTGGGGCATGATTTTACCCGTATGCTGGAAAATATGGATAAAAATAATATTGAACGCTGCTGGCTTCTTTCCCACATCTGCCCCCGTAACGAACACAATGTGATCTATAATGAAGTCATGGGCGGAGCAGTACTCGGCATGAGTGACGGCCCCGTCCCCTTCACCAGATGTCTTTCCTATAAAGAACGTGCTCCGGAAAGATTTATTCTGGGGTACTCTCCCGATCCCCGTGACAGAGAGGCTTGCAGAATGCTCATTGCGGCAAATAAGATCTACGGTGCAAAGATCTGCGGGGAAGTAAAGATCCGTACCATGTATGATTCCCCGGACTGCATACGGCTTTTCCATACGGCCGGGGAACTTGGTATGCCGGTAGTCATGCACTTTGATTATGACAGGCAGACAACATATAAAGACCCGTGGACAGAGTGGTACGGAGGCTCGATCCATACTCTGGAAAGAGTATTGCAGGAGTGTCCCGATACCATTTTTCTCGGTCACGCTCCGGGATTCTGGATCCATATATCCAATGATGAACTCTGGAAAACCAATTCCTATCCCAATATTGAAAAGGATAAAATCGTTCCCGGCGGGGAAGTTGTCCGGCTTTTGAGAAAGTATCCCAATTTGTATTGCGATATTTCCGCAGGTTCCGGAAGAATGGCTCTTTCCAGAGATAAAAAATTCACAAAAGAACTTCTTACAGAATTTCAGGACAGATTCCTTTATGCCAGAGATTGCTTTGACAATTCCCATCAGGAACTTTTGAACTCTCTGGATCTTCCGGAAGAGATCCTGAAAAAACTCTATGCAGAAAATGCACTCCACCTTGTCCCGGAAAATTAAAATAAGGCAGTAAAAAATGAGCAGTAAATTAGCTATTCTCGGCGGTACCCCCGTTATCGACAAATGTCCGGATAAACTCATTCATTGGCCCATCGTCAATGATCAGATGAGAAAAGATGTTCTTCAAGTTCTGGAAGACGGCAATATGTCCGGAAGCGATATTTCCCGGAAATTTGAAGATGAATTTGCAAAATGGCACAACAGAAAATATGCCCTTGCCCACAATACCGGAACCAATGCCCTTATTGCCGGATTCTATGGCATGGGCATCGGCCCGGGGGATGAAGTCATTGCCCCCGCCCTCACCTACTGGGCAAGTTGTCTGGGCGTCATTCATCTCGGCGGAAGTGTGGTTTTCTGTGATGTGGATCCCATTACTTTGCAGATGGATCCGGCAAGTCTCGAAGCACGTATCACCCCCCGTACAAAAGCCATTGTGGTAGTCCATTATAAATCCTATCCCAGCGACATGGATAAAATCATGCCCATAGCAAAGAAACATAATCTCAAAGTTATAGAAGATGTTTCCCACGCACAGGGCGGACACTATAAAGGAAAAATGCTGGGTACTATCGGCGATGTTGCCGCCATGTCCCTCATGTCCGGCAAATCCTTTGCCATCGGTGAAGGTGGTATGCTTCTTACCGATGATGAGGAGATCTTCCGCAAAGCCGTCCGGTTCGGACATTATGACAGAATCCCCGCCTGCTACAAAAAAGAGGAGTTTGCCGATACATTCAATCTCCCGGTGGGCGGCGTGAAAAACCGTATGCACCAGATGTCTGCGGCAGTGGGGCTGGTCCAGTTGACCAAATATGAAGCGGAAATAGCGGAAATCGACAAAGCCATGAAATATTTCTGGAACGGGGTAAAGGATATTCCCGGTTTGCGGATGGTCTACCCCTCCGAAGCGGGCAGCGATAAAGCAGGGTGGTACGCCAGTCACTTTATGTATGATGCAGAAGCCTTTTCCGGAGTTTCCAACAAGACTTTCTCCGATGCGGTCGCCCAGGAGTGCGATACCTATGTGATCCCCGGAGCCGCCCTCCCCCTGAATAAATCCTCTCTTTTCACATCCTTTGATATTTTCGGCGAGGGAAGAGCAACGGCAACCAGATTCCTGCCGCCGGATGTGGATCTTGCCAAACTTACAGGGGAACTTCCTGTAACCGCAACGATCAATGATAAAGTTATCAATGACATCTGGTTCAAACATTGCGATACCCCTATTCTGGATAAATTTATTGAAGCATTCCACAAAGTAGCCGAACATCATAAAGATCTTCTGGCAATCAATGATACAACTCCCCTTATCGGGCAGGTGGCATTCACCCGCAGAAAAAATTGAGGGCTTTCCATGAAAGAAATGGATATAAATTTTCTTTCTGTCAACAGATACGGTCAGGGGCAGAATATCACAGCAACCGTGTATATTCCGGATGTATTTACGGAAAATACGGGCCTTATGATGTTCTGTCACGGATGGGGCTGTAACAGAAGCCAGCACTTTGACAAGATGAAATACTCTTGTGATGAATTTGATCTTGTATGTGTTGCGCCGGAATACCGTATGAGCGGCTATGCCTTTGATCCGGTGAAAGGCGGCGGATGGAATCAGCCTTACGATTTAAGTTTTCTGCAAACCTTTGATTGTATCAATTCTTTGCGGAAAGTTCTGGAGATCTATCCATTTCTCAATAGAAAAAGGATTTTTGCCTACGGTGGCAGTCAGGGCGGGCATATCGTTCTTTTAAGCAGTATTTTTGCTCCGTCCACCTTTGCATTTGTCTATGCCTCCTGTCCGCTGACCCATATACCGGAGGAAGGGGAAACCCTTTACAACTTTGCAGAACGGGATTTTTCGGAAGCGGAGAAAAGTGTACGCAATGTGGTGGAACACGCATGTTTGATCCAGTGTCCGGTCTATCTGGAAGCGGGGACGAATGATGGAAGTGTGCCGCACTTCCTTCATGCAGTCCAACTGGAAAAAGCATTGAAAGACCTGCATAAAGAAGTAAAAGCTGTTTATTATGAAGGCGGCGGACATGACCTTATGCCGACAATAAATAAATTGGATGCGTATAAAAAAATGATTCCGGAAGTATTGAAAACTTCCGTCAATGAAAAGAAAGATGATTTTCTTGCAGGAAGTATGATATCCATCCCCTGTGCCGGTAAGCGTCTTACCATCGACTGGTCGAAAAATCTGGCGGATAAAGAACTTTTCTCATGGGAAAAAGCGTAAGAGGAAGAAAAAAATGTATCAGGGAAAAATGATCGATTCTCACATCCACCCCTTTACGGATGATCTGAATGAAAGTATAAATATTGCCGCATTCGGAGTAACAAAAAGTGAAGAGGAATTTTTTGCCGAATTGAAAAAATGCGGTTTTTCCAAAGTTTGCGGTTCTGTTTTACGGAAGGGACCTGCCACTTTTGAAGAGATCAAAGGACTCAACCGTACAGCCCTCGCGTTACGGGAAAGACACCCGGAATATGTTCCGGGGATCCATATACATGAAGCAGATGTGGAAGGCTCCTGTAAGGAATTGGAGGATATGTACCACCTTCATCATGTCCGCTGGATCGGGGAACTTGTGGATTATGCCTTGAAAACAGGCATTTACAACTCACCCAAAATGATGCAGATCTATGAAACAGCGCGGGATCTTTCCATGCCGGTAAATATCCATTGTTCCGATCTGACAGTTATTGAAGATGTCCTGAAAAACTTTCCCACCCTCCCCCTTGTTGTCGCCCATCCGGAAGATGTGGGAAATGCAAAAAAACGCTTTGAACTGATTGCAAAATATCCCAATGCCCATATTGATATTTCCGGCACAGGTCTTTTCCGCTGGGGAATGCTGCGTTATGCGGTAAATATCTGCGGAAGCGAAAAGATCCTTTTCGGCAGTGACTTCCCCATCTGTTCGCCGGGCATGAATCTGGGAGGGGTTTTAAGTGAACCCCTTACCGATTCTGAACTGGAAAATATCTTTTTCAGGAATTTTGAGCGTCTTACTGCCTGATCCTTATTCAGCAATAATAAAGTACCATTTTTCAGGAGAGAGGGGAACAACGATTTTCCCCTCTTTTATTTTTTCTTCCGTAATGATACCATTTTCCCCGGCAAGGGGGAAGATGAGTTTTACTGTATCATACCTCGTTTCAATAGGTATTTCCAGACTTTCCGGCAGCACTTCTTCCTTTTCCTGACAGGCAAGAAGAAGAGAATTGATCAAAGTATTACCCAAAGGAAGAGTTCTTTTCTTTTCGTTGGCTTCATCAATGGTACATTTCAGACTGGAAGATAGGAAATGAGTGACTTTTTTCCCGTTTTCCAAAAGGAATGTTCTATGGAAAAAGCGGGGTAGAAGAGAGTGTTTTTCCCTGCTTTCTTCTGCGGAAAACTGCCGTTCCGGATTCCAGAAAAGATTTTTCCGTACTTCACGCAGCCCTTTTTCATTTCCGCAAAAAATGGTATTTCTTTCCGTAAAGATAAAAGAGCCTTCCGGGAAAAATTTTTCCCGTTCAAAGGGAAGAAGCAAAGTTTCGGCGATCCAGTTTTCATTGCTTTTATTGCCGTTTTCATCATATATTCCGCAGGGGCCGCTTGCGTAGATCCTGTTCCCCCGCTGTAAAAATCCATCCAGTGCTTTTCTCTCATTTTGAGATAAACACGCAGCCGATGGCAGATAAAGAACCCTGATGGAAGACATTTCATCCGGAATGGAGGTGACCACATCAAAATCTTTATTTTCTTCAAAAAGGTTCTGCACTGTTTTCATATAATCCAGCACATAATCCACCTGACAACCTCCGGCAAAATCATGCGTGGAGCGTGAAAAATATACGGCTGTATCCGTTTTATGTGTACCGGAAAAATATTCCGGATGATTTTTTTCAAAGTTGAACGCTTTTTTGATGATCTCCCCTTCATCCGGCAATTCTTTATAGATGATCTCATCAGGCAACCCCAGACGGTGTTTCAATGTGGAGATCCATGTTCCAGAACCCAGGAATTTATTGAAAGCCCAGATAAATTGAGCCGTATCCGGATAAAAACCGTAACCAAGTCCGATACAGGAAGCATTTTTTTCTTTTGCCAGAGCAAGATGATGCAGCTGGGAAGAAAGATTGTTCCAGTATGTACCGTCAACCGCAGGGGTATTGCCGCACATTTCCAGCATGATACGGTTGCCGCCTTTCAAAAATTCCTCACCGGAAAGGGCGTTGGTATTGCATCCGGCGGAAACACTTCCGGAACAGCAGTTCATAAGGGGGAAGTTTTCCGGCAGGGACGCCTGCACAAATTGATTAAAATCCCCTACGGAAGCATACCGGAAAGCGATCCATTTGCGGAAATCTTCATTATTCCAATTTCCCCAGAAAGTCAAGTCCGTATGCGGAGGCACTTCCTGCCCGAATTTTTCCAGGCAGTGGGGGCAGATACAGGCTCGGAATCCGGGATAGAAAAAGGCATCATCACACATCAAAGCATCAATGGAAGTTTCGGCAAGAAGTTTCTGCAGATATTTCCGGTAGGCAGAACGGAAAGAGGGATTATTGATACAAAATTCATCTGCTGCGTACTGGGGAAGAAAAACTGCCTGACCGGTAAAAAGATCTTTCATCCGCCAGGAATTGAGTTTTTCCCCCATAAATTCCCAGTTTTCCGCAAATTCATTTATCTCTTTAAGGAAAACATGATCTCTTTTGGCCAGACTTGAACTCTCATTTTTTCCGTGGGAAGGTCTTGCAGTAAGTACGCAGGAATGGTGATCCCAGAAAACCATATTTCTTTCATGCAATACTTCCACCACTTCCGCAATGTAATCATGCAATCTTTCCCATACAGGCATATAATCCCAACGGAAATGGGCGCCGAACATAATAGCACTGTCGCAACCGCCCTCTGCAAGCACATCTGCCCGTTTCCGGATCTCATCGCTTATTTTTTTATCCGGATAATCCAGTATTTCCCTGCGGAGCCACCAGCTTGCCATCCGTTGAGATATATTATTCTTCATCATTTGCCCTTTCCATATATTTTTTACAAATCCATCATAGAATATACTCTCTATGATACATCTTTTCAAACAGAAATTTTTCATCCCCGGAAAACCACCGCAAAAGAGGAGAATTTTACTGTTATAAGAGTGCTTTTGAAATTACCCCGATATCCGGCAAAAAAAAGATTGCAAAATACCTTATTGCATGGTATATTAAAGGTTGAAAATTTCCACAATAAAGGATAGAAAAATGGCAGAAGAAAAATCAAACAGCGAAAACAATGCCCTTATGCAGGAATTGGAACAACTTTCTTTTGAAGAAGCATTGCAGAAACTTGAAGAGATCGTCCATGAAATGGAAAGCAATTCCTCTCCCCTTGAGAAAATGATCACTTCTTTTGAAAAAGGTTCTATCCTTGCTTCCGCATGTCAGGCAAAACTGGATGCGTTGCGAACCAAAATCGAAATTCTGCGTAAAGACCGGCAGACAGCCGCTTATAAGTGGACACCTTTCGGCAATGAAAATGGTACAGGAATAAAGGAAAAAGAAATTCCTGCATCAACTGTTCCGGGGCAAGAAAATGAAAATAATGATGATGAAGATGTCCCCTTCTGAAAAAACTCTTTTCAAGGAATAAATATGGATCTTCTTCAACTTTCCAGAAATATCAGAAGCACCCGGCTTGCCCAGAAAATGACAGTGGAGCAGCTTGCAACCAGAAGCGGCTTCAGCAAGGGTTTCATCTCCCAGGTGGAAAATTTCCGACTCACCCCCTCCCTCAATGCATTGAATAAAATTACAGAGGCTCTGGGCATCCCCCTTGCGGATCTTTTTCAGCAGGAACAGAAATCCCCGCCCTATACATTTGGAACACTGGAAGAGGGGGAGGAAATTTTCCGGGATGATAATCTCACATTCGGCATACGGTATTTTGCCCTTGCTTACAGTCACATCTGCAGAAAGATGAATCCTTTTGTTATTGAATACACCCCATCAAAGGAGGAACGGGATTTTATGATGCACGATACGGAAGAATTTTTCCTTCTTCTGGAAGGGGAACTGGATTATCACCTTATGGATGACAAAAATATCCGCAGGATGAAAAAAGGCGATTTCCTGTATATGCAGGCCAATATCCCCCACAGAGTGACTCTTGCAGATTCCTGCCCCCATGCAAAAGCACTTCTGCTGTATGCCCCTGCGGAACAATGATCAAAAAATTGCGGAATATACGAATATGAAAAAGATCTATCTGAAAAAAGGCAGGGAACGCTCCCTGGAAAAAAGACACCCCTGGATCTATTCCGGAGCCATTGAAAGGATGCCGGAAGGACTGCAAAGCGGGGAAATTATTGAAATCTGTGCCCATGATAAAACTTTTCTGGCAAAAGGAGCATTCAGCAGATCCTCTTCCATTCCGGTAAAGGTCTGGACATTTCAGGAGGAAGAAGAGATCAATAAGGAATTTTTCCGGAGGAAACTTTCTGACGCCTCTCTTCTGCGGAAAAAGATCTACGGCAATGATCTGCCGGAAGCCTACCGCCTGGTGAATGCGGAATCCGATGCCATGCCCGGACTCATTGCAGATATTTATGGGAAATATGCGGTCATCCAGATCACCTCTGCGGGAATGGATCATTTCCGGGATATGATCGGGGAACTGCTGCTGGATTATGCAGCAGGAGTTTATGAAAGAAGCGATGTGGAAAGCAGGGAAAAAGATTTCCTTGAACAGAGAAAAGGTCATCTTGCCGGAGAGGAACTTCCGCAGGAGATCCTGTTTACAGAAAATGGTATCCGTTTTGCCATGGATCCGGTAAACGGTCACAAAACAGGCTTCTATCTTGACCAGAAAGAGAGCCGTAAAACGGTGATGAACTGCCTGAAAGGATGCAGAAATGTTCTCAATACTTTTGCTTATACAGGCGGATTCGGTCTTGCCGCCCTTAAAGGGGGGGCTGAAAAAGTTCTCAATATAGATTCCTCCCTGCCTGCATTGGAACAGGCAAGAAAAAATGCGGTATTGAATGGTTTTACAGAAGAAGAGTTTCTTACAGAATGTGCCGATGTATTCTCCTTTTTACGCAAATGCCGGGATTGCGGAAAAACATTTGACGCCATTATCCTTGATCCGCCGAAATTTGCGGAAAGCATCAAACAGAAAGAGAAAGCCGCCCGTGCCTATAAAGATATCAATCTTCTGGCAATGAAATTACTGGATAAGGGAGGATTCCTTTTCACATTCTCCTGTTCCGGGGCAATGGATGATGATCTTTTCCGCAAAGTAGTGGATTCTGCGGCAATGGATGCAAAAAGAGATTACAGGATCACCCATTTTCTTTCCCAGGCTTCCGACCATCCCGTCTCCGGCAATTTCCCGGAAGGCAGGTATTTGAAAGGTTTCGGCGGGATCGTTTTTTAAGAGTAAAGCAATATGTATATAAAAAAAGGAGTTATTATGCTTAAGGAAAAAAATTATGACTTTCTGAAAAGAATGCGGCAAATCCATATACCGGACAGACGGGATCACTCTGTTACCGGAAGCGAAAATGATATTGTTATTGATGATTCCTGGAAGATCGCAGTAAGCAGTACGCCCTCTGAAAAGGCAATGCGCGCGGTTCTGGATTTTCAGGATTATCTTTTTGTAAGTATGGGTTTGTCTCTCCCAATCATCAAACTCAATGATGAGGCAAACGGGGAAAAGTGTATCTGTTTTCTCAAAAAAGAGGAATATAAAGGAGAATTATCTTTTCTTCCGGAAAAAGCGGGTTCTTTTACCGTGGAAATCACAAAAAACAAGGTTCTTCTCTGCGGTAACGGTGACAACAGTCTTCTTTATGCCATGGTCTACATGGAAGACTGTATGAATCTGCTGAATGCCCCCATCCTCCCCATGAAAAAATGTCTGCGGGAAGATCTTACAAGAATGAGAAGCATACATTCCGGTGCCGGTGTGGATAAATTTCCCGACTGGCAGTTCAATGCCATTCTCCACGCAGGATTCAATGCGGTTGACCTCTTTCTGAAAGGGATCGACACAGTTTCCTGGGGGCATTGTGATGTGGCATCCCTTATCGACGATGCGGATAAATATGGTATCGGTGTAGTCCTGTATAACTATATACGCTCTTTCAAACACCCGGATGATGCGGATGCTGTGGCATTTTTCGATTCCATTTACGGAGAAGTGGCAAGACGTTATCCCAAAGCCAAAGCCATAAGCCTTGTAGGGGAATCTCTGGAATTTCCCAGTAAAGATCCTGCGACCACCGGCAAAAGATGGCGTGAAAGCATGGTGGACGGTATTCGTGATACCCGTCCCAGTCCCGGCTGGTATCCCTGTTATGACTACCCTGCTTACCTCTCCCGGATCCGTGATGCAGTCCATAATGTGAATAAAGATATTGAAGTCATCTTCAGTACCTATAACTGGGGCTGGGCACCTTATGAAATAAGAAAAAAATTCCTTGAAGGATTCCCCAAAGGGATCACATTGCAGATCACTTATGAAATTTTCAAACAGAACCGCAGAGGCCCCCTTGCCTGTCCGGTAATGGATTACACAATTTCCGCAGTTGAACCGGGCTATTATTTTACTTCTGAAGCGGAAATCGCCTCCTCCCTGGGTATTCCCATCCGGGCAACCGCCAACCTTGCCGGCTGTACCTGGGACTTCGGAACAGCACCCTTTGTACCTGTTCCCCAGAGATGGATCAAAAAGATGCTTATTCTGAAAAAGTATCTGAAAGAGTGCGGCGTGAAAAGTTTCTACGATAACCACCATTACGGCTGGACACCCAATGTGATGAACGATCTGGAAAAAGAGATCTTCAATATTTCCGGCGAAAGTGATCTTGATAGATTCCTTCTGAAACTGGCCGGAAGGGATTTCGGTAAGGAAGCCGCGGAAAATATTGTAAAAGTATGGGAAATATGGAGCAGTGCCATGGATCATTATGTGGCATCCAATGAAGATCAGTACGGCCCCTGGCGTACCGGACCCTCCTATCCCTTTATTTTCCAGCCCAACATCACCCGTACCATGGGCAGTAAAGAGATTCCCTTCCCGGCAGAAGAAACGGCACACTTCGGCAACAGGATCATAAAAACCTTGTATATGCCCTATGAAAATGAGAATCAGTCCCCCGGGCCGTTGCGTTATCCGTTGGAACTTAAAGATCTGAAAGAAATGCTCCGCATCTGGGAAGAAGGGCTTGCCATTCTGGAAGAAACCATGAAAAAAGCGGAATGTATGGCTTTCCAGAAAGAAAATATGGAAAGACTTTTTGCTCTCGGCTCCTTTATCAAACACTCCATCATTACCACAAGCAACATTAAAGAATGGTGGCTTCTCAATACAAAATTGCAGGCTTCCTCCTGCAAGGAGGAGATGCTTTCCCTTCTGGACAAACTGGAAGCACTTGCCGCAGGCGAAATGGAAAATGCTGCCTCCACCATCCCCCATGTAATTGCAGACTCCCGTATCGGCTGGGAACCGAGTATGGAATATGTTTGCGACAAATGGCATCTGGAATGGAAAAACCGCCAGATGGAAAGTATGCTTCTGGAAATAAAAGCATACAGAAAAATGATTGAATTGTAAGAGAAAAGATATCGTTTTTCTTTATTACGCCCCTGCTTTCCGGAAAATGGAAAAGTTCATTTTCGGGAAAGTTCAGGGGCTGCAACTTTTTCGGGGATGTTTCTTCGGGGATGCCTGAATATTTCTCAAACTTTCCCGGTAAAATCCAGCCGTTCTTTACGGGCGTATGGATTCCGTCTTCCTTTGACCTTCATCCTGTTTCATCCACACTTTGCACCAATATAAAATCTGTGGAAAACTTTTTCGTTTTTTCCTTGCATATTTTTTCTTCCATGCTATATTTTTGATAAAATAATAATCTTAAAGAAATTTTATCGGGAGAAAAAAAATGGCAAAGACAGTTTTGGTCACAGGGGGGAACAGAGGTATCGGCGCAGGGATCGTGGAAAAACTTGCCTCTGAAAACTGGAATATTGTTTTCTGCGGCAGAACGGAAGAAGCGGAACAACAAACAAGAGTAAAAGAACTGGAAGAAAAATACGGCATAAAAGCATTATATATACAGGCGGATATTTCTTCCGGAAGAGACAGGGAAACTCTTTTCAGGCGTATTCTGGAAAAATTCGACACTCTGGACGCTCTTGTAAACAATGCGGGAGTTGCCCCCCTTGTACGCAATGATCTTCTGGAAATGACGGAGGAGAGTTTCGACAGAGTAATGAATATCAATCTGAAAGGACCATTCTTCCTTACCCAGAAAATCGGAAAATATTTTGCGGAAAATGGAATAAAAGGGACAATCGTAAATATTGGAAGCATTTCCGCAACCGTTAGTTCCATAAGCAGAGGTGAATATTGTCTTTCCAAAGCGGGTATCGGCATGATGACAAGTTTATTTGCTGTAAAAATGGCGGAATTTGGAGTAAATGTTTACGAGATCCGGCCGGGGATCATTTCCAGCGATATGACAAAAACGGTCAAAGAAAAATATGACAGACTCATTGCGGAAGGTCTTACACTCCAACCCCGCTGGGGACTGCCGGAAGATATAGGAAAAGCGGTTGCCATGCTTCTGCGGGGGGATCTTGCCTATTCCACAGGTCAGGTCATCCATGTAGGCGGCGGCATGGATATTGCCCGGCTCTGATCAAGGGGAAGAAATATGATAAAGAAAAAAGTAAATACTCTCGTTATCGGTTCCGGCGCTTCCGGCTTATGTGCTTCTTTACGGCTTCGCACTCTGGGAGTGGAAAGTACTCTTCTTGTAACGGAAGGCTTGCAGATGGGGACATCCATCAATACAGGAAGTGACAAGCAAACCTATTATAAATTAGGCATTTACGGCCATGAACCGGACAGCATCCATGATCTGGCACACTCTTTCTTTGGTACCGGCAGTATGCACGGGGATCTGGCGCTAACGGAAGCAGCTCTTTCTGTACGCTGTTTTCAGTTTCTTGTAAATCTGGGAGTACCATTCCCCTGTGATGAGTTCGGGCAGTACATCGGTTACAAAACCGACCATGACCCCAGGAGACGGGCGACAAGCTGCGGTCCATACACCTCCAAAGAGATGTGCCTTGCCCTGATAAAAGAACTGAAAAAGACAGGCATGGAAATATGGGAAAAACGGGTTCTTGCAGAACTTATCAAAGTAAACGGCCGCTGCGGAGGGGCTGTTTTTTATAACAGGAACACCCGGGAATTGGAGTGCGTCTTTGCGGAAAACACTGTTTTTGCCGTTGGCGGGCCTGGTGGATTATATGAAGCAAGTGTATATCCCTCCTGTCATACCGGGGCGATAGGGGCGGCATTGAAGATCGGAGCAAAGGCGCGCAATCTTCCCGAATCCCAGTTCGGACTTGCCTCTACTAAATTCCGCTGGAATGTTTCCGGAACATATATGCAGGTTCTTCCCCGGTTCGTTTCCACTTCATCCGACGGAAAAAGTGATGAAAAAGAGTTTCTTTTTGAGTCGGAAAAAGATCCCGGCAAAATCCATTCTCTTATTTTTCTCAAAGGGTATCAGTGGCCATTTGATGTAAAAAAATATCCGGATGGCTCTTCCTGGATCGACATGAAAGTATATGAAGAAACAGTGATAAAGGGCAGAAGAGTCTTCCTGGATTTCCGCACAAATTCTTCTTACGGATTGGATTATACACTCCTATCCAGGGAAGCATACGGTTATCTTGCCAAATCCGGAGCCTGTTTCGGCACCCCCTTTGACCGCCTTGCAAAAATGAATCCGGGGGCAATCGCATTATACAAAGATCATAACATAGATTTAAGAAATGAAATGCTGGAAATCGCATTATGCGCCCAACACAATAACGGCGGACTTGCGGGGGATAAATTCTGGCAATCGGAAAATATTCCCAATCTCTTCCCCATTGGAGAGGTCAATGGTTCTCACGGGGTATGCCGGCCCGGGGGAAGTGCCCTCAATTCCGGTCAGGTGGGGGCATTCAGGGCTTCTGAATATATAAAGAATCGCTGTCAGAATGATACCCTCGATATGGAGGAAGCGGAAAGAGAAGCGGAAAAACTTCTGAAAGACATCCAAAAGAGATTGCAGGGTGTCCGATCCTGGAAAGAAGACAGAATGATCCTGCAAAAACGCATGACAAAATACGCCGGCCACCTGCGGAACAGAGAAAAACTCCGTCTTGCTGTATCGGAAGCGGAAAAGATGGTCGAAGAGGTCTTCCATGAGGGGTATAAAAGCGATATTCCCCACCAGTGCCTTATCAATTTTCATCTTGTTTTTGCCCATTTTGTCTATCTGAAAAGTATTCTTTTCCAGGTGGAAAATGCTGTGGGGTCCAGAGGATCGGCGGCTGTCACAGATGAAAACGGCAACTTTATGAATGAAAATATTTCTTTCCGGGAAAAAGTATTGGAAACAGTTATGGAAAACGGGGTAGTTGCCTCCTCCTTTGTCCCCCGCCGTCCCCTTCCTGAACCGGACGGGTGGTTTGAAAATATCTGGAAAGAATACAGGGAAGGAGAGATCTATAAAAATGGCACTCTTTGATTTTTCCATTATCCGTTCCTTACGGAAGAAGCATAATATGAGTATTACTTTCCTTGCGGAAAAAAGCGGAGTATCCGCCCCCGTGATCTCCAAACTGGAACGCAACCGGACGAAAGCGGAACTGGATACATTATATAAAATAGCAAGAGTATTCAAGATGAGCTGTACGGAACTCCTGAATTTGGCAGAAACAGGTATGACCGTTCCGGTGAAAGTGACAACTCACACTTCGGAGGAGTTCTTTTTCCGTAAGATACGGTATAAAAATATGGAGTGTCTTTATGGGAAAGCCCCCAAAGGAGGGAAAGTATCCCGTCCCGCCGTCCATGGAGATGATTTTGAGATCTGCTGGGTACTTTCCGGTCAATTACTGCTGACTCTGCCTACGGAAAAACACATTCTCAAAAAAGATGAAAGCATCCGTTTTGATGCGCTTCTGGAACATACATACGAAGCACAGCAGGAAAGTGAGATCCTGTTATTGCATATCAAAAAAGAACAGAGGAGTTGATGGAAATATGGCTGTGAAAAATTACCCGAAAATAGCCTCTTTCAAATCTGTGGAAGAGTTCAGAGAACATTTGGAAAAGGAAAATATACCTCTTGCCATTGATGATACCATCCTTTCCGGCAAAGATTCCCCCTTATCCGCCCCCATTGAGTGTTACGGAAAAAGGATAGGCAACAGATGGTGTATCCTCCCGATGGAGGGGTGGGACTGCCTGCCCAATGGTGCGCCCTCCCCCCTCACCAGAAGAAGATGGCTGAACTTTGCAAAAAGCGGGGCAAAACTTCTTTTCGGCTGTGAAGCCTGTGCCGTTATGGAAAGCGGCAAAAGCAATACAAGGCAGTTGATGATAACGGAAGAAACCATGCCCGCCATAAAAGAATTGTGCGGGGAAATGCGGCAAAAACATGCCGAAAGGTTCGGCTCTTCCGATGATCTTATGATCGGCTTGCAGCTCACCCATTCCGGGCGGTACAGCCACCCTCACAATGATGCCCGTCTGGAATCGGTAACGGCATACAGTCACCCTCTTTTAGATGAAAGATTCCATAATGACAGAAATAATGTGGTAACGGATGAAGAGATCCCCGGAATCATTGCCCATTTTGCCAAAGCCGCCCACCTTGCAAAGGAGGCGGGGTTTGATTTTGTGGATGTAAAAATGGCGCACGGCTATCTGGGGCATGAATTTTTAAGTGCTTATACCCGCAGCGGCCGATACGGAGGGAGTTTTGAAAACCGTACAAGATTTTTCCGGGAAATCGTGGAAGCGATCCATACGGAAGTTCCCGGATTCCCCATTGGAGTAAGGTTATCCCTTTTTGACTGTATCCCCTTTGAAAAAGGCGGGGATAAAGTGGGAATTCCCATGGAACGGGGGGAAGTCAAAGCGGGAGCCTATCCTTACGCATTCGGCGGCGACGGCACAGGACTTGGTTATGATTTGAAAGAAACCATCCGCTTTCTGGAATTAGCGGAAAGTCTGGGTGTACGCCTTATCGGAAGCACAGCGTGCAGTCCCTATTACAATCCCCATTTCCAACGGCCCGCCTATTTTCCTGTTTCCGACGGCTACCTCCCGCCGGAAGAGCCCATACGGGGAGCTGCCCGTCAGATGGAGGCAGTGGCAAAGATCAAAGAATATTTCGGCAGCCGTCTTCTCATCATCTCTTCCGGCATGACCTGTTTACAGGAATTTTTACCTCATGCAGGGCAGAAAATGGTACGGGATGGCAAAGCGGACTTTGTGGGGATCGGCAGAATGGTCATTGCCTATCCGGATATTTGTGCAGATACATTGGAAAAAGGCTCCATTGATCCCAGACGCATCTGCCGTACCTTTGGAGATTGCACCACCGCCCCCAGAAGCGGATTATTTTCCGGCTGTTACCCCCTTGACCCATTTTATAAGGAAATGATGCCGGAATGTGAAAAACTTAAAGAAGTGAAAAAAGCTCTTGCTTCTGTAAAATAAAAAAAGCGTCTCAAAAAGCATGAAAAAAGTTGAAGTCCGGGGCAGAGATCTTTTCTCTCCCCGGACTCTTATATTCCATATTACTTTGACAGAAACCGGAAATACCGTACTTCATCCACATCAAGAGTAAGGCGGATGAGTGTTTGTTTTTCATCCGATGACACAAGAGAATAATCCGCATCCGATTCAATACGGTAATTTCTGTAATCGCCATTCAGGGTAATCAAGGGAGTGATCTTTTCCCCTTTCTCCGGATGGGCATCCTCCATAACGACAAGGGAAAGAATATTATTTTCATCCGTGAATGCTGTAAGCCGCCCGCAGGAAAGTTTTACCGGGGCATTTTCCTCATCCAGGATCCTGCTCAAATCCAGCAGGACTTTATTAAGGCATTTGCTGTAAGATTCAAAGGCTGTCCCCTTGATCCTCTGAAAAGCGGTGGGGGCAAAGGTGAAGAAGGCAGCTTTCCCTCTTCCGTTTTCTCCATTTTTCAGAGTGAGAAGGGGGATGTTATCTGCATCGGAAAGAAGAATATCTGTTCCGGGCAGAGGGGAATAATTTACCATATTGCAGGGAGATGTAGTTACCTCCCCCTCAATAGAGTTCACATGATGTGTTTCCCCACATTTTTCCACACCGAAAATATCCTCCAAACCTGCGGCATTTTCCGAACAGAGAAGATTTACCCCATTTTCATAAAGAGCGCGTATGGCAGAAATTTCTTCCGGGGTAAAGCAATCCATTGGCGGCAGAACAAGAGTGGAAAGATCTTCCGGCTTCAGATTTTTTATATCACAACTTCTCAATGCAAAGGGATTGGGCAAGCCATTGAGTCTGCTGTGATTCCAAACCCATGCGGGGAAGTCTTCAGCCGTACTGAAAAGATCAAGCTGTGCATTTTTCCAATGGGGATACTGGCGTTTTTCCACTCTGGGGGGATGTTTCAGAATACACTGCGCACCGCCGACAACAGCCATGGTCTTTAACGGTCTTGCCGCTTTCATTTTCCGGATGATCTTCCAGCTTTCCAGAAGATTATCCATATCTTCCATAGAGGTATTGCGGACATGGAACCCATCATCGTTCCAGTAGTGGAATTTCCCGTCTTTATAATAACTTGTTCTGTACTTTGCATCAAAAAAGCGTTTGCGTCTGATTCCGGTTTTCATTACGCCAAGAGGGGGATTTCCAGAGATAGTGGCATGATCCTGGGGTATTCCGCAGATCCCGAAAAGTTCCGGAAAGAGCCGCATCTGCGGGACATCCAGTTTCAGGTTCGCCATGGCAAAAGGCGTACAGGTGAGCGGATAACCGCACAGATAGGGATAATCTTCCGCAAGGGAAAAACTTCTGTATTCGGAAATATCCATATTCCGCAAATCCCAACCGTAACGCAACGCGGTAAAGGCTGTACCTGTATGGGTCACATAGAAGGGGGCGCAGGAGTAATTGCACATAGTGGACAGATCAATGCCCATTTCTGCATAATTTTCAAATATTTCTTTCTTTTCCCGGTTCCGGTCTTCTGCAATAAAGACAGCCCAGGAATACGCATATTTTTTCAAAAACTTTTCCAGAAATTCTATTGAGATCGTTTCTGTGGTATTTTTTACCTCTTCAGGGATATCCAGTTCCCCTTTTTCCAAAAGGAAACGGTGGAGTTTTTCTTTATATTTTCCGGAATAGGCAGAAAGCTGATTGACAAGGAAACGCCATGTCCCGGGGGCAAGATATTTGGAATTACGGGATATTTCCAGATGATCTTTCACAGTCGGCGTGGGCGTGGATCGTTCCAGAATCCAGGTAAAAAGATCTCTTTTGTAATATTTCAGAAGTTCCCATTCCCGGCGTTCTTCAGCAGGCAGAACGTGCATACCCGAACAGGAAAAATAGTGGGAAAGATCCACATCTTCCTCACTTCTGGGATCAAAGGAGTTACTGTCGGTTTCAAAATCTGTCTGGGCGGAAAGAAGGAAAGGCAGTCCGCTTTTCATCGGGGCGGATAAATCCCCTTCTTTTTCCGGCATGACTTCAAAGGCACGCCTGACAAAATGCAGAACTTTATCCCCCATAAGCATTTCCACTTTCAGATGATATACCCCTACCGGAAGCGTGGCAAGATCCACTTCCGCCTGTATTGTTTTTTCACCGGGAAAAGCCCCTTTTTCCACAGTAAGATACTGAAGAATAAAAGAGGGTTTTATCTCTTCTCTGAACACATCTTCCAGAGTGATGCGGAAAGAAAGTTCTTCAGGAGAGCAGTACTTTTCCGGCAAATCCCCTTTTATGGTAAAAACACACTTTTCATCCTCAAAAAAGTAGTGATTGTGTATGGCAAAGGACTTTGCCTCCTCATACATGGGAATATTTTCCGGGATCATTTTCACGATCTTTTTATCACATCCGGAGTCCAGTTGGATATGGAAAGACTCATGCTGGATTTTTCTTGATGTGAGAATTTTTCCCGTACAGGGATCAAAAAGCATTTCGCAGCCGCCCTTGGGGAGATTCTGACAATCTTCCCTGTTGTAATGCTCAACGCCCAGCAGGATCTTTATCTCTTCCGGCAATGGGGGAAAATAAAAATCCTGTTTTACAGGGCACTGGATATCCGCTTTCGGCAATGCGGGCTGTCTGGTAGCCCAATCTTCACAAAAACCGATACTGCCGTAATATATATATTGTTTATCCCCCATGCTTCCGTCCGGATAAACGATGCGGAAATAAGGCTTTTCCAAAAGCTCATTTGCCGGATGTTTTGTATAAAATGTATTACGGTTCTTTGCATAGACAGGACCGCCGGAAAGAACGGAAGAGATTCTGCTGACATTCTTACTTTTACAAAACGCAAAATGGAAATCCCAATCACTCATGGTGTAAAAAGTATGCCGGGGAAATCTTACACTGCACATACTTACTTTTTCTTCCCACCGATCGGGAGAGTCCACTTTCAGGTATTGGATCATCAAAGGCTCATACCGGTGGGCTCTGTTGAGATGCCGGAATCCGATCCTTCCTTTTTCCGGGACATTTTCCGGGATCTGAAACTTTTTCCCGCAAAGATCCAGTTCATTGCCGGAAACAAGGATCTCCAATTTGCGGGCATCTTTCAGATACCATTTCATTTCAGAAACATAACTTGTACGGTTTTTCTCACATACTCCTATGGAACAGAGCATATTTCTGCCGTCATTTTCTATACACAGCACACCGCCATTGCCGGAAGAAGGATCAAAACGGAAGTAAAAATGGAAAGTAAAATCCTCCCTTGTTTCCATACTTTCAGCAATGTGAAGGGTCATACGGAAATCCCTCAAATCTTCCGTTCTGACAAAACAGGGATTTTCCGGAAGAATAACTGCAATCCCCTGCGGAAAACGCATAAGTCCTTTATGGGGAATGCATTTTATCTCTTCAAAACCATCAACGGAAGCATCTCCTTCTTTTGTCCGGAAATCTTTTTCAAATACAGTATAAAAATTTCTGCTGTCAAACATGATTTTATTCTCCTTGTTTTTTTTTACTATACAACCGGGACAATGCCATAACAATATCAAAAAAAGGAAATAATGTTGCACAATGGTAAGATTTTGTTGAAATTATAAACGAAACAGAATATTTTTGAATACATTTTTATATTTTATATAGTTTTCTTTTGTTGAGAACTTGATTTTTCCATACAGGAAATGTACCTTAAAAGCAAGGTCAAAAAAAAGGTTTCTGTCATGAAAAACGATATATCCCGTTCCCTTGTGTCCCTTCCCTATGCTCCAGGATGCCGCTTCAAACCCAGAACAACCGGCAGGATCACGGACAGCAGAAGAGTATATTTTTACGGCGGCTTTGTAAGTTTGCACATCGTACTTTCCGGAACAGGTCATATTTCCTGCAATGGAAAGGACTATTTT
Organism: Lentisphaeria bacterium; assembly: GCA_017629515.1. Taxonomy (GTDB): domain Bacteria; phylum Verrucomicrobiota; class Lentisphaeria; order Victivallales; family UBA1829; genus RGIG5327. The sequence goes on along the minus strand of JAGBXB010000068.1, from coordinate 27,251 downwards.
TTACAGAGAGGGGATATGTTCTGCCTGCTGCCGGGGATCAAAGTGAAATATTCCGGAAAAGACTCTTCCCCCTGGAGTTTCTGCTGGATAGATATTACAGGCCCGGATGCGGAAAAACTTACAGAATATGCAGGATTCTCAAAAGAAAATATCGTAAGGACGAAAATTCCTTTCAAAGAGATGGTCATAGATAAATTTCTTCATTTCTGGCTTCTTGCCATGAAAAACGATACACTGGAAGGTGTTTTTGCTTCTCTCCTCCTTGATCTGATCGCTTTTCTGAAAACAGAACAGCTTTCCGTAAGAAAAGATGCGGCAAGTCTTGTGGAAGAATTTATGCTTTTACTTTCCGATTCCCGGAATCTGGAACTCAACATCAACTGTATAGCCTCTACTTTACAGGTGGAAAGAACGACTCTTTTCCATGCCTGTAAAAAAATAAAAAAGCTCTCTCCGGTAAAACTTCTTCTGGAAAAAAAGATCCTTTTCACAAAAGAACTGCTTCTGAAATATCCGGATACGCCCTTATCTTTACTGGCGGAAAAAACACCTTTTCACCACGAAAAATATCTTATAGAAGCATTCCGGCGGGAGTGCGGGATCACGCCCGCACAATATAGAAAAATGAAACACACAAATTCCTGAAAGAAAAGTTGTTATACTTTTCTGGGAACAACAGGCTCAACAAATACTGCCGGACGCAGATAAACAAGTTCTGTAAGGGGATGGGAGAAATCCCCGGGAGTATTCAGGATAAGAAAGGATGCCTTGATGTGGTCTATATAAACAATTCTATCCTGCAACATATTTTTGGTAACAGATTCAATCTGTTCCCGGTCACGCTCCAAAGCCACAAAATAATCAAAAGAATTCAGCATACTTAAATCGGAAGCAGAAAGAACCCCATTCTCTTTTCCGGGGATAAAAGAACCATCTTTTTCTTCCATTCCGTAAAGGAGGATCTCTTCCCGTCTGCCGTCAAAAAGTGCCGCAACTTTCTTCCCGGAAACACTTTCCGCCTTGAACGCCGTATGCGCCATAGCCGCGGCTGTGGGAACAGCACGCCTTGCTATATTTTCCTTTGCAAAGGCACGCCCCATGACAAAGGCAGCGGCAAGGCGTAATCCGGTAAAGGAGCCGGGACCATTGCCCACGCTCCATTCACCGATGTCATTGATGCTCAAATTATGGGAAGCAAGGCATTTTTCCATCCAATCGGGCAGAGTGGAGGCATTTCTGGGCGGAAGAGCGATATTTTCATCAAAAATCACCTTGCCCGTTTCATCCATACAGGCGAAAGAAGCCTCCGCCCAGGAATAATCAAATCCCGCTTTCAACATAATTCTGCACCAAAATCATTCAACCCGCTCTACTTCGATATCCGCATCAATGGTCTCATTGAGATCCTGCTGGATATATCCTTTGAGAGTAGCCATGGCATGAGGACAGCAGCCGCAGGCACCGCGGAGACGCACTTTCACTACTTTTCCTTCAACAGCAACACATTCCAGATCCCCGCCGTCATTCTGCAATGCGCCACGGAGAAGATCCAATCTTTCTCTGATCTCTTTTTCCAGTTCTTCCATTTTATTCACCTCATATTTTATTTTGTTTCGTGTCCTATAAATTTAATGCTTCAAAATGGTTTTTACAAGTTCAAAAAATGCTTTTTCTTCACATTCTTTCATTAAGAACAGTTTTTTCGTACTCTTTGATCTCCTTCATATAGGCAAAATCAGAAGGAACATTCTTTCTTCTGCAATATTCTTCCCAGACGACACCCCAGGGGAGAGTTTTAGCTGCTTCCTGCAAAGCAAGGCGGCTTGTGTAATCAAAAGAGTTTTCCGCATCTCTTGCGGCGGCAGGTTCCAGAAGAGCAATAAGAAGAGCTTTCTGGAAGTTTCTTGCCCCGATCACCCATGCGGCGACCCGGTTGATGGTTGCATCAAAGTAATCCAGGCCGAAATGGATGCGGTCAAGATATCCATAGGCAACAGACTCTCTTGCAAGGGAAAGCAGATCATCATTAATGGTGATCACATGGTCGGAATCCCAGCGGACGCCACGGCTCACATGCAGAAAGATCTCATCCATCATGGAAAGAACAGAGGAAAGTTTATCACCCACCTGTTCAGTGGGGTGGAAGTGCCCGGTATCAAAGCAGAGGATCTTGTTGCGTTTTGCCGCATACAGCATGAAAAACTCATGGGAGCCTACAGTACAGGATTCCACACCGATACCAAAAAGTTTCTGTTCCACCGTATCCTTTTCGTAAGCGGGATCGAGTTTTTCAGCAAAACATTTATCCAGAGATTCCATCATTCTCTGCCGGGGGGCGAAACGGTCGGCAGGAGTATCTTTATATCCGTCAGGCATCCAGAAGTTGACAATGGCGGGTGAGCCGAGTTCTTTACCGAATTCCGCCGCAATTTTTCTTATATTGATCCCGTGATTGATCCAGAATTCCCGGATAGCGGGATCGGGATGGGAAAGAGAAAGATTGTGGTCAAGTTTGTTATGACCGTAAAAAGCCGGTGCAATATCCAGACCGATCTTCTTTTCCTTTGCCCAATCCAGCCAGGAACGGAAGTTTTCGATACTGAAAGCATCTCTGTCCACTCCGGGGAACATCTTATCCACCTGATGCCCCTGCAATCCCACTTTATGTTTTCCGGGAATGAGGCGCAATGCCACATCCAGATCTTTACGCAATTCATCGGCATTTCTGGCGCATCCGGGATAATTCCCGGTTACAAGACATCCGCCGGTAAGATTGAAAGAATCCGATTCAAATCCTTTCACATCATCCCCCTGCCATGCGTGAATACCCAGAGAAATGGAATCGAGTTTTGCCAATGCCTTTTCCACATCCACATTCAATGCCGCATACTGTTCTTTTACAGAATCAAATATCTTTTCACTTGTATTCATTTTTCACCTCTGTCCGTTAAAAATTTTTCTTACTCTATAAAAATACAACAGAAAAAAGGTTTTTGCAAACTTTTGAAGAAATTTTTTACAGGAAAGTAGTGTATTATATTTGTTTTCCATGAAAAACCGGATATATTTTTCACCTGATACAAGCAGAATGGAAAGGAAACAGGATATGAAAGAAAAAAATTTTCCCTTTACAGCAGAAGAATTTTGCAGTCACATGGGGTTTTCCCAAAAGGATTTTTATACATTTTTTGCCGCTTACTGGGAGGAATTCTGTATAAATTGTGATTGCAGACTCCCGTTTTTTGCTGAAAAAAATTTTTATACAAAATGGCACGCTCTTGTAAATAATGACAAAGATATCCTCCAACGGATGCAGAACGTGGAAAAGATCCTTGAACAAGATCCTTTTGCCTCATTTTTTGCCAATATCCTCCATTATGCCTTTTTCATAAGAGAAGAACCCTGCCGTATGGGAGAACTTCCGGAAACAACAAAGATCTTCGGAGAAAATTCCGGGATATTCAATCTTCTCATTGCCGAAAGTAATTTTCCCAACATCGAAAAAGCCTGTAAAGAACTCTCCCTGCCGGAAACTTCCCTGCAAAGCGTCGGCAAATGGATCAATGGAACAATCAAAATTTATGGTGCGGCACATAACGGAATACCCGGGCATACCCTCACACAAACTCTCTGGATCAGACATTACAGCAAAAAAACGCTCTTCCGGATCGGAAGATTTGAATTTCTACTGCATACTTATATCCAATGGCTTCCCTGTATTTATGTCAACAAAGAGGGTACAGTCATTGCCTTTCATAAAGATGGCTCATTTGTCAGGGAAGATGGCAGAAGAATGTATAAGGAAACGGAAAATTGTAAAAAAGTCATCTGCAAAGAGGAAGATGGTTTTGTTACAGGCTGTCCCATTCTGCCGGACGGCTCTTCCCATCCGGATCAATATATCCGCCTCTCTCTGCAAGAATGGCAGCCTTTATGTTCCCCGTGGGAGATCGTTCCCTCCGTACATATTCCCGGCGGGGAAAGAATGGATAAAGAAGAGGTCATTGCCTCTTTTACAAAGGCAAATGCCTTTTTCAAAAAGTTTCTGGGGTTCGTTCCCAAACTTTACGGCTGTTATTCCTGGATCCTCAATCCCGATTTACAGGAATTTCTCCCCTCTTCCAATATGACATTCTTTCAGGATCAGGGCTACAAGATCCCGGCATGGGGCGGGATAACTCCCGGAAGTCAGGATGGAGTATTTTTCGTTTTCGGAAGAAATGGAAAAGTGGATCTGGAAAAGATTTCCTGCAACAATAAAATGGAGGAAACGCTTGTAAAAATCTACAAAGAAAAAGGTACTCTGCGTTCCGGCGCACTCTTCATTCTCTCCGCAGATGCAGATAAGGTCGGGAGCAAATATTACCTCAACAATATTGCAATACAGAAAAAGATCGTGGAAGAAAACAGGATTTGACCGCCCTCTTTTCTTTCGAGGCAAATTCAAAAAACAAAACTCCCGACCAGTACAAAAATAAACCTGTCGGGAGTTTTTTTATATATTTTTTTATCTCAAAGAAAGGATAAGAGAAAGTAATTCATCCAATTTTTCATGGGTAAGGAGAGGATTGAGGAGAGTAAATTTGAGACAGACATTCCCTTTGCAAACAGTCTGCCCGATAACGACACCATGCTCATGAAGAAGTTTGCGTCTGATCCTCTTATTCATATCATCTGCGCTCTCCTTCCTGTCCGCACCGGGAAGGACACGGAATACCACAGAACTGATTTCCGGCTCCACCGCCACTTCAAAATCGGAATTTGCAGAAAGTTTTTCATAAAGATACCGGGCATTTTCCATAAATCTTGTAATCATTGCCGACCACCCCTCTTTCCCCCTTGCACGGAAAGAGAACCAGACTTTCAAAGCATCAAATCTCCGGGTGGTCTGCATGGATTTATCCACAAGATTTATATAGCCATCTTCCTCATCTTCCTCCCGGTTGAGGTAATCGGCATGGAGAGTGAGTGTTTCAAAATTTTTCCCGTCTTTTACCAGAGAAGCACTGCAGGAAATAGGAAGAAGAAACATCTTATGGAAATCAACAGTAATGGAATCACACAACGAAAGGTCTTTCACCTTGTGAGCATACTTTTCAGACAGAACTACGCCGCTGCCATATGCCGCATCCGCATGAAGCCACAGAGAATATTTTTTGGCGATTTCCGAAAGTTTGCCGAGAGGATCGATACTGCCGAAGTCCGTCGTCCCTACCGTTGCGGCTATGCAGAAGGGAAGATTTCCATCTTCCAGATCCTGCACAATAAGTTTTTCCAGTTTATCCGCATCCATCTGCATGGCATCATTTACCGGCACTTTCACTACACAATCATACCCCAACCCCATTAAATGCGTACTTTTTTCCATGGAAAAATGAGATATTTCCGACGCATAAAGCCGGAATTTACGGTAGGAAGCAGGCAAACCATACTTCTTTACATCCCAGGAAAGAGCAGTATTGCAGAACCAGTCCCGGGCAAGCAGAAGTCCGGAAAGATTGGACTGGGAACCGCCGGAAGTGAATACGCCGTCACTGCCCTCTCCGTAACCGTAAAGTTTGCACAAATGCCGGATGACCTCCACTTCGATCTCGGTCGCCACAGGGGCTTGATCCCAACTGTCCATGGATTGATTGAATGTGGAAAGGATAAGTTCAGAAACAATGGATTCCAACAGTGCGGAACTGTGCAGATGTGCCATATAGGAGGTGGAAAAAGGACGGAGGAAGTTAGGCAGGATCTTTTCAGAAGCCTCTTCCAGAACCGAATCAAAGCCAAGACCTTTTTCAGGAAGCAACTCTTCCAGATGGACTCTCTCCCGCAGTTTTTCCGGTGTCATTCCCTTGTAAGCTGCTCCGGAATCCAGAGAAGCAAGGATTTTTTCCACCGTCAGATGGATCATGCGTTGATATTCTTTTTTGTCGGTTTCTTTTTCCGTCAAAACCAAATGTTCAAATTCAGTACCCATATTTTTCTGCTTTCCTGCCTGTTTCCCGGGAAAAACAAGACCCGCCGGACAAAAGGAGTCTGACGGGTCTGTGATATTCCGGAAAATTTATTTTCCTGTGATTTCCTTATCCACGCTCAAAACAACCTTTTCAAAGGTATCCAGCATGATATTCACATCTTCTTCTGTCACATTCAAAGCACAGAGACAACGCATTACTGCACCGTTTCTGCCGCCCCGTTCCATGACAAGATGATTTTCAAAACACATGTGCTGTACTTTTGCTGCGATTTCTCCGCTTCCGGGGAAAGAACCCAGGGAATCTTTCGCACCGCGGGGATCAATGAATTCGCAGCCGAACATCAATCCTTTGCCACGGACATCGCCGATAATGGATACTTTTTCTTTCAAAGCATTGACTCTGCCGCGGATCATCGCACCTTTTTCCACAACTTCCGCCAGGAATTCCGGTTTGGAGACACGGTTCATAACCACAGTACCCGCTTTCATGGCAAGCTGATTGCCCCGGAATGTACCGGCATGGGCACCGGGTGTCCATTTATCCAGTTTCTTATTGTAAACAACAACTGACATGGGCTGTGTCCCGCCGATAGCCTTGGAAACAAGGATCACATCAGGCACGATATCAGCATATTCAAAAGCAAAGAATTTACCGCTTCTTCCCACACCGCACTGGATCTCATCCACGATCATGGGGATATCCAGTTCTTCGGTCACTCTCCTTACGGTCTGCAAAAACTCCACAGGTGCGGGAATAACTCCGCCCTCACCCTGAATGGGTTCAAGGATCACGGCAGCAGGTTTGACGATCCCGCTTTCAGGATCTTTCAGAGTGCGTTCAAAATATTCACAGCAGGCTTTCACCCCCATTTCCCCGCCCAGTCCGAAAGGACAGCGATAGGAATAGGGATAGGGGAAGAAATGCACATCCGGCATAAGGGAGGCGACTTTCTCTTTTGCGCCAAGATTTCCGGTCAGAGCCAGTGCGCCATGCCCCATTCCGTGATAACCGCCGTGGAAAGCAATGACCGTCCGGCGTCCTGTTGCCGTTTTGCAAAGTTTGATCGCAGCATCGGTGGCATCTGTTCCGGAGGGACTGCAAAACTGCACTTTGGCATTTTCTTTCAGTCCGGGGGGAAGAAGAGAAATAAGAGTTTGAACGAATGTATCCTTTACAGGAGTCATCAGGTCAAGGGTATGCAGGGGGGCATCACTGGTGAGCATTTCCACCATAGCCTGATTCACTTCCGGATCATTATGTCCCAGAGCCAGTGTACCGGCACCGCAGAGGAAATCCAGATAGCGGTTCCCCTCCACATCTTCCACCCAGGATCCTTTTGCTTTTACCAGAGAAAAGGGAAACTTTCTCGGATAACTTCTTGCATTGGATTCCGTATTCTCCTGTCTTGCCATGTACTCAGCATTGCTTACAGGCATTTTCCCACATTTGCAGGCACTTGATCCCTGCCCATTCTGCATATTCTGCACGTCATTTTTAAGTTCCATCATCAGAATAGAACCCTTCTCTGTTCCGGAATATACTTCTTCTTCCGTTTTTTTGTTCACAGTAGATTGTTCAAGGGCTGTCTTTACAAAAGACAACTCAAAAAGAAAACTTTTCCCTTTTCCTTTTCATCCGGCAAAAAGAGAAAAATCTTCAAAAAACCATGACTATAAAATACACGCCTTTTTTTACAATTTCAATATAAAAAATCCCCGAAAAAGGATTTTTTTTGATTTTTTTTCTTCAAGGAGCTTTTTTCCCCTTTTTTCCCGCTTTCAAGAGACAGGAAAAAGCCGCTTTTCTTCTTTATATTCAAAGAAACAAAAGCGGCGGTTTTTAAAAAGACAGATTATTTGGCAGCAGCGGCTTTGCATTTGGCAACAAGTGCCTCAAAGCGTTTGCCGTATTCAATGTAAGTCTCAAATTTTCTCTGTTCTTTAAGGGCTTCATCATTGGTATCATCCCCCTCGTGGAACACACTCTGGATGTGGGGTTCCATGGAGAATCCACCGTCATACCCCCGTTTGAAGAGGTCGGTAAGGATCTCCGGGATAAAACCATTTCCATCCCCGGCATAGGTGAATTCCCGTTCTTTCACACTGCCATCCTCATTGAGTTTGGTAATGGAATCTTTGATATGCACATAGCCGATTTTTTCCCGTACATGGGTATAAAATTCCCAGGCATTCTGCACATCATAAGGGGGAAGTCCCATACGGCTCTGCAAAAAGGTGGGATTACCGGTATCGAAAATGAACATAAAGTTATCATGTTTGATATTATCCAGCAATTTACAGGCATGGAACCAGGACTGACCGCCGTAATTCATACAGTTTTCATGTCCGTAAACGATCCCCGCATCCTTGCAGATGGAGACAAGTTCATTCACCTTGTCAAAGATGAATCTTTCCTGTTCAGGAGAGTCCACTCTCTCTTTGGGATCCACTTTGAAACTCATTCCCCGCAACTGTTTGATCCCCAGTTTCTGCATACGGGGAATGGAGATAAGCAATTCCTGTTTGGTTGCCTGATAGGCTTCCTCATCCAGAGGGGGGCAGTTCCAGTTGGCAACACCGCTGCCGTAACAGTTGAAAGTAATATCGGTATTGCTCATTGTTTCCAGTACTTTATCGAACTGTTCATCGGTCATTTTGCCCAGAAAGATACGGTCGATCATTCTTACTTCAATATGTTTCCAACCCAATGCTTTTGTGGCTTCCAGCTGTCTTTCCAGACTGTTTGCCGCTTCATCTGCAAAACCTGTATAAAACATTTTTATTCTCCTGAATTATTGTTTCTTACTTGCTGAAAGAAGATCCCAGATCCCCTTTTTCCCCTTCTGCCACAATTGTTTTCTGATAACGGGAGGAATCAATAAGTTTCTGAAGATGTTTATCGAAAAGGGCCGCATCAATAGGCAGTTCAATGGTACGCCCTTCCAGCTGGGAAAGAAGCATGGCATTGGACAATTCCAATCCATTGATCCCTTCTTCCGCTCCGGCGATGAGTTTATCGCCTTTCTGAACGGCATTGACAAGGTTTTCAATAATATCCCTGTGCATGTGATTATTGGAGGAGGCGGCGGGGATTTCAACATTCCATACAGGGGGACCGGCAAATTTTTCACTTGTTGTACGGGAGTGTTCCGTCATACTGAACTCGTTGCGGGTGAATTTGATTTTGCCGTCTTCATACACCAATTTACCTCTTTCACCAGTGATTTCCAACCTGTTTGTACCGGGGAACTCACCAGTGGAAGTGACAAACACCCCTGTTGCCCCATTGGGGTATTCCAGGAATGCAGTTACATCATCCTCCACTTCGATATCATGATATTTCCCGAAACTCATGTGGGCGGTGATTTTGGAAGGCATCCCGAAAAACCACTGCATAAGGTCAAGCTGATGGGGGCACTGATTGAGCAGTGCGCCGCCGCCCTCACCTCTCCAGCTTGCCCGCCATGCACCGGAGTTATAGTAGTACTGGGTGCGGAACCAGTTGGTGATGATCCAGTTGATCCGGCGCAGTTCGCCAAGTTCGCCGGAGTCGATAAGGTGTTTGATCTTTTTATGTGCTTCGATCTGACGCAAACAGAACATGGCGGCAGCTTTCACTTCCGGATGTTTTTTCAACGTATCAATCAATCTCTGCGCTTCGGATTTCTGTACGGCAACAGGTTTTTCCACAATGATATGTTTTCCCAGTTCCACTGCACGGATGGCAAGGGGGACATGGTCATAATGGGGAGTGGCGATAAGCACTCCGTCATAAAGATCGCTGTTGGCAAAAAATTCATCATCGGAAGTGAAAAATGCACAATTTTCAAGTTTTTTGTGTTTTTCAAGTTTGGCGGGATCGGTATCACACAGAGCAGTGATACAGCAGTTTTCCAATGCACTGACAAACTGGATATGGCCACTGCCCATCACCCCTGTTCCGATAATGGCAAGACGGAATTTTTCCATTTTTCTTTCCTTTTTTTTAACGGTATTGTGTTAAAATTCTTACAAAGTAATTTACCCCGGAAACAGTGTTTTTTCAAGGGAGAAAACAATAAATAGTTCTTTTTAACACAACAAAGGTCTTTTTTAGTGTATTTTCAGGCTGAAAATATTTGCAATACATGAGAGAAAGTGCTATATTTAGAAGAACGCAAACAAACAACCCGGAGTATAAAATGCCTATTACAGAGATTCTTGAACGCAATGCCGCGTTATATGAAAATGACATTGCTCTTGTGGAAATCAATCCCCAGGAACTGGAAAACAGACATACTACATGGAAAGAATATTCTCTTATCGAATCTTCTCCCGCCGCCTCTTTCCGTTCCGAGATCACATGGGGGGAATTTGACAGAAAAGCCAACAGAATGGCGAATCTGCTTTTGACAAGAGGGATCGGCAAAGGCAAGAAAGTTGCCATTCTTCTCATGAACTGCCTGGAATGGCTGCCCATCTATTTCGGGATCCTGAAAAGCGGAGCAATGGCTGTTCCTCTCAACTTCCGTTATTCTTCCGAAGAGATCAGATACTGCCTGGAACTGGCAGATGCGGATGTACTGGTATTCGGTTCATCTTTTATCGGAAGAGTGGAGGCGATCTGTGACGCCATCCCCAGAGTGAAATCCCTTCTTTATGTCGGGGAGGATTGTCCCAGTTTTGCCGAATCCTACAACAGGATCGTTTCCTACTGCTCCGACCGTTCCCCCCGTATCCCCCTCTCCGATTTTGATGAAGCCGCCATATATTTTTCCTCCGGGACGACCGGTTTCCCCAAAGCCATCGTCCACGCCCACCGCAGTCTGATGCATGCCGCCATTGTGGAACAGAAACATCACGGGCAGACAAAAGAGGATACTTTTCTGTGCATCCCTCCCCTTTACCATACCGGGGCGAAAATGCACTGGTTCGGCAGTTTCCTTGTAGGAGGCAAAGCCGTCCTTCTCAAAGGGATCAAGCCGGAATGGATCGTAAGAGCGGTCTCCGAAGAAAAGTGTACGGTCGTCTGGCTTCTTGTTCCCTGGGCGCAGGATATTCTTGATGCCATTGACCGTGGGGAAATCAAACTGGAAGAGTATCAGCTTGCCCAGTGGAAACTTATGCACATCGGCGCCCAGCCCGTCCCTCCCAGTCTCATCAAACGGTGGAAAAAAGTATTCCCCCATCACCTTTACGATACCAATTACGGTTTAAGTGAATCCATCGGGCCGGGTGCGGTGCATCTGGGAATGGAAAATATTGAACATGTGGGGGCAATCGGAATTGCCGGTTACGGCTGGCAGACAAAGATCGTCAATGAAAAAAGGGAAACGGTCGCCCGTGGGGAAGTAGGGGAACTTGCACTCAAAGGTGCCGGCGTCATGCTCCGTTACCATAAAGACGAAAAAGCCACCAATGAAGTATTGTCCGAAGACGGCTGGCTTTATACAGGAGATATGGCAAAAGAATCCGAAGACGGGTTCATCTACCTTGTGGACAGAAAGAAAGATGTGATCATTACCGGTGGGGAAAACCTCTATCCTGTGCAGATCGAAGATTATCTGCGCAAGCATGATGCCATCAACGATGTGGCAGTCATCGGTTTGCCGGATGCCCGTCTGGGAGAGATCGCCGCCGCCATCATTCAGGTCAAAGATGGCGCAGTCCTTACGGAAGAAGAGGTCAACAATTTCTGTCAGAGACTGCCCCGGTATCAGAGACCCCGGAAGATCATTTTTGCCCAGGTGCCCCGCAATCCCACAGGGAAGATCGAAAAACCCAAATTGCGGAAACTTTACGGTGCGGATCAGCTTGTGGCACAGCAGAACGAGATCAAATGATCCGGTAAGGGAACTAGGAAAGATCCGGCATGTCCAATATATGCCGGATTTTTTTTGAGGAGAAGAAGATGTTTCATGTTTTTTCAGAGTACAAACCTGCGGGTGATCAGCCCAAAGCCATTGCGGAATTGATGCAGGGATTGAAGGAAAAACGCCGTTTCCAGACCCTTCTGGGGGTGACAGGTTCCGGAAAGACCTTTACATTAGCCAATCTTCTTGCCTCGGTCAAACGCCCGGTTCTTCTTCTTTCCCACAATAAAACTCTTGCCGCCCAGTTATACAGTGAGTTCAAAGCCTTTCTCCCTGCCAATGCTGTGGAATATTTTATCAGTTACTATGACTATTACCTGCCGGAATCCTATATTCCCCAGACGGATACCTATATTGCAAAAGATTGCGGGATCAATGATAATATTGAAAGATTGCGTCTTTCTGCCACGGTTTCTCTGCTGGAACGCCCGGATGTGCTTACTGTGGCAAGTGTTTCAAGTATTTACGGTTTGACCGCAAGAGAAGACTATCAGGAAATGTCCGTGGAACTGAAAATAAATCAGGATATTTCCCGTACGGAATTGCTGCACAAACTTGTGGAAATGCAGTTTGAACGCAATGATACAGCACCGGAACGGGGTCAGTTCCGTGTCCGGGGGGATGTGGTGGATATCTTCCTTGCCCACAGGGAGGAATTTGTAAGAGTGGAGTTCTGGGGGGATACCATTGACAGTCTCTCCCGGTGCGAACTTATTACCGGCAAAGTAAAATCCCGCCCCTCCAATGCGGTCATCTTCCCGCCGAAACATTTTGTCATGTCCCAGGAAAAAATAGAACTTGCCATAGGCAATATCCTTGATGAGATGAAAGAGTGCGTCCGTAATTTTGAAAAACAGGGCAAACTTGTGGAGGCACAGAGACTTTATCAGAGAGTCAATTATGATGTGGAGATGATGCGGGAGATCGGCTACTGTCAGGGGATCGAAAACTACTCCCGCCATCTTGCCGGGCGCGAGCCGGGAAGCCGCCCCTACTGCCTGCTGGATTTTTATCCCAAAGGACTTCTTACCATCATTGATGAATCCCATGTGACCATTCCCCAGCTGCAAGCCATGTATAAAGCCGACCGCAGCAGAAAACAGGTTCTGGTGGATTACGGGTTCCGGCTGCCGTCAGCACTGGATAACCGGCCGCTCACCTTTGAGGAATTTATGGAATTGATAGGGGATGTGATCTTTGTTTCAGCCACTCCGGGGCAATTTGAACTGGAGCTTTCACAGGGGCGGGTTGTGGAACAGGTGGTACGCCCCACCGGACTGCTTGATCCCCCCATAGAAGTTCACCCTCTTTCCAATCAGATCGACGATGTGATGGAAGAGATCCGAAAATGTACGGAAAGCGGCGGCAGGACACTGGTTGCCACTCTTACAAAGAAAAGTGCGGAAAGATTGTCCGATTATCTTTGCGATCTGGGGTTGAAAGTCAAATATCTTCATTCGGATATCGATGTAATAGAACGGGTGAAACTTCTTTCCGAACTGCGGAAAGGAGAGTTTGACTGCATCATCGGCATCAATCTTATGAGAGAGGGTATCGACATGCCGGAAATCAAACTTGTTGCCATTCTGGATGCGGATAAGGAAGGATTTTTGCGTTCCACAAGATCTCTTACCCAGGTGGCGGGCAGAGCGGCAAGAAATGCGGAAGGCAAAGTCATATTCTATGCGGATAAAGTTACAGACAGCATGAAAGAAGTTATAAGAACCACAGAAGAACGGCGGAAAAAACAGCAGGAATATAATGATAAACATGGAATAATCCCCGAAACCATCGTTAAATCCCAAAGGGAGACCATTACCGATGTTCTGGGGCTTATCAGCCGGGAAGGGGAAAATGCGTCCAATGCAAAAAGTCTTTATTCTTCCAGAGAAAGGAAAGAAGAAGATTTCTTCCGTTCTGCTTTCGGGATCGCTGAAAAACATACGGAATATGAGAGCCGTGAAGAAAAGAAATCCGGCAAAAACCGGATCAGTAAAGGGAAAATCATTCAAAGTTCCTCGTTGGACAACTGGGAGGGACTTGACCCCCAACAGGTCATTACGGCATTGGAAACAGAGATGCTTGCTGCTGCAGAAGCACTGGAATTTGAACGGGCAGCCCAGTTGCGCGACCGTTTGAAAGCTGCGGAAAAAGCACTGGCGGAACAGCAAAAACAAAAATAAAAAAAAATAAAGAACCGGCACCAAAGATACCGGCTCTTTTTGCATTTTTCCGTACCTATCCGTACTTATCCGTACTTATCCGTACGTTTCCCCCGCGATCAAAGTCTTACTTTTACTCCGTTTGCCGCAAGATATTTCTTCAATTCAGGAATATCGATCATGTGGAAGTGGAAAACAGAAGCGGCAAGCAGGACATTTGCCCCCGCCTGTACTGCTTCAAGAAAGTGTTCCATTTTTCCAGCTCCGCCGGAAGCAACGATGGAAGCAGAGCAGACTTCTGCCATCTTTCTGATCACAGGAAGATCATAGCCGGTCTTTGCCCCGTCACCTGCTTTACTTGTGGGGAGGATGACTTTTACGCCCATACCATCCACTTCTTTTGCCCATTCCAGAGCGTCTTTTCCTGTGGCAGTTCTGCCGCCATCGATATATACTTCATATCCGGAGGGCAATGCGGGATTCACATCCACATCGATAGCCACGGTCACGGCATCCACGCCAAACTCTTTTATCATGGCAGGAATGATCCCTTTATTGCGGAACGCAGCACTGGAAACAGATACTTTATTTGCTCCGGCAGCAAGAACAGAACCGGCACTTTTCACATCAGAGATCCCGCCGCCAACGGTAAAGGGAACTGTACAAACTTCTGCAACTCTCTTTACCACATCCAGCAGAGTACCTCTGTTTTCCACTGTCGCAGTAATATCAAGCAAAGCAAGTTCATCGGCCCCTGCCTGACAATAAGCCTTTGCACATTCCACCGGATCACCGGCATCAGCAATATCTACGAAATGCACGCCTTTCACCACACGGCCGTTCTGCATATCCAGACAGGGCATGATCACAACTTCTTTTTCCATACTCTTTACTCCTTTGTATTTTTTCAGTATCTTATAATTTACATTTTCTTTTTTGATTTTTCAATATTCAAATGAACGCCAATAAAAATTTTTTCCGGATTTTTTCTTCTTTCCTGCTTGAAAAAATCGTTCTTTATTATTATAGTTTAAAACAATATTCTTCACCGGCAGAAGATTCAGGAGAGCCATGAGCAGTAAAACAGATAAAAATTTACAAAGCACCAGAAAGTCTTTATGGGAAAATAATCAGGGGGCCGGCAATTTCCTTTCCCCCGGCATTCTCTCCGCTGCACGGCTTGCCGGAATCGCCTCAAAAACAGATAGATTCCGTACCCCCCAGCCGTTTACGGTTCCGGGGCATTCCAATTTCCAGAGTTCCGGTAAACTCCTGTTACAGCAGGGAAATATTTTCAAAGATTATGTTATTGCAAGATGTTTATCCCCTTCCTCCCTGACCTTTCTTGCCGTTCCCGAAACAAATGCGGAATTGCAGAATAATCCGGATTCCGCGGTACTGCAACTTTTCCCCCGGCCGGACAAAGCGGAAGATTTTCTCCTTCTTATGAAAAAACTTTCTGCGGTAAGTTCTCTGCAAACAGCGGAAACAAGGGTCACTCCGGAGATCCTTTCCTGGGGGCTGGATGATTCCGGGTATTGTTATATCATCACAAAATATGTGGAACAGCCCTCTCTGGAATATTTCATTCAGGCAAAAGCCCCGTTGAATGAACACAAGGCACTTTTTACCATTTATAAAACAGCGGAAAAACTGGATCAAGCCTATTCCCAATGGGGGCCTCATGGAAGGCTTACCCCGTCAAAAATCCTTTTTGCCATGAAGAAGCCGCTTTTTCTGTTGAATATGGGATTGATGCCGCATTTTGTAAAGGAAAGAGATACCGTATTCCCGAAGGAAACATTTTTCTATTCTTCCCCGGAATATATTACCGGAGGGGAAATTTCCTGGCAGAGCGACATGTATTCCCTGGGAATCATTTTCTACCGGCTTCTGACCGGCGTACTCCCTTTCTATGCCGATACTGCCGAAGCTCAGAAGAAAGCCCATCTGCAAGAAACTCTGCCCCCTGTATCCGGGAAAAATCTTCCGGTGAAGATCAGTACACTTACGCAGGAAATTCTGGATAAAATGACCAGAAAAGATCCGGCAGAAAGATTTTCTTCCCGTCTGGAACTTCTTGAAGCGTTGATCAAAGCGGATGAGGCTCTGCCCCAGGAATTGAAAGAATAAACTCAAATTCATATATAAAAGGAGAAAAAAAATGAGTACACAACACTTGAACATCCCCCCGGAAAATCATGTAAAAGTCCTTGACGGACAGGGTTGGGTGGGACTTATCGACCATCTGGGCAGTGAAACGACCATCGTCAATGCCGCCAGAGTCTCTTTCGGCAAACTGAAAAGCACCATGGAAGAACGGGATGTGACATTGCTCAAATATCTTATTGAAAACCGCCACACAAGTCCTCTGGAACATCTGGTCTTTACATTCAGTATCCACTGTCCCCTTTTCATCCGTGGTCAGTGGCACCGTCACCGTACATGGTCTTATAATGAAATCTCCCGCCGTTATACAGAAATCGACCTGGAATTCTATACTCCCGGGAAATTGCGCAAACAGGCGGAAACCAACAGACAGGCTTCTGTGGACAGCCCGGATTTTGATGATGCGACCTATCTGGAAATGATCCGGAAACAGAATGTGGATTCTCTGGCTCTTTACAACAAACTTCTGGATGGCGGAGTCTGCCGTGAACAGGCAAGAGGCGTTCTTCCCCAGAACATGATGGTAACATTCTGGGGAACTGTGGATCTCAACAATCTTCTTCACTTCCTTTCTTTGCGGGACAGCGACCACGCCCAGTGGGAGATCCGTCAGTATGCACAGGCGATCAAAACTCTCATCAAGCCCATTATCCCCAATGTGGCGGAATACTATAAAAGCATTGGAGATGAGTGGTAAGAAAAATCTTTCCCCATAAAAAATGGTGAAAAAGCAGGAATGTATGGAATTTTTCAAGTGTGTGCCCTCCATCCGGTATATGGCGGGGATCGTTTATGATTCCACCTGGGCTGAAAAATTCCATAAATCCGGAAACCATGAATTTCTCCATGTTTTAAGCGGAAAGATCCGTCTGATCTTTCAGGAAGAAGGCAGACGCCGGGAGTATTTTGCTTCTCCCGGTGAATCTTTGATCGTCCCGGCAGGAACACTGCACAGGGACGATTTTGATTTTAAAGAAGATCTGAAGGTCCTTTATGTAAATTTTTCCTGGGATGCTCCGGAATTTTTCCGGGATTTCAATAACGCCCAATTCAAACTTCTTTCAGAAGAGACCGTTACAGAAATCAAAATGATTGCGGAAAGGATGCGTTTTGATAATGTCCATGCCGGTTGCGGTCAGGCAATAGAAAATGTCCGGCTTCTGAATATTCTTCTTCTGTTCTATTTGGATATCCATCCTTTTTCCACTCCCCCCGCCTCCCCTGCTTCCTGTACGAAAAGCACTCCCTTGTCCCCCCGGATCATTGCGGAAAAAGCAAAAAATTATATTGCAAGGAACTATCCGGAAAAGCTGCATCTGGAAGATATCGCAGAATATCTGAATGTGAGCAAATATCATTTTTCCAGAGTTTTCCATGCTTCAACCGGATTTTCTTTCCGGGACTATTTATGTATTTACCGATTGAACAAAGCAAAACAATTTCTGCTGGATGAAAAAGGCAGTATCGGGGAAATCGGGGAAAAATGCGGCTTTGACAACGGCAACTATTTTGCAAAAGTATTTAAAAAACATTTTTCCCTCTCCCCCGGAAAATTCCGTGAAGAGGAACTGTTGAAAACCCTGAAAGAATAAATTTTATAATGTTTCTTTCTGCCGTATCAGGGGAAGCAGGTAGAATGCTGTAAGCACATTCACTGCGGCTACCACAAGAAATACGCCGGAAATACTTAATAATTTTATCCCCATCAGGCAGGAGACAATAATTGTCCCCACTGCGATCGCCGCAGAATTCAGTACATTATTTCCGGCAATGATCCT
This sequence comes from Lentisphaeria bacterium, assembly GCA_017629515.1. Lineage (GTDB taxonomy): Bacteria > Verrucomicrobiota > Lentisphaeria > Victivallales > UBA1829 > RGIG5327. The sequence continues at coordinate 9,322 of JAGBXB010000068.1, read as the reverse complement.
TGCCGTCTCTTTTACAGGAGTATTTTTCTGTAAAAAGGTATTTAAAGGAACTGAATAAAATCCGCCGCAAAGGGCGAGGAAAAAGAGATCGGCAATGATCCTGTAAAATCCCGGTATGGCAAAAAGTTGGGATAGAGTGTATAAGTTGGCAGGATCCCCTTTCCAGGAAAGGGAAAGCAGATAGAGATCAGAAGTAAAAAGTGCCATAAGGATCAGTGCGGGGAATACAAAAAGCATAGCGTTCTTCTTTTTTCCCGCAAGTCCGCAGAAAAGTGATCCCAGAGCCACCCCCACGGAAAATACCGCATACAGCAAGGGAATAAGCCGGGATTGGGTGCAAAGCACATCTTTGCAGAACCCGGCAAGCTGGGAAACATACAATGCTCCGGTCATCCAGAAAGAGGACAATCCCAGAGTACAGCGTAAAAGATTTTTATTCCTGAATATATTTTTCAACAGTTGAAAGGTACTGCGTCCAATATTCCAATCCATCCGTATCTCCGGAGAGGGCGGCATCTTTTCCGGCACGAACCATGCTCCGGCAATACCGGCAAGGGCAAAAAGAACCAAAATGCCCCCTGTCCACAATCTGCCATCGGGCAATTCAATAAGCGTATTGCCTGCAAGTGTGCCGACAAGGATCGCCGCATAAGTACCCGCATTCACATAACCGTTTCCTCTCAAAAGATCGCCTTTTTCCAGATTCCGGGGCATATAGGAGTACTTCAAAGGACTGAAAAACGCCGATTGAGTTCCCATCAGGAAAAGCAGGATCATAAGAAAAAGAAAAGATTTGCCGGCAAATGCCGCAAACGTGAGAAGCATCAAAATTCCTTCCGCGATTTTTACGATGCGGAACATCTTTCTCTGGGAAAATTTATCCGCAGCCTCCCCTGCCAATGCGGAAAAAGGAAAAAAGGGCAGCATCAATAAAGCCATGGCAAGGAAAGAAAGCCCGGAAGCCTTTTCCGGAGAAAATCCGGATTGATAAGTGATCATAACCACAAGGGCATTCCGGAACATATTGTCATTGAATGCGCCGAAGAAGAAAACTGTAAAATATGGTAAAAATTTCCGGGAGAAAAACATTTTTTATCCTTTTTCTTTATGGTATTGCCGGGGGGATATCCGGTCAATCCACATAATAAATATAATCTTTTTTCCGGGGAGGAGCTTCCTCCGGCAGAGGAACAGCACTATACCCCAATGCACAATGCCCGATCCCCTCATACTCACCGCTGATCCCCAGTTTTTTCAGAAGGAGTTTTCCCTCATCACTATCAAATTCCTCCTTTGCCCGGTGTATCCAGCAGCTTGCCACGCCGCAAGAATGGGCGGCAAGCATGAGATTAGCCATGACTAAACTGCCATCATATAAGTAAGTGGGAACATTTTTATCTGCAAGGACAATAAGGATCACAGGCGCGTTATAAAAGGGATCAGAATCCGTTCCCATGATTTTTCTGTTCCAGAGAGAGATCTCATCCCGCAATTTTTTATTTGTAACGGCAATAATAACAGGAGACTGGCGGTTTCTTCCACTTGCGGCAAAAGTTCCGGCACGGAGGATCTTTTCCAGAATGTCAGAGGGGATCATATCGCTTTTGAAATTACGGCAACTTCTTCTTTTTTTCCATACAGGAAAGTATTACATCTCTTTTTTCCATTTTCTCATTCCTCCAGTTTTTTACCTATATCATATTGCACTCCGGCAACCTGATCTATATCCAACCCCAGCAATCCGGATGCCGGATCAGTGGAAACATAACGCAAAATCACATTATATTTCACATCTTTGGGCGGCAACTCTTTTTCCACCGCCTTATAAATATGGGCATTGAGTAAAAACAATGTTTCCAGAGCCTGAGGAAATGCCCGGTAATTGCCCACGCCATGCCGGAAGGACTGAATAACGCCGAACCGGATCATTTTCTCCACCTTTCTCACCATTTCAAACTGATTTCCCAATGTAGGGCCGTAAACAAAAGATTTTGTCCCGTCATGGAAATAAATGGTGAGGAAAAGGGAAAATGTCATCAGAAGAAGGACGCAGTTACTTACTGTTATTATCATAAATCCCCTGCCGTTTTTCCAGATATATTTTGCCCCCATAAGCACAAGAAATCCGGCAACAGGCACATAGGGCATCTGATAATGGGGATATACTTTCAATTTTAACGCATATTCCATTACGATTTTGGCAAGAAGAACACATATACAGAATCCTCCGAATAATGTTTCTATGGAATAATCCTTTTTCAAAGCCTTCTTACCAATATTAATGACACCGATAAGCAAACAGAAAGTCAACAGACAGAGGAGAACAATTCCCGCTGCGGAATAAATGATTCCCTTGTTCCCGCCACACAATTCCGGAATAAACCATTTTCCATACCCGAATCCGGAAAGATTTTCCATATAAGAAAATATCTTATCCGGGGAAACACTTTTCATACTTTCCACATTTCCGGAAAGAATCGTTCCAGTTTTTCCATGTCCGGCAACAACCTGCGGCAGATAAAAATACAATGCAGGTAATGCAGCGATCATTCCGCCAAAGAAGATACTTCCCCAGGACTTGATCTTTTTCCATTCGCCTTTTTTCCGCAGAAGGATATCCGCAAAAAGCACAAAGGGAAAAAGGGCAACCACAGGCAAACTCATGGGATGAAGCAAAAGCATCCCGCACCCGCAAAGTCCCGCACCCACAGCATTTTTGAAAGTACTTTTTTCCTCACGCAAAAATCTGCATACAAAAGCAAGCAGACACAAAGAAAGGGGAAACAATAATACATTATCCCACAATACTCTCGTATAATGCCACGCAAAAGGAGAAGCAAAGAGGAAAACAAAACTTTTCTTCCAGTCCAGAACCACGGTATTGCAAATATTCCTGATTGCCCAAAGTGATGCAAGGACAGTAACAAGAACTTTCAATATGACAAGCGAGGCAGGCTCAAAAGTCAACAGCAGAAGCCCCTGATAGAACCATACAGCAAGTGGTCCGTAAAAAAATCCCACCGAACCGGTCAATCCCCGCACAGCAAAAGTCAATGCATCATTATTTTTTATTGCCCTGAAAAGCAAAGAGGGTTCATCATTGATCCATGGCGTCATCCCGGGAAAGGCAAAAAGCAATACAAGAAGCATGCAAAACAATAGTGCAGAAAAAGAAAACTGGAAATTGTAAGAATTTAACTTCCGGATCTTTTCTTTGAAAACAGAAAGATTTTTTATATTTTCCCGGAAAATCATGCCGATAAGTACACAAAGAAGGATCGTAAGTAAAATCATGCTTCCATAACCTGAAAGTCCAAAAAGTTCTCCAAGAGAAAAAGAAGAATAGGAGAAGGCTTCTGCTTTCAGATTTTCAATCATTCCATACATCCGCATAAGATGCGGCGGAGGCAGAGTCTTCGCCGTGCTTTTCAGACAATCAGCCGCCAGCCCCCAGAAAGGCTCCTGTACCATCTCATTGATGAGAGGATTGAGATAAGTAATGATAAGCATATAGAAAAAGGAAAGAATGAATGCACCGGCAGCAAGAATTTTCCGGAAAAGAGTATTCAAAGGAACACTCCCGCAAAGAACCGCCACAGCCGGAATGACACAGATCAGATACCTTGCAGAAAAAGCGTGTCCGCCGTGCCAGCCATTGAAAGACGCTGTCGCAATAAGAGTAAAAGCAATAATAAAACCCAAGCCCCATCCCAAAATCCGGGTCTCTTTTTTCCCCCGGATCATATTGAAAAATCCCGGGATGAATGCCAGAAGGATGGGGGAATAGAAAAGCAATCCCCTGTGCTGACTGAAAAGCAGTTTCAAAATGATGAAAGGCTTAAAACTGCCGAATGTACCTCCAAGCATCTCTTTATCATGGAAGACGGGATTATTGAAGACCGTTGCAGGTGTAAAGAATGAACCGAAACAGATTTTATGATACATGGCATAAAGAAGAAGCATGGGAAGTCCTCCCAGCGCAAAATACAGGAGTTTTTTTACCGCTCCATATATTTTTTCTTTTTTTGTTCCTTCCCTTTCCTGAACTTCCCGCAGAAAAAGCATAACAGCAAAAGCCGGAACGAGCACCCCGCAAAGATAATCCGACAATACCGCATATCCGCAGAAAAGCCCACAGAAAAAAGTGCTTTTATTACTGTTTTTCAAGTAAAAATATATGGCAAACATGAAAGATGCAGCCGCAAGCACATGCCCCCACATCATGGAACTGTAACAAAATACAGGAGTAGCCAATCCATAGGATAGTGACCAGAAAGCAGAGGCATTTTTCCCCGTCCCGAGCATTTGCAGGATATAAAACAATATCCATGCACCAAGAGCCGCAGGCAGGGCACTTTGCACAAGATTGACAATATACATATTGATCACATCCGTAAGGATATCATCCAGAAAACCAAATATAAGATATTCCAGACAATGCAGCGGAGCGTAAACAAGGATGCCCAGGAACAATGGACCGGGGGCTTTATTGGAGTAGTAATTCCCCTTGTAAAAAGACCAATCCCCTGTATTATACCCTTTTTCCGGTGCAGTAACAAAGTGATTGATACGGAAAGAAAGGAAATCAGGATTTTTTCTTTTTTCCACAGGAAATTCCACAAAAGACATGATCGCATCTATACGGGAGATCTGATTCCAGCCTCCGGTGGAAAAGAACCAGGAACAGGCAAGAAAGACTGTAAGAAAAATCAAAAAACCTGTTTTTTTACTCATTGCTTTATTCCTCTGCAAAAATATTTTTATTTTCTGCCCTCAATCTCTTATCTTTCCAAAGTCCCATACGGCACAGCCGGTAAAGAAGAGAAAGAAATACACAACCGATGCCATATTTGCAGCTGCGGATGAAATTGATACTGGATGCCTCTTCAAAATATTTTGTGGGACAACTCACCTCCGCAATACGTACTCCCGTCCACAATATCTGCACAAGCATTTCATTATCAAAAACGAAATCGTCGGAATTATATGTAAAATCCAGTTTCTTTAACAATTCAGCAGAAAACGCCCTGTATCCGGTATGGTATTCCGATAATTTTGCCCCGGTAAAAAGATTTTCAAAAAAGGTAAGGAAGCGGTTGCAGATATATTTATAAAGGGGCATTCCCCCTTTCAACGCAAAACCGCCCAGGATCCGGGAACCAAGTACGCAATGATACAGCCCATTGCCGATCATACTTGCCATGGCAGGGATGAGAAGAGGGGTATATTGATAATCCGGGTGTACCATGATCACAATATCCGCCCCGTGTTCCAGAGCAATACGGTAACAGTTTTTCTGATTACCGCCATACCCTTTATTCGCTTCATGGCGCAGATAAAAGGTATTTTCATTTTCCGCAAGTTTTTCTCCGATACTTTCCGTAGAATCCTTTGACGCATCATCCACAATGATGACCATATCCACAAAGGGCTGATTTACACACTCTTCATAGGTTTTTACAAGTGTTTCCGCCGCATTATATGCGGGCATTACGATGGCTACTTTTTTTCCGTCAAACATAAAAATCCTTTCTATGAGGTTGTTCCCTCTTCTTTACAGATCATCAAACCTTTCAATATTGCGGAATGTTTCCTCCAATGCTTCTTCCAGATTGGGAATCTTTTTCTCTTCCGCTTCCACAAGATAATATTTTGCCGCAACCGCCGGGGAATCCGGCGCAAAAACCGTACAGGAATCCGGCAGATCAATAATGGAAAGATCGTATGTCCCCAGTTCCACAGCCCGGTCGATGGTTTCCAGTTTATCCATCCCGCAGACGGGACGCAACACAAGCATTTTTGTTACATCATTAATGACACTCATATTTATAAGTGTCTGACTTGCCACCTGCCCCACAGCATCCCCGGTAACGATCGCTCCCAGCCGGTAACGGTGACACACCATTTCCGCTATGCGGAACATCATGCGCCGGTACAATACCGTCCGGAAACGGGGATTGCAATTATCCCGGATCAATTTCTGCAATTCGGAAAGATTACAGGCAAAAAGTCTGCCTTTTTTCTGATAAAGATTCAATCTGGATGCAATGTTTTTCACCTTTTCCAATGATTCCATGGGCGTATAAGGGTAACTGTGGAATGTGAGAAACTCCACATTACAACCCCGTTTCATCGTCATACCGCAGGCAACAGGAGAATCGATCCCGCCGGAAAGAAGCGCAAGCACATTTCCATTACATCCGGCAGGAAGTCCGCCCGGTCCTTTGAAAGTTTCATAATATACCAGTGCTATCTTATCCCGGACTTCCACTCCAACAGAAACATCCGGGGAAGTAAGATCGATTTTCAATTTTTCCCCGAAGATACTCCACAATCTTTTGGCGATCTCGATTTCCAGTTCCTTGGATTTCAGAGGAAAACTTTTATCGCTTCTTCTTGCCCGTGTCCGGAATGTAATATATTCTTTTTTTTCCAGCATCTTTTCTATAAGGGAAGAAGCACATTTCACAGCAAGATCAAGGATATTTTCCAGCTCCGGACTTGTTTCCAGTACCGGAGAAAAGGATTCGATCCCGAATGCCCGGGAAAGCATTTTTTTGATATTTTCCAATTCTTCCTGCGTAAAAGGCATATTTTTCTTTTTCCGGATAAAGATCCTGCCCCTCATTCTCTGTACCGTAAGCTCTTCGATTTTATCATAGGCAGCAAGCATACGGATATTGGCAACAAGCCTTTCCTCAAACATGGAACGGTTATGCCCCTTTGTTGCAATCTCGTGATAACGGCAGGCTATGGATCTATATTCATTCATCATTCTATTTCCTTTATCATTTTTTTATTATTTCTTTCCGGGCAATTTCATTCCGCCCGCTTCAAGAGCATCCCGGTAATATTTCAAACGGTCATTTGCCGCTTTTTCCAGATTTCCCCCTTTACGGATCTTACAGGCATCGTTCTGCAATCTCACCGCATCTGCCAGACGCCCCGCCATGCTGTAAATCCTTGCCAGAACTTCTGCGGCAAGAGCTTTATCCGCAGAAGAAATTTTTTCTTCTTTCCCCAGTTTTTCATACACGGAAAAGGCAACCGGAAGAAGTTCCTTCACATCCAGAGTTCCGAAAGGAGCATTTTCCAATACAAAAGAAAGGAAAAGAAGCATATCACTGTTTTTTTTCAATTTTCTGCATCCTTCACCAACTTTTTTCAGGAAAGAGGCAATTTTTCCCTCCCGTAAAAGAAAATCCAGCTGCATGACCATTAAACGCATATCCTCCGGATTATTACGGCAGATTTTTTCAATAAACTTTTCCGCTTCATCATTTTGCCGCATGGCATTAAAGGCGAAAAGTTTGGACTGGATGGCAAGGCGGTCATCCGGCAATATGGCAAGGATCCTGTCCGCAGTGGAGGAAACCACCACAGGAAGCCCGGACTGAATGGCGATCTGCAATTCTTTGCGCATCCCCTCCACTTTCTTCTGTTTTTCCAATGAAAAACTGCCCTTTAAGATCTTTTCCGCAACCAGTTCCAGTTCCGTAGGCATCCCCCGCCACTGGACGATCCCGTTTTTTGCAAGAATGGCATGTGGGAAAAGAGAGATATCTTCTGCCAGAAGATTGCGCATTTTCAAACGGCTGTCCAATCCCACAGAAAAACTTGTTCCACCGGAACTTTTCATTATTGCATCGGCAGTTTTCTCATCATTCATTGCAAAAAGGGTGATGGAAAGATTTTTCCCCAATGTGGATATTTTCATATTTTCCAGCATACGAAGCAAAGGAAAGGTATCAGAAGAAGTAAGATCGAGAAGCAAAACTATCTGTAAAAGTTTCCCGCTTTCCTGTTCTTTACTGTACCACTTTTCCCCCCGCAATCCCGGCAATCTTTCCCCCGGTTCCACAGCATAAAAAGGCAATAGATCCATTCCGCAGAAATATATAAAAATACTCATCAGATAAAAGAGAGCAATTTTTTTTCTTCCTATCATATTTTTCCTCTTTTCCTCAATAATAATCTTTTTCCTTTGCTTTTTCACCGCCAGAAGCCGGAAAAAAAGCAAAAGATCCGGATAAATATTTTTCAATTCATCCGGATCAAAGATCACAAAAGTAAAATACTTTTTTCTTTTTTACAGTGCGGAAACAGGGAATTCTCCCCTTGCCTTTTCAAAGGCATACGCCACCTGGAAAAGTTTTTCTTCCGCAAGATCCGGAGCAATCAACTGGATCCCGGAGGGCATGTTGCTTTCCTCATCAATGCCCGCAGGAACACTTATCCCGCAGTTGCCGGCAAGATTCAATGCCGTTGTGAACACGTCAGAAAGATACATCTGCATAGGATCGGATTTTTCGCCGAACCGGAAAGCAGGTGCAGGGGCCACCGGAGTAAAGATAATATCACACTCTTTGAAAGCATTGACAAAATCCTGACGGATAAGAGTACGCACCTTCTGGGCACGCACATAATAGGCGTCATAATAGCCGCTGCTCAATACGTAAGTACCAAGCATGATCCGTCTTGTCACTTCCGGGCCGAACCCTTCCCCGCGGGAATCAAAGTAGGTCTTCACCAGATCCCCGGATTCCTCATTGCGGAACCCGTAACGGATACCGTCAAATCTGGCAAGGTTGGCACTTGCTTCCGCAGGAGCGATAATATAGTAACATGCCATGGCATATTTGGTGTGGGGAAGACTGATCTCCACAAATTCCGCACCCAGAGATTTCAATTTCTCCATAGCGGATTCTGTCACCTTTTTCACGCCGGAAGTTACCCCTTCCACATTGAAATATTCTTTGGGAATACCGATCTTCACCCCTTTAAGGTCAGATGAACTTCTTTCCAATGCAGCAAGGAATCCCCCTTCCGGAGTACTCACAGGCAGACTTGTGGAATCTCTTTCATCTTCCCCGCAGATAAGATCCAGCATGGCGGCGGCATCCCGCACATCCTTGCTCATGGGACCGATCTGGTCAAGAGAAGAGGCAAAAGCCACCAGTCCGAAACGGGAGACACGCCCGTAGGTAGGCTTCAACCCCACGATCCCGCAGAAAGAGGCAGGCTGACGGATGGATCCGCCGGTATCCGATCCAAGCGCGATCACCGTTTCACCGGCAGCGACACTTGCAGCAGATCCACCGCTGGAACCGCCGGGAACTCTGGAAATATCCCAGGGATTCCCTGTTTTCTGATAGGCACTGTTTTCGCAGGAAGAACCCATGGCAAATTCATCCATGTTGGCTCTTCCCATAAGCACCATACCGGCATTTCTCAATTTGGTGATGACTGTGGCATCATAAGGGGAAACAAAGTTTTCCAGGATCTTTGAAGCACATGTGCAGGGCTGATCCTTTACGGAAAT
>JAGBXB010000067.1 GCA_017629515.1 Lentisphaeria bacterium | reverse complement strand
TCACCCCGTGGGCTTATAGCGTTTCATCTGTATCCAGATGGTATTTTCCCTCGTTCCCTCGGGACTTGAAAATCGCTTTGCCAGTTCTGCGCCGGCTATCTCAAAAGACCCGCAGGGGCGTCAAGAACCTAGCCCGGGGTTTCAACCCCGGGGATTACATACACCCCACATGAAAAAAGTCCCGTAGGGACGCAGGAAAAAAGCTGTTGCAAAGTTATTCTCCACCCTCACAGAAAATCATCATAAATCATACATTTTCATCTGTATCCAGATGGTATTTTCCCTCGTTCCCCCGGGACTTGAAAATCGCTTCGCCTGTTCTGCACCGGCTATCTGCAAAAGGGGCTGCTGCTCACCTTTTTTGAGGTTTTGCAGCAGCCCCGGTGGTAAATCCGGAAAAGGATTTCTTATTTGAAGAACAAAGTAAGGTAATCCCCTTTGTCCAGATGGACACGGAAAGTACGGCTTTTTTCTGTTTCTTCAATAATGGTTACATCTGTATTGACTTCCGGATCTTTTGCAAAAAGTCCTTTTTTCTCAACAGTGATGCTGGTAACAAGATCTTTTTCATCAGAGGGATTCATAACGATAGCAAGTATTCCGCCATCTTTTGTATGACAGCCCAGCAGACGGCCGGAAGTAATGGATATTCCGCTTGCGGCAAACTGTTTCATAAGTTCGCTTGTGGCTTTTTCCATCAGCACGCTGATACTGCTGTTGCCATATACTCTCTGACGCAAGCCGTTTTCATGTACTTTGTTGGGCGGTACATTGAAGAATGCGGCAGAGGCTTTTTTGTTCTTTTTAAGCGTGAGAACAGGTATTTCCGCTTTCAGCAGCACTTCCGCACCGTCCGCTTTGTAAGAACCGGTACATTCTTCATCATCACAATAGTCGCTTAATTCTGCAAAGAAACCTTTTGTGCCTGTTACTTTGGTGATACGGCGTTTTTTGCCGGTATCTTTCACCCCGAAGATGTCTTCCAATCCGTCCACTCTCTGACAGGCAATGAGGTTGACCCCTTCTTCATGCAGTTTGCGGATTTTTGCAATGACTTTTTTGCTCATGCCCTTTGTGGGGGGAAGAACGAGAGTATCCACCTGACCGGCGGAAAGCTGATCCATATTTTCATCTTTAAGCTGGAACCCGGCACATACCCCGGCAGATGCAGCGCAAAGATAAATGAAAGGCACTCCCTCTGTGGCGGTCTGACGGATATCAAAGTCATTTTTGATGGAGATTTCATTGTTTGCACGGCGGGAATCCCTGCTCAAAACATAAGCGGCACTGCGCAGAGGACGAACCGGTGTCTGTTCCAGAACAAGCGGCCAGATACGCAAGACGGCTTCAAACCATCTGCGGGTGAAACGCATTGCCTGGAATCCTCTTCTTGACCAGAATTCAAAGCCGTTATCTGTAAGATGACCTGTCCCGAAACAGAAGTTTGCAATCTGACGGGTGAGGAATTTTTCCGAACGTTCCTTTACAGGCCCTCTGCCGCAACCGAAGGGCGGGAAGGCATAGAATACGGCACCATCGGGACAACCGTTACGCAGTTTGCTTCCGCCGTACACTTCCGGATAGATATGGGCTCCGGGCATGTAGAGAAGGGCTCCTGTAAGGAAGAAGAGTCCGTAATCCAGAGAGTACCCGCAGGAGAGGGGATAATCTTCATACTGCCAGAATGCAACCATTTCCGGCGGGATCTTCAAAGAACCGTTCATACGGACACTTTCCCCGCTTTTCAGAGCAGAACCATAAACGGCGTATGGCCCGTATGTGGCAAACTTGACTTTGGGATTCACTTTCCGCAGTTCCGCAAGAAGTTCCCCTGTCATTTCCAGGTTTACATCATTAAAGTAATCCTGGAAATCCTCCCAGTGGTTTTTTGCAAGCAAAAGGAAATCGCTGTGGGGCAGACATTCCCCTTTTTCATACACTTTTTCCAGATTGGCAATATCAATGGGAGTCTTTTTGATCTTTTTAAGGAAGTCGATAACGATTTTCAGGCGGTTGCCGATGTACATCCAGTTCCAGGTAAGGTTGCCGGAATAGGGGTGTTCACCTACATTCACATATTTGGAATCTTTGACTACATCCAGATGATCCCGCCAATCCGGTTTGTCCAGAGTTCTTGTTCCGATCCAGGAGAAGTTTTCTCTTCCGTAGGCTTTCAGCGTGGGAGCCATTTTGTAACGGCTGAAATTTTCAGGCAGCATAACAGTACAGGCAGTATAATGTCCTTCATCAGCACACACATTCATCCAGGGGTCGAAGGAGTCAGTAAGAAGTCCTCTTGTTTCTGTTCTTGCATTATACAGGAAGGGAAGTCCGGAAATCAGCGGCGGGGGGAGGGCGTCTTTTTCTCTGCTCATTACTTCAAAAGCCGCATAGTCATAAAGTTTTTCCGCACTGGGATCAAGAGAGGTTATGGAAATATGATAGACCCCGCAGGCAAGTTTTTTAAGAGGCTTGACAACGATCTCCCGTTCATCATAATATTTCACACCGTTTTTGATCTTTCTGCTTATCACATCAAAATCCAGAGCTTCCAGCGGACGCAGGAAGGCATCAAGCAAATTGACTTCAAAGATCTCCGGCAACGCTTTCAATGAGGTGATCCGGATGGAAAATTCCATCTTTTCCTTTTCAAAGAAGTAGTGATTCTTTTTGGCAAAGTTGACGGCTTTTTCATAACGCAGATCATTTTTGGGGATGCGTTTCACGATCTCTTTATCCTCCTGGGAGAGAAATTCCACAAGAGTATTTTCCCCGTCGGAAATTCCCAGACCGCTGTAAAGAAGTTTGCCTTTTGTTGTGAAAACCGTTTCCGCAGGATTCAATTCTTCATTGGGGCTGACCGTATGATGCCAATTTTCAAACCCTACAGCAAGATCGAATTTCCCCTGGGGTTTCATAAAACGCACATTGCGTTTGAAAGGCCATTCATATTTGTGATAAATGATCCCGTAGAAGAATTTTGCGGCATTTCCGGGAGGAACCATCACAATGGTATCTTTGCATACAATAAATTTCTGTGAGGATTCTTCTGTCAGGACTTTGAGATAGGGATTGGTCATCATATCCGCCCGTTTCCCGTGGTAATTGCCTTCCCCGATAGGGGTTTCCGAGACTCCTCCATGGAAGGAGAGAGCTGCATCCATACAGTTGCCGTAATCTTTCAGCACCACATCGCAGTAAACAGGATAGTGGGTGAGAGAGTCCGGCAGCATAACAGTAAAGGAGGTATCCTTTGTTTTGGTTTGCGGCTCATTGCCCAGAATGGAAAAAGAGGTAAGTTTGAGTACATCCCAGAAGTGTTCACGGGCAAAAGCAATTTTCCCTTCCCCTTCTTTTACTGTAAACTTGAATTTTTTGCCCAGAGCAGTTATTTCCGCTGTTTTCCCTGTGATGGAAAGAGAGATATCCATGGGTTTGAAAAAATCTTTTTTATCGGGTTTGAAAGTAAATGATTTTTCCCCTTTGTAATAATTGAGGGAGGTATTTCCATACTCAATGACAACTTCATCACTTTGCAGGGCATTGCTCAAACGGATATACTGACCTTTTCTGGTGAAAGAATCGTAGCGGAAAGAGATCATGAAGCCGAATCTGTCGGCAGCATCATAGTTTACGGAAAAGGTAAAGTCAACTTGTGCATCTTTTGTGTCGGGGATCACAGGGAGGAACTTATTGCCGGCGGAAAGAAAATTGATGCAGTTTTCCCCACATTCGATGGCGGGAACATGAGCCATATCGGATTCCTGTTCCACATACCATGAACCGGGAAGTCCGCCGCAGTCGGATGTAAAATCTTCTTTGAACAAACGAATGAGGTCAAGTGTCTTTTTACTCATTTTTTTTCTCCTGTATATTGTTTATTTCAGAGTGATTTTTATTGTTTATCAGCAAGAACTTTTTTTGCTTCATCCCAGATTTTGTCCAGATCTTCAAGCGTGCAGTCTTCAAATTTTCTGCCGGAGGAAGCCAATACTTTTTCTATGTATTGAAATCTCTTTTTGAACTTTGCGGAAGAAGCGGCAAGAAGCATTTCCCCGGAAGCGCGCTTGCGGAAACGGGAAAGATTTGCACAGGCAAAAAGCAGGTCGCCCAACTCTTCATCAATTCTTTTTTCCGCTTCCTCATTTTTTCCGGAATCGAGCATCGCCTCTTCCAATTCCGCAACTTCCTCTTTTATTTTGGCAAGGATCTCCTGCTGTTCTTTCCAGTCAAAGCCGACTTTTGCCGCTTTTTTCTGGATTTTTTCTGCTTGAAGCAGGGCGGGAACGTGACAGGGAATGCCGTCAAGAATGGAATTTTTCGGAGCGTGATTTTTTTCTTTTGCCTTTAATTTGTCCCATTGGAGAAGTACCTGGGAGGCATTTTCTACTTTCGCATCGGAAAAAACGTGGGGATGGCGGTAGATCATTTTTTCCGTCACATCCTTTGTCACATCATAAAAATCAAACATTCCCCGTTCTTCGGCAATGACACTGTGGAGAACCACCTGCATAAGCACATCTCCCAGTTCCTCCCGCATATTTTCATCATCCTTTGCAGCAAGAGCATCCAGAAATTCCCCGCACTCTTCCACGAGGAAGGGCATAAGACTTTCATGGGTTTGTTCCCTGTCCCAGGGGCAGCCGTCGGGGGCGCGCAGTTTTTTCATTACTTGAACAAGTTCGCCAATGGCGTTTTTGGTGTCGGTAAGATCATTTTGATTTCTGTCCATAAAATACTCCCTGTGTATTGTATATTGCAGAGATATAATATACTTTTCCGGTGAAAAAAAGCAAGTTTTGTTGCCTGCGGGAGTTGCAGAATATTTTTTTTATTTAAAAAAAGGACTTGAAAGAGTTTTTTTACTGGAAAAAATAATATGGGAGTGTATATTTATTCCGGAAAGAAAGTTTGTCTTTTAAATTATATACAAAACAGAAACGGAAAAAACTATGAAACAGAAATTGTTGCTTTTGGGTGCCGTATTTTTCGGCGTACTTGCTTTTATGTTCACCTACCGCCAGATCACACTGGAGCGGCAGAAAATCCAGGGAGAAGCGCAGGATGTTTATTTGATCCAGGTTGTGAAAGATATTCCGGAGGGGGAAAAGATCACAGAAGATATGATCCGGCAGAAAAAGGAAAAGCGTTTCCGTTCCCAGTTGGATCATGCAAGGGATATTCCCTATGATCAGCTCAATATGGTCATCGGCCGTGAGGTGCGTCAGATCGTTACAGCCGGGAGACTTCTGCAATGGAGCGACCTGAAAACCTCCCAGAGTTCCGGCCGTACCGGACTTACCGCCAAGATCCGTCCCGGCTTCCGTGCCATCTCCATTCCGGTAAATCAATATACTTCTGTTACCGGTATGATCCAGCCCAATAACTATGTGGATCTTGTTGCCACATTCAAATTTCCGGAAAGACAGGGTGATAAGGCGTTGGATACCATTACTCTTACCATATTGCAGCATGTGAAAGTGCTTGCCACCGGCAATGATATGGGGATCATTTCTTCCAGTGCAGGAGCCAATGCCCGCAGTTCCAGTTACAGTACTGTAACATTGGAACTCACTCCCAAAGAAGTGGAAATGATCGTATTTACTTTGCAGAAAGCCGGTGCCGGAAGCATTACATTGAGTCTGCGCCACTATGAGGAATCCAAAATCACCGATAAATTACAGAGCGTGGATTATAAATATCTGGAAAACCATTACCGCGCTTATACGGAAGAACGGAAAAAATTGATGAATCTTGCCCGTTGATGCTGTAAAAAACGGAAAAAACAGGAGCAAATATGTACGTTGTAGATATATGCACAGCCGATGGCAAACGCATCCGCGGGGAGTTGCGGGACGGCGCATACCGCATCGGGACATCTTCCCGGTGTCATATCCAGCTTTCCGGTGAAGGGATAAGTGAGGAACATTGCCTTTTGTATATTCAGGGAAGCCGGGTGAAACTTGCCGATCTCAATTCCGATGGCGGTACATATCTGGATGATGACGGGGTCGCAGCGGATATTCCCCTTGAAGCGTTCCCCGGTCAGAAAATTTCTGTGGGGGATGTGGAGATCTTTCTCAAAGGACTGCCGGGAACTTTCAGGGAAGAGGAGGAAGAGAATGAGGTTGAAGAGAATGAGGTTGAAGAATACCGTGAAGAAGAGGAAAATCCTCCATTGACCGATCTTTCCACTTCCTCTGATGAGGAAAACCCTTTGAAACTTCCGCCGCCACCTGCTGGACAGGAGATAGCGGAAGAATTTTCTGCAAGTGAAAATGAGATCGCCGCCGCAAGGGACGCTCTTTCCTCCCTTGAGGGATATGGGGAAAATGAGGAGGAAGAGGAAAAAAAGAAAGTTGTAAAGGAAGATCATCCGGGACTGCCTGCCAAACAGATCAAGGTGGACGGTGTAACAGTTCTTGCCGTTTCCGGAGTACCGTTCCATTTGCGGAAACTCTTGCAGGAGATCAAAAAACGCGCTCATGCCGAATTGATCAAAAGATTGAACTTAAAAAGATTGACTATCACTGGTACTTCCGGCAGTGATCTGAATACCAAAGCCAAAGAGACGATCCATGAGATCGTCAATGAGATCCGCATCAAACTTCCTGAAGGGCTTACAAAGGAAGAGATCGAAAAAGAGCTGGTCAATGAGGCTATCGGACTTGGTCCTCTGGAAGAACTTATTGACATGCCGGGGATCACGGAAATCATGGTAAACGGCCCGGATCATGTGTATGTGGAGTACAAAGGCAAATTGCAGAGAACGGATATGTCCTTTGCCGACAATGCCCAGGTGCTTGCTGCCATAGAAAGGATCGTTTCCCCTCTGGGCAGACGTATTGATGAAAGTTCCCCTATGGTGGATGCCCGTTTGAAAGATGGTTCCCGTGTGAATGCCATCATTCCGCCGCTTTCACTGGTGGGACCCTCCATCACCATCCGTAAATTTTCCAAAAATCCTTTGCAGGTGGATGATCTTGTCCGGTTCGGTTCCATTACCCATACGATAGCGGATTTTCTGGATCTGTGTGTGAAAATACGGAAAAATATTATTATTTCCGGCGGTACCGGTTCCGGTAAAACCACCCTGCTGAATATTTTAAGCGGATTCCTGCCGGATACGGAACGGATCGTCACCATTGAGGACGCCGCAGAATTGCAGCTGCGTCAGGATCATGTGGTGCGGTTGGAGGCGAGACCTGCCAATATCGAGGGTAAAGGAGAAGTGAGTATCCGTGACCTTGTGAAAAACTCTCTGCGTATGCGTCCTGACCGGATCGTTATCGGGGAGTGCCGCGGCGGGGAGGCACTGGATATGTTGCAGGCAATGAATACCGGTCACGACGGAAGTTTGACCACAATCCATGCCAACAGCCCCAGAGACGCTCTGGCAAGGTTGGAAACCCTTGTATTGATGAGCGGATTCGATCTTCCTTTGCGGGCGATACGCGAGCAGATTGCTTCCGCTATCACCCTTATTGTGCAGATCTCCCGTGAAAAGGATGGAACAAGGAAAGTGAACTGCGTGAGTGAAATCACCAAGATGGAGGGGGATATTATCACGATGCAGGATATTTTCGTATATAAACAGACCGGCTGGACAGAAGATGGGAAAATGACAGGCGAATATGTTCCCACCGGAAATATCCCGACCTTTATGGATGAGATCACCCGTGCCGGGCTTTCCTGTGATATATCCATGTTCAGTGCGCCCAGAAGAAATGGAGGCTCTTTGTAATGAATCTTACATTTTTAGCAAGTCTTTCGGTGGCGGGGGCGGTAATATGTGCTACCATCGTCATTGTGGAATTTTTTACTTTCACTTCTGCCAGATACAGGGAAAAGTTTCTTGAAGAAACTGCTGCGGAAATGGATGAGGTGCTTCTGACGCTTCCTCCGGGGAAAATCCTGGATCTGAGTTTGGCTCTTTCTGCGCTTTCCGCATTTATTGCCGTGTTGGCTGTGGGGTTTTATACGGATAATTTTTCCACTGTGCGTATGGTGATCGTTGCGGTCATTGCGGCAGTTGCGGCATTTCCCATACCCCGTGTCATTTTGAAATATCTGCGGAAGGAAAGAATGAAGAAATTCAATTTGCAGCTGGAAGATGCCCTTTTATCCATAAGCGGCTCATTGAAAGCCGGATTCAGTATCAATCAGGCATTGGATACAGTGGCAAATCAGAATAAAAGCCCCATTTCTTTCGAGTTCCGGCTTCTGATGCACGAGATCCGGTTGGGGGTCTCACTGGATACCGCACTGGAAAAGATGAATAAAAGACTGGATTCCCCGGATTTTGAACTTATTGCCATGGCGATCATTACGGCAAGGCAGACCGGGGGGGAACTTACTGCGATCCTTGAACGGCTTGCCGGCGTTATCCGGGAACGGGTGCGTATAACTGGCAGGATCCAGGCATTGACCGCCCAGGGCAGATTGCAGGCGGTGATCATTGGTCTTATGCCTTTTGCACTGTTTTTTGCCATGATGTATGTGGCACCGGATATGATGAACAACTTTTTCTCCTCTGTGGTGGGCATCCTCTTTCTGATGGGGGTCATCATTCTGGATGTGATGGGGTTCATCGTGATACGGAAGATCACTACTATCGACATTTAAGGAAAGAAAGGAAAAAGAATTATGGTTTATACGATACTGGCTTCATTATGTACAGGAATGGCTGTAAGTTGTTTCCTCATCCTTGTTTTTGATCTTGCCTCCATGGTTCAGCTGGAAAAACAGGAGGAAAATGTGGAAAGCAAGAGACTTCCTGTTTTCATCCGGATGTTTCTGCCCCTTGCCCCCACATTGCGGAAGCTGGCAAAATCGGAACTCTTTGATACTTTCCGCAGAAGAACGGCGGAAATGCTGGAAATGAGCGGCTTTGATGAGGCAATTTCCTGTGAGGATTTTGTTTCTGTAAGGATCATTATGGGTGCGTTGGGATTCCTCTTCTTTTTCCTGATGCTTTTTGCCGGGCAGTTGCTTATGGGGGTATTGATTTTGTTCCTTCTGGTTATTTATCCCCCTACATGGTTGAAAGGGGTCATCCGCAGAAGACACCTTTCCATTCTGAAAGCATTGCCGAATATGCTGGACTTGCTTACCTTGTCCGTGGAAGCCGGGAAAAACTTTCTGACTGCTTTGCGGGATATTCTGGAAAAAAGACCCATCGACCCGCTGGGAGAGGAGTTTTTACGGGCATTGCGGGAGATCCAGCTGGGGAAATCCCGGCAGAAAGCCTTGAAAGAGATGAGCTTGAGAGTCCGGCAACCGGAATTGAGTTCAGTTGTGGATTCCATCGTGCAGGCGGAGGAACTTGGGATCAGTATCGGTCAGATCCTGAAAGTACAGGGGGATCAACTGCGGACAAAACGGTTTGCCCGAGCGGAAACTCTTGCCAATGAAGCACCGGTGAAGATTCTTTTTCCTGTGGTTATATTTATTTTCCCCTCGGTCTTTCTTATCCTGCTTGGCCCTATTGCCACCCAGGCGATGAAAGTTTTCGGTAATTGAGAAAAAGGAGAAGTATGATCCGGAATCTGACAGGAAATTATTTGATAGCGGAAAAAGAACATTTTTCTGTGAAATTTTTTGAAAGATTGCAGGGAATGATCGGGAAAGATTTCAGTAAAGATATGGATTGCATGATTTTTCCTTTCTGCAATTCCATACACATGTTTTTTATGGCCCGTGAACTGGATGTGATTTTTCTTGACCGGGAAAACCGGATCGTGAAAACTCTTACGGCAAAGCCCTGGCGAATATATTCCGGGGGGAGAAGAACTGTAAAAGTATTGGAACTGCCGCCGGGAACTTTCCGGAAAACTCCCTGTGCCCCGGGCGATAAACTGGAACTGGATGCAGAAAGATAAAAAAGAAAATTTTCATATAGTCAACAGGAAGGAATAAAGATGAGATTAGTCTTTCTAAACGGCCCGAAAGCGGGCAGTAAATGGGAACTTCTTTCTCCGGGAGTCCGTATAGGACGGGAAACGGATAATGATATTCAACTTCTTCTGGGAGGAGTTTCCCGGTATCATGCAAGGATCACGAAAGAGGGGAATAACTCCTGGTGCATCCGGGATCTGGGAAGTACCAACGGAACGAAAATAGATGGAGCCCTTATTACCGGGATCGCCCGGCTGAATAACGGCAATATCATTCTCATCGGCGATCAGGAGATCCGGGTGGAAGAGGATGAAAAAGTTCCTTCTTCCGGGGAAAAGAAAAATACGGAAAAAATATTTTCTTCCGTCAAAAGCAATGGGGGGGAATCTTCTTCTTTGCCGCCTCCTTCTTCTTCCGGCGGACAGGCTCCGGCAATATCTCCTCCTTCCCGGACTGCCGGAAAGGAAACGGAAAAAAAGAAAAAAAGCGCAGGAAAAGTAAAAATACAGGAAAATAAGGAACCCGTTTTCCAGAATCCGGATACGGCATTACTGGAAAATATTTTTAATGATGCTCCTTCTTCCTCTTCTTCCGGAAAAGAGGAAGATAAGAGTGCCGCTTCCGGCAATAAAAAGAAAAGTGTTGTAAGCAGTATTCTTTTCTATGTCATATTGGTTTCTGTTGCTGTTGTATGTGTGGCACTGTTCCTTGCCCTGAATCATGAAACAATAAAGAAAACTCCTGAACAGAAAGAGAAAAAAGACCCCAATAAATTTTTCCTTGCTTATGAAAAAGAGGAAATGACCCGTTCAAGCATATTCCGTTTTGAAATGCTTCTGGAATGCCGTTTGCTGAAAATAACGGATAATAAAGACGGGGAAAAGAATGCAATGAGAGAGGAAGTGGCAATGGTAAGCTGTTCGGTCGTGGAACAGAAAGCGGAAGATAAAGTAGCCTATAAATTTGTGCTTCCTCCTACTGCGGTCGATCTCAAAAGTGTTGAAAAATTGCGGAAAAGGATCCAGGAGACCGACTTTATGAAACTTGTTGCAGACAGCGGCGATATTGCTCCTGAAAACAACGGAAAAGATCAGATGAGTTGTATTACCGTAGGATACAATGGTGCCTACAATTCCATTACTGTACGCAATACCTCTCCGAAACTCTCCTATAATACGGTGGAGGAACTTATTGAAGATTTTACCGAAGAAGCCCTGGGAGTACGTACGGTAAGCATGTCTGTTGAGGAAATGCACCGTGAAGCGGCAAAACATTATGAACGCGCTACGGAATATTTTGAAAATTATGAAGCAAAACCGGAAAATCTCCGCTTTGCCATCAAACGCTTCCAGCTTACCTCCCAGTTGCTGGAACGCTTCAATCCCCGTCCGAAAATATGGTATGATGCCAACAGTTCCCTGCAGAAAGCGGAAAAGATCCTTGCAAAGATCAAGAAAGATCTCTTTAATGATTTGAAGATCAAAATGAATTTGCAGGAATATCCGGAAGCACTGGTGAAGGCAAAACTTTTACTGGATTATCTTGAACCGGATACAGAAAGTTACTGGAATATCAGGAAAGTAAAGATCAACATCGAACGGAATCTTGCCAAAAATAAAGGGAGACGGAAAAAATGAAAAAACTTTTAAGTTATATGAAAAAGAATTTTGCAGCAATATGTTTTTGTGCAGCAGTACTGTTGATTCTTCCTGTACTTTCCGGGTGTTCTGAAAAGAAGGCCGTAAAAACAACTTCCGCTTCATCGAAGGTGGTATTCCATACTGTACCGAAGGGGGCATCCATTTTTATTGCAGGCAGAACATTGCAGAAAGTAACACCGACAACGGTTGCTGTCAATAATCCCGGCGTGTATGTGGTAAAATTTTCCCTGCCCGGATATAAGACCCAGTGGAAAAAAGTTGAACTGAAAAAAGGCAGAGAAACGGTTGTGGAAGTGAAACTTGCCCCTTTGCGCTCTTCTCTTCTTGTGGCTGCGAAAGCCGATGGAAAAAATGGCGTACAGGTACATTACATGGGGAAATTTATGGGGGAAACTCCCATTGTTTTGCGGGATCTGCCCCTGGGAAAAGGGGAAATCATGCTTTCCAAAAAGGGGTATGCTTCCATTAGAGAAACTTTTCAAGTTGAAAATCAACTTCCTCCCCCTGCTATTACAACGGAACTTACCTCCAACAGAGGCGGTCTGTTTGTTAAATCCATTCCTGAAAAAGCGGATGTGAAGATAAATGATGTTTTCGTTGGGGAGACTCCTTTGAAACTCTCCCTGGAGGAAGGTCAGCACAAACTGGAGATCCACAAAGCCGGGTATAAGGTGGCATACAGGGATTTTGAGATCACTCGCAAACAAGATACGGTGATCCCTGTGGTGAAACTTATACCGCTTCCTGCTGTTCTCCGGGTGACAACTGTCCCTGCCGGCGGGCGGCTCTTTATCAATGATACCCCCAAAGGAGATGCCAACGGTGATCCG
This sequence comes from Lentisphaeria bacterium, assembly GCA_017629515.1. Classification (GTDB taxonomy): domain Bacteria; phylum Verrucomicrobiota; class Lentisphaeria; order Victivallales; family UBA1829; genus RGIG5327. The sequence continues at coordinate 5,789 of JAGBXB010000067.1, read as the reverse complement.
GTTGCCCTTGAAGCGGGCAGATACACCATCCGCGTGGAAAAGGACGGTTTTGATGATACGGTGGAAGATATCGTACTCAAAGGCGGGGAAAAGAAAAAACTTACCTTGCGTATGGATACTGTTATGGGGGCATTGGAGATCGTGACAAAACCTGCGGGGGTGGCTGTCTTTGTTGACGGAAAACTTGTGGGACGCAGTAAAGCGGATCCTGCCAATCCCAAAATTTCCGGCGTATTGCGTGTGGAAAATCTCCGCAGAGGCAAACATACTGTTACTGTCACGCACAAACGGGCCAAACGCCCCAGAGGCGGGAGACTTTCTGTGGAAATCGAGGTGAAAAAGGGTGAAACCACACGGGTGGATCAGCATCAGCTGAAATTGTGGGTGCCGGATATAAAGATCCTGATGAAAAGCGGAGAAGTAAGAGAAGGGATATTCTTATACAATCAACCCGACGGCAGTTTGCATTACGAACCCCGGCCCGGTATGGGGGTAACACTGAAAAAAGAGTTGATCCGGAAAGTGGAAAAATTGCCGGTGGAGGATATATAAGATCATGCTGTTGAAAATTCTTCTGTATGCCAATGGGTTTGCAAGTATATTATTGAGCATCTTTTTCCTCTTTGTCCTGCGTAAGGATAATATTCAGAAATGGGAAAAACTGCCCAGAGAACGGTGGAGCGGCGGTATTCTCGGATTATTGGCACTTTTTGCCTTTATCCCCAATGTGGAACCTATGTTTCCTGTGGAAAGGAATCTGGGGATACTTGTGCTGGCTGCCATTGTGCTTGCAGTCCTTTGCTTCCTTTATGCTGATCATCTTTTCAGCCGTGCCATTGCCGGGATATTGATCCTCAATTCCCATGCTGCTCTTGCAGAGAGTAATGCGGCAAATATTGCCGGCTCCTCCTTTTTTGCTGTGATGATGCTTGTATGGGGGTCTTTCGGTATTCTCCTTGCAGCAAAGCCTTATCTGCTCCGTGATCTTATGCGGAAATGTGCTTCAAGTATGTATTGGAAAGCAGGAACGGGGATTTTTACTTTCCTGTGGTTCGTATCTTCTCTTTACATGCTCACTAATGCAGTCTGGAATAAAAATATATAAGAAAGTCGCTTCAATATGGAAACAGGATTTACTACCCCATTGCCGGAAGAGTGTAAGGATTTTATCGCAAAATGTTTTGCCGGGAAAACGGAAGAAATGACCGCTTTTCTGGAAAAAATGTCTCTCTTGCAGCAATATCTTTATGAGACGAATGAAAAATTCAATCTTACTGCTTTGCCGCCCGGGGCATTCTGGAGCAAGCATGTAGCGGATTCTCTTTCTCTTGTTCTTGCTTTGCCCCGTATCAGGGAAAAGGCATTTTCTCTTCTGGATCTGGGATGCGGAGCGGGATTTCCCTCCCTTGTTCTTGCTTCTGCCTTTCCCTCTCTGCAGGTGTTTTCTGTGGATTCCACCAATAAAAAGATCTCTTTTGTGAATGCTGCCGCGGAAAAGTTGTCCCTGAAAAATCTGCAGGGGATCCATGCCAGAGGCAATGAGTTGGCAAGGAAAGAGCCTTACAAAGGAAATATGGATCTGGTAACGGCACGGGCGGTAGCTTCTGCGGATATCCTGGTAAAGGAATCTTTTGCCTTTTTGAAAAATAATGGAGAAAGTATTCTTGCCATATACCGGACAAGTACACAGCTGGACGGGGAAAAAGAGTTCCTCAATAAAAATAAGAAATTTTTCTGGGAAGCAACGGAACTATTCGGTTTGCCGGAAGAAGCCGGAACAAGACAGTTCCTTTTGATCAGAAAGAAATGATCTTTTCTTTTATTTTTTTCTTCCGGAAAGATATTTTTTCAAACGGGCGATGCAACTTTGAGCATCTCCCGTTCCTGCGATTTTCCGGATCATACGGAAACCTTCTCCATAGACCGGATCGGGATTTTTTTCAAGATTGGAGCAGATCATGGCATTGTAAGGTGTCGCTTCCGGATCGTTTTTCAGGAAAAGCCAGGAAATATATTCACTTACCCCCTCTTTGGTTTTCAGATCGGTGATATGGCGGAAATGCGCACTCATCCAGTCATGGGTGAGTTCGTGGATGACGGTATAACGGTATTCGGGGAAGGGGAGGGAATAAAGGATGGAGATGGAATAGGTTTCATCGGTTACTTTTACTTTCCGGGAAATGGTTCTTCCTGTACGCCTGTCATATTTCACTTCTTTCTGTATTTGTGTCCTGTGGATGAAAAGCCCGGTTTGTCCCCGGTCAAGTTTTGAGCCTTTTTTCTTTTCCATGGATGAGGGTGTGTCCAGAGAAAAGGCAATACTGTGATCTGTTGCTATTCCCAGAGTATATTGGAGAGTTTTTCTTAAAGAACGGAAAAGGGCAAATGCTTTCTGATGATCGTGTATTGCCGTTTTGGAGCAGGTGTTGCAGAGGAATCTGTTTCCGGGAGTTTTCTTTTTTGCATAATTCTTGCAGAAAGCACAGCGGGGGAGATCTTTGCATTTGTCACAGCGTTTTTCCTTTGAGTGATTTATAAACCAGAATCTTTGTGCGGGGGTTTTGCATACGGAACATTTGGGAAGAAGTTTATATTGAGCCTTTTCCGCACATTTTTTACTGCAATAGAAGCCTTTGTTTTCCAGTCTGTAAAAAAGGCGTCTGTCAATGGTGGATGAACATTCTCCGCACCGGGAAGAAATTTTTTCTTTTCTGCTGTCAGCCGTCAGGGAAAAGGGCAAAAAGAGAAAGGAAAATACGATAAAAGATAAAATTGCAGAAAAATAAACTCTTCTCTTCATGATATTTGCCTATAAAGTTTGAAAAAAATATCTTGCGGGTGTAAATTATAGTGTTGCATCATAGTAATGTAGTTGCATCCGGGAAAAAGTCAAGGTGATTTTTCCTGTTTCCGGAATATTAACAGTCACCGGACGGAAATAAAGAGGATCTTATGAGTCTCAAAGAGATGATAACGGGTAAAAAAATGAAAGTAACTGCTGTGTGCCGGGTGGTAAACAGTATGGGACTTCACGCCCGTCCGGCATGTATTCTTGTTCAGGAAGCAAATAAATTTGAATCGGAGATCCGGATCGCCGGAGGAGCCGCAACGGAAGGTGTGGATGCAAAAAGTCTCATGTCTATCCTGACTTTGGCGGCAGGGCAGGGGACAACTCTTGAAATCTCCGCGGAGGGGGCTGATGCACAGACGGCAGTGGAAGTGCTTACGCAGCTTTTTGAAAGCGGATTTGATGAGGATTGACTATGAAAAAGGATGGGAAAAATGTAATAAAGGCTCCTGAAAAAAGGATGCCGGATAAATCCATCAAGAAGGAAGTCATGTTTCATGGTATCCCGGCTTCTCCCGGTATCGCTATGGGCCTTGTGCAGATCCTGGGTAAGGAAGAGTCTATTCTGGAGGAGGTCAAAGATGAAAAGAAACTTGCTCCTGAAGATGTGGAGAAAGAGACTGCCATTTTTAAAGACGCTCTGGAAAAGACCCGTACAGAAACAAAAGTATTGATGACAAGAGTCAAAGAGACCGTGGGACAGAGCGATGCAAGTATTTTTGATGCCCAGTTCCTGATCCTTGATGATAAAATGCTGCTGAATGAGGTGCTTGCCGGTATCAGTAAGAAATTGTTGAGCGCGGAAAACGCTTTCCGGCAGACTGTTTCCAAATATATAGCGGCGATCTCCGCTATTGAAGACCCGTATTTGAAAGAACGCGCCGCAGATATCAAGGATGTCGCAGAACGGTTGATCGCCCACTTGCGCGGCGGAAGAAAAGTGGTTCTGGAACATCTGCCGGGGCCGCGTATCGTTGTTGCAAAAGATCTTACTCCTTCGGATACCGCATTGCTGGATAAAGAAAATGTACTTGCATTTGCCACGGAAAGCGGCAGCAAGACCTCTCACAGTGCTATTCTTGCAAGATCAATAAGGATCCCGGCAATCGTAAGCATGAACCGTTTTTACAATCGGTTGGAGGATGGGGATTATCTGATCATAGATGGTTTCCTGGGAACGGCGGTATTGAATCCGGAAAAGGCGACGATCGAATTGTATAAGCAGAAAGAAAAAAGCGAATCCCGGCTGTATGATGAATATTTGCGGGAGACCCAGTTGAAATCGGAAACAGTGGACGGATACAGGGTTGAACTTGCCGCCAATGTGGAAAATGCGGAAAATCTGGAAGAAATCAAAAAGTTCGGTGCTGCGGGGATAGGTTTGTTCCGTACAGAGTATCTTTATATGAACCGGGATACCTTCCCCTCTGAAGAGGAACAGTTTGAGGTATATAAAAAGGTAGCCCAGAGTCTGGGAGGGCGGCCTGCCATCATCCGGACACTGGATCTGGGGGGGGATAAATTGTCTTCCCTTATTACCACCCATGAGCAGAATCCGTTTCTCGGTCAGCGTGCCATCCGGTTGTGCCTGGCGCATCCGGAGTTGTTGAAAACCCAGATGCGGGCTATTTTGCGAGCGGGGACATTCGGGAAATTGCGGATGATGTTTCCTATGGTAAGCGGCGTAAAAGAGTTGGATGAACTTTTGCGGATATTGGATGAAGTAAAAATGAATTTGCAGAAATCCAATCAGCGGTTCGACGGTTCGATGGAAATAGGGGTGATGATCGAGATCCCTTCTGCGGCATTGGTAGCGGAACACCTGGCGGAAAAGGTGGATTTTTTCAGTATCGGGACAAATGACCTTGTGCAATATACATTGGCTGTTGACCGGAATAATGAACAGGTTGCATCATTGTATGAGCCATTGCATCCGGCAGTTCTTGCGTTGATCGGGATGACGGTACGGGCGGCAAATAAACACGGGATCTGGGTAGGGGTTTGCGGTGAGTCCGGCGGAGATCCCTTGTGTATTCCTCTTCTTGTGGGGTTGGGAGTGAAAGAATTGAGTATGTCCCCCATATCCATAGGCCAGACAAGGCGGTTGATCCGGAAAATGTCCATGCGTGAAGCGGAACAGTTGGCAAATGCTGCATTGGCGGCACGGGACGGTTGGGAGACGATGGCAATAAGCCGCAGATATGTGGAGCAGAAATTCCCTGTGATCCTGCATGGAAATTGATAAAAAACCACAGTTTTTCGTGTGGAATGAATAAAAAAAAGAAAAAAAGTGTTTAAATTGAGATTTCGGGTTTGACAAAGTATTAAAATGGTATATATTAAAGCATATTGAATTTCAAGCGGAGAGATGGCTGAGTGGCCGAAAGCAACGGTTTGCTAAACCGTCGTACGGGTAACACCGTACCAGGGGTTCGAATCCCCTTCTCTCCGCCATTTTTTTTGTCTAAAAAAATGGCGGAACGAAGACGCAAGTCTTCACTTCACTGTGCCGTCAGGCACAACTTCACATCTTCACGCGGCGACAGCCGCTCTTCACTGAACTCCAGAAGCCTTGCTTGTGAAGTCGTTCGCTTCGCTCTCTTGTGAAGACGTTCCGCTTACGCTCCACTTGTGAAGTTTTCTCCCTCCGGGAGTATGGTTGGTGTAGTTTTTATTTTTCGCTTCGCTTACACGGCGGCGTTGCCGCCTTGATTTTTATTTTTGCAATGCTATATTAAACTCCGAAAGGAGATCATCTTATGGCTGAAAGTAAATTACGCACAATATCCATTGACTTTGCAGTGCATATACTCAATCTGGTAAAGTTTTTGAAAAGTCAGCACGAAACGATCGTTTCCAATCAAATCGGCAGAGCCGGAACCAGTATCGGAGCAAACATCCACGAAGCCCAATATGCCCACGGCAAGCCTGACTTTATCGC
>JAGBXB010000066.1 GCA_017629515.1 Lentisphaeria bacterium | reverse complement strand
GCGACCTCTTTCAGAGGTCTTACCCCGGGCTGTGATCCTGCGGCTCTTTCAGAGCCTTCTGCCCTTACAGGGCATATTTATTTGAGAAACTCTGATTTATCAGAATATTTACCATACTTATTTCATCTTTGGAGTTGTCACAATGAAAAAATCTATCGTCCTTTTATCACCCCACGCAGGAACACAACCCGATAGACAGGCAATTTCAAAAAACCGCCCTGTAAGGACATAAGGGGATGAAAGACACGCAGAAAAAAGGGACGGGGTACATGGAATCAAGTCCCGGAGGGACGATAGAACCCAGCCCGGGGTTTCAAACCCGGGTATGATATATCTCACCCCACAAATAAAGCCCTGTAAGGACGCAGGAAAATGCCTGCCGGAATTGGATGAAAATGTATAATTTATAATTTTTTTCTCTGAGGGTGGGGAAGAATTTTTCAGCAGTTTTTTTCCGGCGTCCTTTCAGGACTTGAAAATTAATTTGCACATATTATCCCCCGGGTTGAAACCCGGGGCTATGATCCTACGCCCCGATGGGGCTGTTTTTATACAAGATTTTCTGCGGTGACTACGAGCCTGCACCCCTGCGGGGCTTGAATCTATATTTACAATCTTTCCCAAACGTAAAACCCCGGGCTGTATTCTTTCGGCTCTTTCAGAGCTTGCCTCATTTTTATTATCTCATTCATGCAATAAAAAACTGTTACACCGCCTTTTATGGTGATGTAACAGCCGGAAATAATTTTTATCAAACAATCATTACTCTGCTTCTTCCTTTGCCACAAGTTCCCGCAAACGCGCTTCACATTGATCCAGAAAGACCAGCCACCCTTCCGGATCGATAAAGGCGTCACTTTCACCGGCAAGAACTCTTCTGCCTTTACCCATAGTATCATTGTTTCCCACATGATTGCCCAGAAAGATCTCCACTTTTTCTTTCCGGCAGAGCTCCAATCCGGCAAGGAATTTCTGTTGCAGATCGTGAGGAAGATCATATTGATCCAGAAAGGCCCTGGAAAGAGAATTCATTCCCACTCCGCCATGCATACCGGCACGGAATGTACGCATGCCATCTGTCACATCAAAGAAATAGGAAAGTGTCCCCTCGGTATGTCCGGGAGTGAGACGGGCAGTTACGGAAGTATTGCCCAGAGTAACTGTATCGCCGTCATCCAGCAGCACATCCGGCTCAAAAGGAGAATCCCAGCAGGGATACCCCAGTTCCTTTGCCCAGGAAAGATCCCGTGTACCATTGGCGTAATCCCGGTCGGGTCTCCCGAGGAAGACTTTGGAACCATAAAGTTTTTTCAAATGGAGAACTGCGCCGAAATGGTCGATATGACCGTGGGTAACAAGAATATATTTGATATCGGCGGGATCAAATCCCAGTTTCCGGATGGATTCCAGAACGATATAAAGACTTTCCGAATAACCGGGGTCGATAAGGATAAGTCCTTCTCCGGTATCAATAAGATGGGTGGAGGCTGGTTCGATCCCCACAAAGTAAAGATTCCCGAATATCTTGAACGGGGCAACAGGATACTTCCAGACTTGCTGTAACATAATAAAAACTCCTTTTTTAAGATTCTATTTAAAATTTTGTTAGAAATATACCCTTTTATCTTGTCAAATACAAGGTAATAATAAAAAAAACACAATAGAAGTACAGCGTTTCTCCAAAAAGCGGTAAATCAAGTCCGGCAGGGACAAGGAAAATTTTGGGTCGTTATATATTCCACAGTTTTTTTCCTGCGCCTCTTGCGGGGGTTATATTCAGTTATACATACACAGAAAACCGGAAAAAACGGCATTTTGAAAATTTTACATGTAAACAAAAAGCTTTTTTTCCATTTTTATTCACTTTGAACTTGAAAAACTCTCCAAATACTATTAAAATAACAGGAAGAGTTTTTTTATATCATCAAAGAGGAGGTAATCATGTTTGTAGATAAAGTACAGATCTCCATAAAAGCAGGAGACGGGGGAAACGGTTGTTGCAGTTTCCGCAGAGAGGCATTTCTGCCCAAAGGCGGCCCTGACGGCGGAGATGGCGGAAACGGCGGAAATGTGGTATTTGTTGCCGCTCCCGGAGAACAGAGTTTGCTGGATTTTGTATATAACGGTCATTTTGAAGCGGAAAAAGGCATCAATGGCAAAAGCAAGGATATGATCGGAAGACGGGGTAAAGATGTGATCATCAAAGTCCCGCCCGGAACGGTCATCCGCAGCGTGGAAACCGGCGAAGTCCTTGCAGATATCGACAGCATTGATAAAGAAGTCATCGTGGCGAAAGGCGGTAAAGGCGGCAGAGGCAATTCCCGGTTTGCCACCAGTACCAACCGCGCTCCCAGAGAACATGAAATGGGGGAAAAAGTGGAATCCATGCGTGTGGAACTGGAACTGAAAATGATTGCGGATATCGGACTTGTGGGATTCCCCAATGCAGGGAAATCCACCATCCTTTCCGATATTTCCAATGCCAATCCGAAAATCGCCCCTTATCCTTTTACCACACTGCATCCGGTGATCGGCGTAATGGAATATGAAGACTATTCCACTCTTCTGGTTGCCGATGTACCCGGACTTATTGACGGCGCACACCGCAATGTGGGACTCGGACACACCTTTTTACGCCACATTGAACGAACCAAAATGCTTGTCTATGTGCTGGACGCCGCAGGCGTGGACGGCCGTGACCCCCTGCAAGACCTGAAAACATTGAAAAATGAACTGGAACTTTATATGAAAGGATTGAGTGCCAGAGCAGGGATCGTTGTGGCAAATAAAAATGATCTTCCCGAAAGTAAAGAAAATATCAGAAATCTGAAAAAGCATCTGCCCAAAGGCTTGAAACTTATTTCCATAAGTGCTTCCACCGACGGTTCATTCGATGAATTGAAAAATCTGATCCGTACCGAACTGGAAAAAAGGAACATCCAACACTATTTCACACCGAAAAACGATCCCATCACCAATGATGGACTGGATTATGATATAGAAGATCCGGACGATCTGGATTATTGAAAAAGAAAAAGGGGGAGAAAATGAAAGAAGAAGTGAAAACAATGCCGCTGAAAGAGATCATTAAAGACTCCTTTTTACACCATCTGACCAAAACTCTTGCCAAACGTCCCCGTAAAGCAAGCGAACTTGACCGTTATCAGGCATTGGCATTGAGCATCCGTGACCTTATGGTGGATCGCTGGCTTGCCACAAAAGATCAGTATGATGAGTGCGATCCCCGCACAGTCAACTATATCTCCCTGGAATACCTTATGGGCAGAACTCTGGGCAATGCCATGATCAATCTGGAAGTTTTTGATGCGGCAAAAGAGGCAATGGCAGATTTCGGCTTCGATATACAGGATCTGCGGGAAACAGAAGTGGATGCCGGATTGGGCAACGGCGGACTTGGACGCCTTGCCGCCTGTTTTCTGGATTCCATGGCAACGATGGAACTTCCCAGTTACGGCTACGGTATACGGTATGATTACGGGATCTTCCGGCAGGTCATCCAGAATGGATTTCAATCGGAAGAACCGGATTACTGGTTGAGTTCCGGCAATCCCTGGGAGATCCGCCGTCCTGAACTGGCAAAAAGTGTCTATTTCGGCGGAAGGGTGGAACCTGCCAACAGTTCCCACGCCTCCAATTCCTCCCGGAAACGCTGGGTGGATACAGAGGAAGTGACCGCCATGCCCTACGATACCCCTATCCCCGGTTATGGTGTAAATACGGTGAATACTCTGCGTCTCTGGTCGGCAGAATCCCCTCACGGATTTGATTTGATGAAGTTCAATCAGGGCGATTATATCAATGCAAATCTGGATATGGCGATGTCTGGAAACATTACAAGGATCCTTTATCCCAATGACAACAATTACGAGGGAAAGGAACTGCGGCTGAAACAGCAGTATTTCCTTGTCAGTGCCACTTTACAGGATATTGTGGAGCGTGTACGCATGGAAGATGGAAATCTGGAAGACTTTGCCAATAAAGCAGTCATCCAGCTCAATGACACCCACCCCGCCCTTGCCATACCGGAACTTATGCGTATTTTCGTGGATCTGGAAGGTTTTGAATGGGAAAAAGCATGGAATATCTGCACAAAGACATTCAATTATACAAACCATACCCTTATGAGTGAAGCACTGGAAAAATGGCCGGTGGAACTTATGAATAAACTTCTGCCCCGGCATCTGGAAATCATTTATGAAATCAATTTCCGTTTCCTGCGGGAAGTTTCCACAAGATTTATCGGTGATACGGGAAGAATAGAAAGAATGTCCCTTATTGAAGAGCATCCCCAGAAAATGGTGCGTATGGCGTATATGTGCGTTGCGGCAAGCGGTAAGGTCAATGGAGTGGCTTCTTTGCATACGGAACTATTAAAACACGGTCTTTTCAAAGATTTCAATGACTTCTATCCGGATAAATTTGTCAATGTGACCAACGGAATCACCCCCCGCCGGTGGCTGAAAAAAGCCAATCCCGCTTTATCAGAACTTATTACCGGAAGGATCGGCAACAGCTGGGTGAAAGATCTTTCCTGCCTTTCCCGTCTGGAAGAAAGTATTTCTGATAATGGTTTCCTGGAGGAACTGGGTAAAGTAAAAAGAACAAATAAAGTACTTCTTGCCGATCATCTGGCAAAAGAGTGCGGTTTTTCCATAGATCCGGACTCCCTTTTTGACGTTCAGGTCAAAAGACTCCATGAATATAAGAGACAGCTGCTCAATGCTCTGCATACCATTATGCTCTATCTGGATCTGAAAGATGATCCCAACATGGATTTTGTCCCCCGTACCGTCATGTTCGGGGCAAAGGCGGCTCCCGGCTATTATATGGCAAAACTTATCATTAAATTCATCAACAATGTAAGCAGTGTCATCAATGCCGATCCCCAGACCAATAAGAAACTCAAAATGTATTTCATCCCCAATTACCGGGTCTCCCTGGCGGAAAAAATCATTCCCGCAGCCGATCTTTCGGAGCAGATCTCCCTTGCCGGTACGGAAGCATCCGGAACAAGCAATATGAAATTTGCTCTCAATGGCGCACTTACCATCGGTTCCATGGATGGAGCCAATATTGAGATCCATGATGCTGTTGGAGCAGAAAATATCTTTATTTTCGGTATGAAAGTGGATGAGGTGCTTTCCTTACGCAATAATGGTTATGATCCCCGGTACTATATCGGGCAGAATGAAAAACTCAAAAGGATCATTTCTCTGATCTCTTCCGACTTCTTCACCCCAGGTGAGCGGGGTATTTTCCGGCCCATTGCGGACAGTCTCTATTTCGATCCCTATATGTGCTGTGCAGATTTTGATTCCTACGCTTCCACCCATGCAGCAGTAGCGCAGGAATATAAAAACTCACTCCTCTGGAACAGAAAATGCGCCATCAATATTGCCAGAATGGGCGGATTTTCCAGTGACAGAAGTATTCAGGATTATGCGGAAAAGATCTGGAAGATAACTCCGGAACATGTTAAAATGAATAAGTAAAAACAGGAAATAGATCATTATGAAATTGACAGACGATATCGTGCGTGCCATTCAGAAAAGTATTGAGGACAGTTTTGAATCGGTTTCAGATTTTGCAAGATTTGCCAATGTGAGTGCCAACACCGTTACAAGGTATCTCAACAGGGAAACCCAATCCATCAAAGAGGATACATGGAAGAAACTTTATCCCCTTATCAAAAACTTCCTCCCGAAAAAGACCTCCTCCCACCACAAACCATTGGAACTCTCCTCCGATGAAAAAATCCTTGTGGATGCGTTCAAAGATCTGCCTGCGGATGTGCAGAGACAGAAACTTATGGAGATCCTGGAACTGGCAAGAAAAGTCAATAAAAAGAAAGCACAGGCACAGGAAGAGGCAAAATAATTTTATATATTATTTCCCCCTCCTTAATGTAATAAAAGGAAAAACTGTATGAGCAAGGTGAAATTTACAGTATTTTCCGATTTACACCACCATCCTGCATGGTATAAATCGGATGCGCCGGAGCGTTTGGCCGCGATCCAGAAACGGGCATTGGAAAACAATTCCGAATTTCTGCTCCATCTGGGGGATTTTTCCCATAAACCTTCCGCCTGTCCGGAATTGATCCGGCAATTCAAAGAATTTGCCATCCCCGGTTACTTTGTTCTGGGGAATCATGAATTTGACATAAATTCCTTTGAAACTGTCCTTGAAAGTATGGGATTGGAAAAAGGATATTATTTCTTTGATCACGGGGGATTGCGTTTTGTGATCATGGATGATAACTATTTCCGGGAATTTCCCGGCGTCCACTTCCACTACTCGGAACGCAATTATTTCGATCATTCCAAATGCCGTACATGGATGCCGCCGGAGCAGATCCAATGGGTACGGGAAACCGTTATGACTTCCCCTTTCCCCTGTATTCTTGCCAGTCATTCCGCAATAGAATACCCCCCGAAACCGGAAGCGGAGATGCAGTGCGGCAAAGAAATAGCACAGATCATCCGGGATTCACAGACAACTGCCGGTAAAGTCATATTGTGCCTCAATGGTCATTATCACAGAAGCGGATTGGATATTATTGATGATGTCCCCCGTCTGGATGTCAATTCCGCCACATTCAACTGGGTCAACAAAGCCCATTATCTTTTCCCGGAAAAAGATCTCTATCTCAAACACGAGTGTTACGGAAATATGATCATTTATGAAAAGCCCGTAAGTGCAGAAATCGTTATAGATACCTGTGAAAAAACTATTGAAATTATCGGTATGCAAGGAAATTTCCTGCACGGGATCTCCACAGAAATCAGCGGCAGTTCTTCCGGAAACCGACTCTGTACCCCCGATATGCTATCTGCAAAAGTACGCTTTCCATAAAGAAAAATAATAACAAGCCGTTTTTAAAATCACAAGGGCTGCTGCAGGGGTTCTGCAACAGCCCTCTTCTTATTGAAAAATACTTTTACTTATTTTTCTTCCGCAGCGGGAGCATCTGCGACAGCAGGAGCAGATTTTCCTGTTCCGGCGGCAGCAGCTCTGCGTTCCGCAATGACCTCTTTGATCTTGTTGAGGATCTTTTCTTCCAGTTCATGATTTTCCTGCAAAAGTGTCTTTACAGCATCTCTGCCCTGTGCAAGCTGTTCCCCTTCAAAGGCAAACCAGGAACCGCGTTTTTCAAGGATGCCCAGATCTGTCCCCACATCAAGAATGGACCCCACTCTGGAAATACCTTCATTCCAGTTGATGTCAAACTCCGCTGTCTTGAAGGGAGCGGCAAGTTTGTTTTTCACGATCTTGACCTTTGTTCTTGCTCCGGTGGCTTCGCTGGCACTGTCTTTAATGGTGCCGATACGGCGGATATCCATACGGATGGAGCTGTAGAACTTGAGAGCATTACCCCCTGTGGTGGTTTCCGGGTTTCCGAACATGACACCGATCTTTTCACGGATCTGGTTGGTAAAGATACAGCAGGCTCTGGAACGGCTGACGGCACCGGTAAGTTTACGCAATGCCTGGGACATCATTCTTGCCTGCAATCCCATGAAGGAATCCCCCACCTGTCCTTCAAATTCCGCTTTGGGAACGAGGGCGGCTACGGAGTCAACCACGACCACATCCACAGAGTTGCTGCGGATCAAAGTATCAGCGATATTGAGGGCATCTTCCCCGCAGTCAGGTTGGGAAATAAGGAGGTTATCAATATTCACTCCGATCTTTTTGGCATACTGGGGGTCAACGGCATGTTCCGCATCAATGATGGCGGCTACCCCGCCAGCTTTCTGGGCGTTGGCGATCACATGCATACAAAGGGTGGTCTTACCGGAAGATTCCGGCCCGTAGATCTCTACGATCCTTCCTCTGGGCAATCCCATGATCCCCAATGCAAGGTCAAGGGAGAGGGCCCCGGTACTGATCACAGGCACATCAATGGTGGAGGTATCCCCCAGACGCATGATGGTACCCTTACCATATTCTTTTTCGATCTGACCAAGGGCGATGGTCAGATTTTTTGCTCTTGCTTCCTGTGCGCTCAATGCGGCGTTCTTTGCTTCTTTTTCTGCTGCCATTTTTTTCTCCTAATCAAAGTTTCTGTGTATAAAAAGTTGTCAGTAATCAAATATCCAAATCTTTCACTCCGGCGGCATGACGCTCGATATACTCTCTTCTGGGTTCCACATCATCGCCCATAAGGAGGGTGAACATCCGTTCCGCTTCCATGGCATCTTTCATGGTTACCTGGATCATTTTACGGCGGGCGGGATCCATTGTGGTTTCCCAGAGCTGTGACGGATCCATTTCCCCCAACCCTTTGTACCGCTGGATCTGCAAGCCTTTTCTGCCGTTCTTCTTCACGATCTCAAAAAGTTCGGAAAGGGTGTTGACGATCTCACTTTCATCGGAATCGGTGATCTTAAAGAGCGGTGCTTCGCCATGATAGAGTTTGGAAGGATCGTAATTTGCTTCCGCAATGGCTTTCCCCAGTTCTTCACAGGCGGAGGCTTCATAAATATCAATGACTTCGATAGCAGGATGCAATCCGCTTTTCACTGCGAGAGCTTCCTGTGCTTCCCCGGAAGCATTTTCTGCTCCCTCTGCGGCAGGAGCGGCGGCTGTTTCCAACATACTTTCCACGGGAGGAAGACGCTTTTCCGCTTCTTCGATATAGGCGGATTTTTCTTCAGGAGAGTAGGTAAGTTTTTCACTTACAGAACCATCCGTCTCATGGATAATGATCTTGGAAGTGGGGAACTTTCCATCCTTTGCCAGTCCGAAATATTTATCCGGATCGATCCCCACCCGGTGCAGCCCCTGGATGATATGCTGACCATCCCGCACGAACTTGGAGATCACAGCAATATCCGCAGAAGTCAATACCGTATTGGTATCCATTCTTTCCACAGTAAGGTCATCAGAACCGATTTCAGTAAGGAAAGCGTCCAGCTGGTCATCTGTATCAATATAGGTCTCCCGGCTTTTCCGTTTCACTTTGTAAAGCGGGGGATTGGCAATATAAACATGGCCGGTATCAATAAGGGGCTTCAATTCACGGAAGAAGAATGTGAGAAGAAGCGTACGGATATGGGAACCGTCCACGTCAGCATCTGTCATGATAACGATACGGTTGTAACGCAAGCCGGAAATATCAAAATCATTCTTCCCGAATCCGCAGCCGATAGCGGTGATGAGGGACTGGATCTCCTTATTTTCCAGCACACGGTCGATCCGTGCTTTTTCCACGTTGATGAGTTTACCGCGGATGGGAATGATCGCCTGGAATTTACTGTTTCTGCCGGTTTTGGCGGATCCTCCGGCAGAATCCCCTTCCACGATGTAGAGTTCGCACTTCTGGGGATCCCGTTCGGAACAGTCGGCAAGTTTCCCCAGGAAGGGGGAGATCCCGTTCAGGGCACTCTTGCGTTCCAGTTCACGGGCCTTTTTGGCGGCTGCGGCGGCTCTTGCGGCGGTAAGGGCTTTATCCACCACCTGCTTTGCCACAGCGGGATTTTCTTCAAGGAAGGTGGTAAGGGCGTCATATACCACAGAATCCACGATCCCTCTCACTTCCCCGTTGCCCAGCTTGGTCTTGGTCTGACCTTCAAACTGGGGTTCAGGAACTTTCACGCTGACCACAGCGGCAAGTCCTTCACGGGTATCGCTGCCTGTCACATTGCCCTTGTCCCCTTTGATATAGTTGGCGGCACGGGCGTAGTTGTTGACGGCACGGGTCAGAGCCCCCTGGAAACCGGTAAGATGAGTCCCGCCTTCGTGGGTGTTGATATTGTTGGTAAAGCTGAAAATATTTTCCGTATAGCCGTCATTGTACTGCATGGCGACTTCCACGTCGATATTGTCTTTATTTTTGTGCATGTAAATGGGGGGATGCAGAACAGTTTTATGTTCATTGAGGAATTTTACAAACTCAATGAGTCCTTCCTGATAATGGAAGGTTTCAGTTCTTACTTCCTCACCGCGTTCATCTGTAAGGGTGATACGCACGCCCTTATTCAGGAAGGCAAGGTCACGCAGACGGTTGGCAAGAATATCCCATTCATAGACAGTAGCGGAAAAAATCGTTCCATCAGGTTTAAAGGTAACGGAAGTACCGGTACTGGAAGTATTGTGCAGTTTTACCAGAGGCTCAACCGTGTTGCCCCGTTCAAATTTGATACGGTGCACAAATCCATCCCTGGAAACTTCCACCACCATCCAGTCGGAAAGAGCATTCACGCAGGAGACACCCACCCCGTGAAGACCGCCGGAAACTTTGTAGGAGTCATGGTCGAACTTACCGCCGGCATGGAGAACGGTCATCACAACTTCTACAGCAGGTTTCTGTTCTTCCGGGTGCATATCCACAGGGACCCCGCGTCCATCGTCAACAACGGTGATACTGTTGTCTGTATGGATCACCACGGATACGGTGGAAGCATAGCCTGCAAGAGCTTCGTCGATACTGTTGTCCACAACTTCGTAAACAAGGTGATGCAGACCACGGATACCGGTATCCCCGATATACATACTGGGACGCTTTCTTACGGCTTCAAGACCTTCAAGAACGGTAATGCTTCCCGCATTGTACTTTTTCTTTTCCGCAGGGGCTGCTTCCGTTGTTTCCGGAGCAGGAATAGCGGCAGGATTGGTGATGTCTTCTGACATATTTTTCTCCTCTCGAAATGTTTGATATATCTTTTGATTTCTGTTTTTATATTATATTATAATATAATATACATGTGCACGGGCAAAAATACAATAGAGACAGAAACAGTTTTTTGAAAAATTATAAGAGAGAAGAGAAAATTGTGCAAAAAGAGTGGAAACAAGTGTTTACAATACTGCCGGCAAACAAAAAAAACGGATGAGTAAAATATACCCATCCGTATCTTTTTTTACATCCCGGACCCTTTTTTTACGGCAGAAGTCTGTCTTCTTCCACTGTGGCAAGTTCCTGCTGATTTTTCGCCCACTCATTCACAAGGGGTGTAAGGATAAAATCTTCCAGGTCCGTATCCACAGAAAAGGCATGATCGCAGAAAGGACATTTGGTAAATACTTCTATATCGTTTCTATGCAGCAATTCCCCGCACTGGGGACACAAAAGCCCCCGGTCAAGGGACATGGTGCGGGATTTATCCAGGGGAAGAAATATATTTTTATTTTTGCCCGGTACGGGACAGATTCCGGCAGAAGGCATATACTTTCTCCTTTTTTCACTTATTCAGCATCCCCTGCCCGTTAAAGAGCAGGATACAGACACAGGGAAAGGACAGCAAAGAGTTTCCTCCCTGTCCATTCCCGCAGGATACGGCACTATCCGTATTTTTTTACTCCATGACCAGTTCAGGAGAACATTCCTTATAGTAGGCAAAAGCCATTCTTTTCAGGAAATCCACATCCATCTTCCAATCCAGGATCTCTGCACCGAGTACTTCTCTCACAGAAGAACTGTCAAAGGTGATACGGGTCTCAAAGTAAGGCATAAGGTCGCCGATCATCTTACGGATGAGTTTTTCATCGGCATTTTCTTCCAGCTGCGCTCTGGTCACACACAAGCCGGGCATTTTCAGGATGCAGGACAATGCTTCCGCGATCATGACCGTACTTACAGGGCTTTCCCCGGTAAGGTGGAATCCCCTGTTCGCCACAGGCTGGCAGAAAAGACGGGAAATGGCTTTCTGCACATAATCAATGGGGGTGAAATAGATGCGGTCGGAAAGAGGACTCTGCAATCTTACTTCATTGGGCAGGATACCGTTTGCGGGAATACCGCAACGGGAGCAGTGATGCTTCTTTACAACGCCGAGGAACTCCATGATACGGTAGAAAGCAAGGGGTTTGCGGATCCTGCCGTCAGAAAGTCTGCCCACGATGATACCGGGGCGGTAAATGGTAAAGGGGATCCCGCTGGCACGAACCAGTTTTTCCGCTTCAAACTTACTGCGTTCATAGGAGTTGTTGAAGTCTTCCGCTTTAAGATCATCTTCTTTCACCAAACCTTCACATTTTCCGGCAACATAAGCAGTTCCAACATAATGAAGGGCTTTCACCTGCAATTTCTTTGCCAGATCCAGCATATTCTGTGTGCCCTGCATATTGGTCTGGAATACGATTCCTTTGGGGTCTTTGCCCAGATTCACATCTGCGGCACAATGGAACATCTCATCATAAGGACCTTTGGCAACGATCTCATCCACAGGCAGATCAAGAATATTTCCGTCCACAACAGTAATATGGGAAAGGACTTCATCGGCAAAAGTCACATCACCATCAAATTCACACTGTTCAATAATGGCTTTTTTCACGCGTTCTTCGGCACTTTCTCCGCGGCCGCTTCTGCAAATCGCAGTGATATCAACATCTTTTCTGCTGCGAAGAGTTTCTGTTACAAACGCTGCGCCCACCAGTCCTGTAATTCCTGTAAGCAAGAGTTTCAAGTTACGACTCCCGTTTTAAATTAGTTTTATTAAAAAATATTTCATTAAATTCCAATCGTAAAAGCACGCATTACATGTATAATATATCACTTTTCGCAACTTTGTCAAGTTTATGTTTTTATTTATTCTCTGAACATTACATATCTTTTCATGTCAATTCTGTGCAATTTTAATCATTTTCAAACACAAATTTTCAAAAACGAAAATTGCAGACATTTTGCGGATTTTTTTTTATTTTTTTTCACAATCTTCCAATGGCCTCCTGCAAGCAGACATTTTGCCTTTCTTACGCATTTTTCCTTTCCGCAGAAGAAATCCCGGCAGAAAAAACGGCTTGAATAATCCCTGTATCAATGCTATATTAAAATAATTACTTTTATTTATAAAACAGTTTTTATTTTTAAATCAATTAAATATAAGAATACGGTGTACTGTACGCCGGAAAGGATGGAAAATGTCAGAAAATATCCAGAGTTTATTGGACAGGATCAATGCCGAAGGTGTTGCCAGAGCTGAAGCAGAAAGCAACAGGATCATTGCAGAAGCAAAGGCACAGGCGGAAAAGATCGTTGCAGAAGCAAAAGCACAGGCGGAAAAGGCCGCAGAAGACGCTGCGGAAAAAGCCGCTGTAAGTGAAATGCGGGCAAAAGAAGCCATCAAACAGGCGGCAAGAGATATTGTTATTGCCCTGAAAAGCGATCTTCTTGCCAAACTTTCCGCTGCAGTAAAAGAATGCACCTCTGCCGCCCTCACAAAAGAGGTCATGGGCAATATCATCCTTGAAATGGCAAAAGGCTATGCAAAAAATCCCGATGCAGATGATATCCGGCTGCTTCTTTCCCGGAAGGATGCCGCCATTGCCGAAGAATTTCTCAAAGGGGCTTTCCTTGCGGAACTCAAAGCCAGACCCGTACTGAATTTCACAGAAGATTTCGCCGGCGGTCTGCAGATCTCTTTCAAAGAAAACGATGTATTCTTTGATTTCAGCGACGACGCCCTCACCGAAGTCCTTTGCAAATTTGCAGGGCCCAAACTGGCGGAAGTAATCAAAAATTGAGGAACCCCTCCTGTCTGTAAAGTGCAGTTTTTTCCGGCACGGAAGGACAGGATACAGGAAAAATATCATGTTATCCAATAAAGAATATTTTGCTCTGAAAGCCTCTCTCCCCTATTTGAAGTTCGGGGAAACCCCTTTCCTTTCCCGGAAGAAATTTCTGGAATACTGCGAGGCATTTCTGGGGGAAAAAGAACTTGCTTTTCTGCAGGATCTTTCCCTTTCCGCAACGGAAAACATACCGGAAAAAGATTGTGCAGAAGCAAGATTTTCCAGTTTTGAAATCGCTTTGTGCAACCTGCTTGCCGTGATGCGGGCAAAGAAAAAAGGAGTAAAAGCAGACTCTTTCCTGCGGAAAAATCCCGGCAGGGAAAGCGGAAGAGATATGAGTAATATTGCTGCGCTCCTGCAAAATGCCTCCGACGCTCTGGAACGGGAAAAGATCCTGGATAAAGCCCGCTGGGCATATCTGGATGAAATGGAACTTGACCACTATGCGGATCTGGACGCATTGAGCATCTATTGCAGAAAACTCCTCATCCTTGAAAAGTGGGCGCAGTATCAGAAAGAAAAAGCGGAAAAAAATCTGGAAGAAACCGTTTCCAGTGTGGAAAAAAGTTCTGTAAAGATCTGAAAAAAAACAAAATCATATAATCATACCAAAATTCAGGAGTACATCAAAGTATGCCGGAAACAAAAACAGGACACATTACCGGGATCAACAGCAACCTTCTGACCGTGGAATTTGACAGTTCCGTGGAACAGAACGAGGTGGCTTTTGCCCTTCTTGGGGATCTCAAACTGAAAGCAGAGGTCATCCGTGTAAGAGGAAATAAAGCAGACCTTCAGGTGTTTGAAAGTACCGAAGGACTCAAAGAAGGCGATAAAGTGGAATTTACCGGAGATCTTCTCTCCGTGGAACTTGGTCCCGGACTTCTCGCCCAGGTCTATGACGGACTGCAGAACCCCTTGAACGAACTTGCGGAAAAGGCCGGATTCTTCCTGAAACGGGGTGTCTATCTTGACCCGCTGGAAGATTCCTCCACATGGGAATTCACCCCCATTGCCAAAGTCGGCGATAAAGTACATGCAGGTGACCGCCTGGGCAGCGTTCCCGAAGGGATCTTCACCCATTATATCATGCTGCCTTTTGCGTTCAGAGGGACATGGGAAGTAGTGAAGATCAATCCCGCCGGGATATACAGACTGCGGGAATGTATTGCCGTAGTCAGAAATGAAAACGGAATGGAACGGGAAGTCACCATGACCCAGAAATGGCCGGTGAAAATTCCCATTTCCTGTTACAAAGAAAAACTCCTCCCCACAGAATCCATCACCACCCAGCAGAGGATCATTGATACATTCTTCCCTGTAGCACAGGGCGGTACATTCTGTACTCCCGGACCTTTCGGAGCAGGGAAAACCGTTTTACAGCACGCCATAAGCCAGCATGCGGAAGCAGATATCGTGATCGTTGCCGCCTGCGGAGAACGCGCAGGGGAAGTAGTGGAAATATTGCGGGAATACCCGGAACTTACCGACCCCCGTACCGGTCAGAGTCTCATGTCCCGTTCAGTCATTATCTGCAACACTTCCTCCATGCCGGTTGCCGCCCGTGAAGCATCCGTATATACAGCAGTAACCATTGCGGAATATTACCGTCAGATGGGGTTGAACTGCCTGCTGCTTGCAGACTCCACCAGCCGCTGGGCGCAGGCATTGCGTGAAATGTCAGGCCGTCTGGAAGAGATCCCCGGAGAGGAAGCATTCCCTGCCTATCTGGAATCCCGTATTGCCAGTTTCTATGAGCGTGCAGGTCTTGTTGTTCTCAATGATGGAAGCAAAGGCTCTGTGACTATCGGAGGTTCTGTAAGTCCCGCCGGAGGAAACTTTGAAGAACCTGTAACCCAGGCGACCCTGAAAGTTGTAGGAGCATTCCTGGGGCTTTCCCGTGAAAGATCCAGTGCCAGAAGATTCCCCGCCATCCATCCTCTGGATTCCTGGAGCAAATACAAAAGTATCGTGGACAGCAAAAAACTTGCCGAAGCAAGAAATATCCTGCGCAGAGGTCATGAAGTGGATCAGATGATGAAAGTTGTCGGTGAGGAAGGAACGAATATCGACGACTTTGTGATCTATCTCAAAAGCGAATTTCTGGACTTTGTTTACCTGCAGCAGAACACCTTTGATGAGGTGGATTCCGCTACAAGCAGGGAACGCCAGATCTATATGTTTGACCTTATTTCCTCCATCCTTGCAGAAAAGTTTGTTTTTGAAGATAAAGAACAGGCACGCCGTTACTTCCTTGAACTGCGCCTTATCCTTACGGATATGAACTATGCTCCTTATAAGGGAGAGGAATTTAATCTTCTTGAACAGAAAATGAATGGAAAGATCCTTGAAAGGAAGGCAAAAGATGCGTAAAGTATATCATAAGATCATTCAGATCGCCGGAAACGTCATTACCGTGGAAGCGGATAATGTGGCTTATAACGATCTTGCGGAAGTTTCTTCCGGAAGAAGCACCTCTCTTGCCCAGGTGATCCGTATCCAGGACGGCAAAGTCTATTTACAGGTCTTTGCCGGGTCAAGGGGGATCAGCACCAATGATGAAGTGCGTTTTCTGGGGCATCCCATGAAAGTATCTTCTTCTGCGGATCTTCTGGGACGAGTCTTTACCGGTTCAGGCGAACCCCGGGACGGCCGCCCTGCCATCCATGATGATCTCATCAATATCGGAGGCCCTTCCGTCAATCCGGCAAAGCGTATCATTCCCCGCAACATGATCCGTACGGGTATCCCCATGATCGACGTATTCAATACTCTGGTGGATTCCCAGAAACTGCCCATCTTCTCTGTTGCCGGTGAACCCTATAACGAACTTCTTGCCCGTATTGCCATGCAGGCGGAAGTGGATGTGATCATTCTGGGCGGCATGGGGTTGAAACATGACGATTACCTGGCTTTCCGCAATACGCTGGATGAGCATGGCGCATTGTCCCGCTCTGTTCTCTTCATCCATACAGCCTCCGACCCTGTGGTGGAATGTCTGCTCGTACCGGATATGTGCCTTGCCGTAGCGGAAAGTTATGCCTTGCAGAATAAGAAAGTACTGGTACTTCTTTCTGACATGACCAACTTTGCCGATGCCCTCAAAGAAATTTCCATCACCATGGAACAGATCCCCTCCAACCGCGGTTATCCCGGCGACCTTTACAGTCAGCTTGCCGCCCGTTATGAAAAGGCGGTGGACTTTGATGAAGCCGGCTCAATCACCATCCTTGCCGTTACCACCATGCCCGGGGACGATGTGACCCATCCCATCCCGGACAATACCGGATATATCACCGAAGGACAGTTCTATCTGCGTAACGGAAGGATCGAGCCTTTCGGTTCTCTGAGCCGTCTGAAACAGCAGGTGAACGGCAAGACCAGAGCCGACCACCGTGTGATCATGGATACCATGATCCGCTTCTATTCCGACTTCAAAGAAACTCTGGAAAAACAGTCCATGGGATTCCGGATGAGTGCCTGGGACAGCAAACTCCTCAAATTCGGTAAACTCTTTGAAGAAAAGATGATGGATCTTTCCGTGAATATTCCGCTGGAAGAGGCACTGGATCAGGGCTGGCAGATCCTTGCAGAATGTTTTGATGCTACCGAAAGCGGTATCAAAACCGACCTTATCGAACAGTTCTGGCCGAAAAAATAATCTTCCGGGGAAATATGGCAAAGATCAAATATACAAAAATGGCGCTGAAACAGGAGCGGGATTCTCTGGCACAATATACCCGTTTCCTGCCTACATTGCAGCTGAAAAAACAGCAGTTGCAGTTGGAAATGCGCAAATGTCTGGAAAGGATCGCTTCCAACGAAGAACAGGAGAAAGCCCTTGTGGCTTCCCTGGATGCGTGGAAGAGCCTTTTCGGCAATACGGAAGAGTGTAAAAAACTCTCGCAATATGTAAAGGTGGAAAAGATCGATACGGAAACGCTCAACATTGCCGGTGTGGAAGTACCCAGTTACAAAGGGGTGACTTTTGAAGAAGCTCCTTACGATCTCTTCTCCACGCCGCTCTGGTTTGATGATGCAGTCCAGTCTCTGGAAGATATCGTACGCATACGCTCGGAACGGGAGGTCATCCGCAGACAGTATGACCTTATTGCCGGTGAATTGCGCGTCACCACTCAAAGAGTGAATCTTTTTGAAAAGGTGAAGATCCCGGAATGTAAAGAAAATATCCGTGCCATCAATATTTATCTGGGAGATGCCTTTACAAGCAGTGTTGCCCGTTCCAAGATCGCGAAAAAGAAATTACAGGAGGCGGATATATAATGATTATTGAAATGAAAAATGTCGCCCTCCTCACTCTGGAAAATGAGAAACTTTCCGCATTGAAAAAATTGCGGCAAGTGGGGGTCATGCACATCAAAAGTTCTTTCAGGAAAGATTCCGGCGACCGTTCTCTTCTGGAAAAAGAGTATGAAAGCGTTGAAAAACTTCTTGTACTTTTTTCCTCCGTCAAAGCAAAAGGAGATTTCCGGGATGAGAGAAATGCCTGTGAGATCGTCAATGAAGCTCTTTCCCTTCTTTCTGAAAAAGAACTTCTTGCCGGAAAACTGGAAAAAGTCATCCGGGAAAAAGAGGCTCTTCTCCCCTGGGGAAGTTTCCGGTTTGAGGAAGTGAAAAATCTTGCAGAAAAGAATATCCATATCTATTTTTGCTGTTGTATGCAGAAAGAGTTCGACCGCCTTTCTCTGCCGGAAAATGCGGCTGTTTCTCCTGTAAGCAAACAGGGAAAAAATCTCTATTTTGCCGTTGTGGCACAGGAAAAAATCTCTTCCGATCTTCTGCCGGTCGTTCCTGCTCTTCCGGAAACACCGCTGGCCGAACTGGAAGATGAGGAATATTCTTTAAGAGAAAAGATCAAAGAAAAAGAAGAGAGATTTGCTCTTCTTTCCCTTGCGGCGGAAAAAATCACTTCCTATAAAAATTCCCTTGCCTTTGAAATGGAATTTTTACAGGCAAGAGATTCCATGCTTTCCTCCGGGAAAGTATGCTGCGTAACAGGCTATGTCCCTGTTACCGGTCTGGATGCACTGAAAGAAGCGGCAAAGGAAAATGACTGGGTTCTGCAAATAGAGGATGTGGAAGAAGAGGATGGAAATGTTCCCACCTGTATCCGGAAACCCGGTTGGATGAAACTTATTGATCCGCTTTTCGACTTTATCGGGATCGCTCCCGGTTACAGGGAAACGGATGTGAGTTTGTTCTTTCTTCTGGCATTTCCCGTATTCTTCGGACTTCTGATCGGGGATGCAGCTTACGGATCGATGTTCATGGTTGTGGCATTTCTCTGTAAATATCTTTTCCGGAAAAGCAAAAAGGCACAACTGCCGCTCAACTTGCTGATCCTGCTTTCCTTTTTCTCCATTCTGTGGGGCTTGCTTACCGGAAACTGCCTGGGACTGCCCAGAGAAAAACTGCCCTTCTTCATGCAGGGATTGGATTTCTTTGCCGCCCCCACCAAAAGTGCTTTTGCCTGTGCCATTGCTGATAAATACGGACTTAAAAAGGTGGATGGAGAATTGACCAACCGTTTCACCCAGTTCATCTGTTTCTTCCTTGCGGCAGTACACCTGATTTCCGCAAGACTTTACAGAACCTTTCTGGAATGGCCCTCCTGGAGATGTTTCGGGAATGTGGGTTGGGCGTTTCTTATTGCCGGAAACTTTTTCACTGCAACGGGGTTGATCGTTTTCCCCGGTTTCTTCCCGGGGGTGTGGGGATATGCCATTTATATAATCGGTCTTGTCCTTATCATTGCAACGGTGACAAAACAGGCGGCGATGAATTTGCCCTTTGACATCATCGGAAGTTTCGTAGATGTGCTTTCCTACATAAGACTTTTTGCTGTGGGACTTTCCGGATTGTATGTGGCACAATGCTTCAATCAGATGGCGGGGGAATTCTGTTCCGCACTGCCGCCGAATCTTCTGGTACTGGGGATCATCGGGTTGATCCTTATTGCCGTATTCGGACATGTTCTGAACATCATGCTGGGATTTTTAAGTGTGCTTGTTCATGCCATCCGTCTGAACACACTGGAATTTTCCAACCATATCGGTCTGCAATGGACAGGAATATTCTACCGTCCCTTTGCAGAAAAAAAAGATGAAGAATAAAAGATCATAACAACAAATAACAAAAATAAAAAAAGGAGTTTAAAATGATCGAACTTATCACAAGTGCCGCAGAAGCGGTAAAAACCGTCACCCCCGCAAACCTCTATTTTGCCAAAGCCATGACCCTTACCGGCGGTTTTGCCGCAATGGCGATCGCCGCCATCGGTTCCGCCTACGGTGCAGGAAGAGCCTGTTCCGCCGCCATCGGCGCATGGAAAAAATGCTATGCCCAGAATAAACCTGCGCCCTTCCAGCTTCTGGTTTTCTGCGGTGCGCCCCTCTCCCAGGTGATCTACGGGATGATCCTTATGTTTGTGACCATCTCCAACACCGCTTCCGACCCCTCTCTGTATGCCGCATGGCCGGTATATCTCATTGTAGGGATCGCCGCCGGGATCGCCATGGGGATCTCCGCATTGTGGCAGGGAACAGCCGGAGCAGCTGCAAGTGATGCTTTCAGCGAAAGCGGCAAAGGTTTCACCAATCAGTTGATGGCTCTGGGTATCATTGAAACTGTTGCCATCTTTATCATGGCTTTTGCCATTGTGCTTCTGGGAAGTGTTCCCATGGCGGCATAAGTTGGCATAAGTATAGAAAATATACTGTTCTCAAAAGAGGTTGTTGCAAAACCTTTAAAAAAGGTGAGCAACAGCCTTTTTTATTGTTTGAGCTGAATATTGGAGGTATAATTGGAATTGTTTTTATCG
>JAGBXB010000065.1 GCA_017629515.1 Lentisphaeria bacterium | reverse complement strand
CTTTTTGATTACTGGGGATTGGGTTGTCCTCCCTGTCACGCATCCATGCCCAAATTACAGGCATTATGGGAAAAATACGGGAATAAGTACCTGATTGTCATTGGTTCAGAATCCTGGCGGCAGAACCGGGATGCGATCAAGGCATTTCTGGCAAAAAACAAGATCACATTCCCCATCTATCAGGGAGCTTCCTACAATAATTTTGTTCCCCGCGGCGTACCTCATGCTGTATTGATAGGACCGGATGGAAAATTGGTGAAAATGGATCATCCGGCAAGATTATATGGAATTGTTGCACAAATGTGTGAAAAACTGAAAAAGAAAAAATAAGAGATTTTTTCCTTTAAGCAAAATCAGAAACTGCTGCCGGCCTTAAAAGGTTTGCAGCAGTTTTTTTGTACTGCAAAAAGAGAATAAAAAAGGGGGGCTGCCGTTTTGCAGCACCCCCCTTGGAATATCTGAAAAATCCTGTCTTATCCGCAGTGGAAATAGGTTTCCACAAGAGCAAGGATCTTTGCCTGATCGTTTCCGATGTCAGCACGCAAGGTGCGGTCGTTGAAAGAACGCAGTGTGCTGATGATCCCGTCGATCATGGAGGGGGCAAAGATGCCGTCTTTTTCGTAAATGGCTCTCTGGGCTTCCAGACAATCGGCAGAAGCGGCGCAACTGTCAGGCAGAACGCTCAAAGAATCCAGAATGGCACGGTTTTCATCTTTATGGATGTTTACATTTACATAGGTCTTTTCTGCAACGGCAAGGGCGTCTGCCATTTCAAAACCGTAACGGCAGGCAACGGCAAGACCGGCAAGGAGCAGATACACATCCGCAGATCCATCCGGGGAACGCATTTCCACAGTCTGTTTCTGGGTGGTATCATAGGACTTGCTGTCGGCTTCGCCGGGGTTGGCAAGTTTGCAGAGGTCTTTATTGGCAGTCCATCCCAGGGGAACACGAACCAGTACGGAACGGTTTCTATCGCCCCAGCAGACATTGGTGGGGGCTTCCTGATGGGGAACAAGACGGAAGTAGGAAGTGGGGTTGGTGTTGCCGAATGCGGTGATGGAGGGGGCAAGAGTCATCATACCGGCAATGGCACGTTTTGCATCGTCGGAAAGGACTTTATCTTTCAGCATCTGGTTGAGTCCATCTTTCATCAGACGGAAATGGATGTGCATACCGCTTCCGGCTTTGCCAACGGTGATCTTGGGGGCAAATGTCACATCCAGACCGTTACGGTAGGCAAGGTTGCGGATAAGCCATTTGGCGATAAGGAGCTGTTCGGCGGCTTCTACGGCGTTGACAGGGAGAAATTCGATTTCATTCTGTTCATAGATCTTGCCGTTGAGAGCAAAATTTCCCACTTCGGAATGACCGTATTTGATTCTTCCGCCGGTCTGGGCTATATAGTTCATGCAGAGCTGACGGAATTCACCGAATTTTGCATAGGGCGCGGATTCATGATATCCTCTCTGGTCAACAGCGGCAAAAGCACCGTCATCTTCGGCGATCACATAATATTCCAGTTCCCCCATTGCCTGAAATTCCATACCGGTGGTTTTTGCGAAAGCATCGCAGGCTTTTTTGCAGGTGTATTCAGGACTGCTTTCCAGAGGTTCACCATCTTTGTTGAAGAAGGAGCAGAGAAAATTGATGGTGGGCAGTTCCGCAAAGGGATCCATAAAGGCTGTACGGAAACGGGGAACAACATAAAGGTCACTGTTGTTTGCTTCAATGAAACGGAAAAGACTGGATCCGTCCACGCGTTCACCGCAGGAAAGGATCTCTTCCAGATAGTCGCCGTCATTGATGACGAAGTTCAAAGTTTTCAGGCGGCCGTCACCTGCAGGATAGAGAAAATTGATGTGGCGGATGCCTTCTTCTCTGATAAATGCAATAATGTCGCTTTTCCGGAAATCTTTCGGGTCTTTACCGATTCTTTCCGCCAGTGTGTGACTTGTGTAGTCAATAGTGCTCATTCTTTTTCTCCTTATAGATATAAAAAAGTATATCCTATTAAAATACCATCTTTTTCTGTTTTTTTCAAACGGATAATGCTTCCATTGCCAAAAAAACTTCATAAAAAGATTGAGTTCTCCCGGAATATTGTAAAAATGACTTGCTTCTGCAATATTTCATACGTTGGGACAACTGCGGTAAAAAGAAGGTATTTTTCCGGGGTTCCGCCATATTTTCCTTCTTCCTTACGGAAACCGGATTTCAGGCAAGACGTTTTTTTACAGAGAGCAACTCGTTATTTGCATCGCAGAGAAGTTGTTTGATCAGTTCTTCCATGCCGATAATATTATCCATAAGTCCTACGGATTGCCCTGCCATGAGTGAACCATATTCCACATCTCCATCCACAGCGGCTCTGCGTAATGCCCCCATCCAGAATTTTTCCACCTCTTCCTGGGCTTCCTGACGGTGGATCGTACCTGCTTCCAGTTCCCGCAGAAGTTTCAACTGCAATGCCCCGAAAGATTGCATCCCTTTATTTTTCAATGCCCGTACTGCCACGACCGGTAACTGGGAATCATATTGCGGGGTGGCAATGGCATCTCTGCTGTTGGCGTGCAGAAAAACCTCTTTGAATTTCGGATGTACGGAACACTCTTTTGTCATCACAAATCTTGTTCCCATCTGTACTCCGGCTGCCCCCATAAGCAGAAGATGCGCCATCATTCTTCCTGTGGCTACGCCGCCTGCAACAAAAATAGGAAGCGTTTCCCCGTATTTGAAAAGAAGCTGCTGGATCAATACGGTAGTGGAAACATGTCCTATATGGCCACCTGCTTCGCTTCCTTCCAGAATAATGGCATCGGCGCCGAATTTGATCATACGGTCGGCAATAGAGATGGTGGAGGCAAAACACATGACTTTCGCACCCGTACTTTTGGCTTCCTGTACCTCTTTTTCCTTCGGGAAACTTCCTGCAAAGATGATGTAGGGAACTTTCAGATCTTTAAGCATGGCAAGATGTTCTTTATAGGAAGGGGCGATGGTAATAAGGTTCACACCGAAATTATTATTGGTAAGGATCCTTGTGGTATTGATCTCCCGCAGAAGATTTCCCGCAGGAGCATTACCTCCGGCGATACAGCCGAAACAACCGTTGTTGCATACTTTGGAAACAAGGGCGGGATCGGATACCCAGGTCATCGCTCCGCAGATAATGGGGTAGCGGCAGCCCAGAAAGTCGGCTCCTCTCTGCATCAGCGGGGAAAGAAGATCCTGCATACCGTTTGTAAAATCATTTGTCATATTCAACTCCTTTTTTGAAAAAGAAAATATCTTTCTGTTAAAATATATTTCAGTAAAAGTATCTTTCAGTGAAAGATGATAAGGGTATTAAAATAGCATAACAAAAGCGTTTTGTCAAGTATCGGACGTAAAAAAAGCAGTTTCATCCGCAGATATCCATAAGCAGACAGCAGGAGTAAATCTCATTACGGAAAATAAAAAAAACATCGGATGCGACGGAATTTAAATCGTTTTTCTGCAAAATACATATTAAGCAATCACTATTTACATATATTCTTTTTACTTCCGGCAGGAAAAATCCCCACCGGATAGAGATGAAACGCTGTAAGCCCGCGGGGTGATTACAAAAACCAGCCCTGAAAGGGCAGGAGGGGCTGAAAGCCCCGCAGGAACATAGCCCGGCGGGTAGGGACCTGTAAGGGACCGTACCCCCGAGTAGAAGTACAAAACAAAAAATCAAGCTCTGAAAGAGCGGCAGACAGGGACTACATTTCTTCTTCTGCCGCTCTTACAGAGCTTGTGTTAATTCAACACATTTACCCGGGGCTGCG
>JAGBXB010000064.1 GCA_017629515.1 Lentisphaeria bacterium | reverse complement strand
CAGTCCCTTCTGCCGCTCTTTCAGAGCTTGCTTTTTTGTTTTATACTCCTCCCCGGGGGTACGGTCCCTTACAGGGACCTACCCGCCGGGCTATTTTCCTGCGGGGCTTTCAGCCCCTCCTGCCCTTTCAGGGCTGTTTTTTGTAATCACCCCGTGGCTTTTTCTCTCGTTCCCCCGGGACTTGAAAATCGCTTTGCCTGTTCTGCACCGGCTATCTCAAAAGCCCCATCGGGGCGTCAAGAACCCAGGGACGGGGTTTTAACCCCGGGTATATTATGTATCCCCCTACGAAAAAAGTCCCGTAGGGACGCAGGAAAAAAGCTGTTGCAAAGTTACTCTCCACTCTCACAGAAAATAATCATAAATTATACATTTTTATCTGTATCCGGATGGCTTTTTCCCTCGTTTCCCCGGGACTTGAAAAACGCTTTGCCTGTTCTGCACCGGCTATCTGTAAAAGGGGGGCTGCGGCTCACCTTTTTTGAGGTTTTGCAACAGCCCATTCTTTCTTTATTCCGCTTCCGGAACAAGACACAAAACGCAGTATTTGCCTTTCTGTTTTATTGCCCCTTCTATCACATGTTCAAAGCCGGGAAATGCTTCATCCCATTTTTCCAACGCCTGTAAATATTTTACCTGTGCGCCGGGAGATGCTTTCGTACCGTCAAATTTTTCGCCGGACATGAGCATGGGGATCCCCGGAGGGTAGGGAATGACGGAATTTGCCGCAGTTCTTCCTGCAAGATTATCGGAAGAAACGATTTCCACTTTCCCTTTTACGATCTGTTCGTAAGAGTATCTGGGACAGTATTCCTGTTCCGGAAGAGTCCGGAATGCTTCGTCCAGATGTTTCTGAGGATTTTCCTTTACGATGAAATCAAACATCCGCATACAAAGCGCTTTGATGGTGCATTTTCCGTAAAGAGCCGGATACTGTTCACAAAGTTCCGGCAGAATATCCCGCAAATATACATCATTTTCATACGCTTTCCTGAAATTCAACAGGCAGTTGAGCAGTGTCCTCCATTTTCCTTTTGTGATCCCCATGGAGAAAAGGAACATCAACTGAAAATCTGTGGTGCGTGTGGGGACGATCCCCTCCCTGTAAAGAAATGCTGCAACAAGGGCGGCAGGAATGCCGTGAGAGGAAAATACTCCATTCCTTTCCATACCCGGAGTAAGAATACTGACCTTTATGGGGTCAAGCATCGCCCAGTTGTTATCAATGCCGTCAAAGCCGTGCCAGGGATCTTCAGAAGTAAGTTTCCATGCGTTCTGGTCATTGATCAGCAGTTCTCTGGGAGCATCTGCAAAATTCATGCTCCCTTTTCTCACAGGTTCAAAAATCTTTTCACTGTTCCATATCCGGAAGAACCAGGAACCGCTTTCTGTAAGTTCCCTGTGGAGGCGGGCAACCGCCTGACGGAAATCCACTGCTTCGGCAATGACTTCTTTGATCAGCACATCGCCGGATCTGTCCATCATGGCACTGGAAATATCGTTGGAAGCACTTATGGCATAAAGCGGAGAGGTGGTGCTGTGCATCATATATGCCTGATTGAAACGGAACGGGTCAAGTTTTTTCCTGCCCTCCCGTATGTGGATATAGGAAGCCTGGGAGAGGGCATTGAGCAGTTTATGCGTGGAATGTGTGGCAAATACTGTTGCTCCCCTGTGATCTTCCGGGGCTCCGTGCATGGCAAAATGTCCTTCATACATGCTGTTGAATCTTGCATAAGCGTACCAGGCTTCATCAAAATGGATGACATCACTCATTTTTCCCAGCATCTCTTCTGCTCTTACTGCATTGTAACAAAGTCCGTCATAGGTGCAGTTGGTCAATACCGCATAGGAAACCGGACTTTTTTTATCCGGGATCAGGGGACTTTTGCTGATCCTTTCCCGGATAAGTTTTTCATCCATCTCCCTTACCGGAACGGGGCCGATTATGCCGTAACAGTTCCGTGCCGGCAGCATATAAACAGGTTTTGCCCCGCTTAAAATAAGTCCCTGCTCAATGGATTTATGGCAGTTTCTGTCACAAAGAGCCACATCACCTGTGGACAAAATGGATTGCATAATGGTACGGTTTGAACCCGAAGAGCCCACAACGGCGGAAAAACTGTAATGCGCTCCAAAAACTTTGGCCGCATATTTTTCACTTTCGCCGAATGCCCCCTCATGATCCAGAAGAGACCCGATACTGCTTCTTTCAATGCCTGTATCTGTACGGAAAAGGTTTTCCCCGTAAAAGTCATAGAATTTTTTGCCCACCGGGTCTTTTGTAAATCCGACTCCCCCCTGATGCCCCGGAGCCGCCCAGGAATATTCATGAAATTCTTCATTATATTTCCAGATGGCTTTCATAAGAGGCGGCAGGAGATTCTCCCTGTATTTACGGATGGCACTTTCTATTCTGCCTGCGGCAAAAACACTGCTTTCTTCAAAAAGAAAAAGTGTTTCACTGGTATTTTCCATGATCTGCATGGAAAGTTTTGCCGGATCCTCCTCTCCCATTGCCAGAAGAAATATCGGGACATGTTTCTCGAATTTGCGTATGGTATGCAGAAGATGAAGGAGTTTTTCCAGATGGGTATTGTCATGATTTTCCGGGATCTGGATAAGAAAAGCATCCAGATCCATATCTGTTTCCGCAAGAATAAGGGCATCCTGATACTGCTGGACGGTTTGTGTATGGATGAATTTTTCTTTCAAGGCCCTGCGCAGTTTTTTCAGAATGACGGCAAAGGCGTTGCCGCAGTTTCCTGATGAAAGTTCTTCCAGCAACAGGACTTTTCTCTGTTCCAATTCTCTGTTCATTTTTATCCCCCCTTTTTGTTTTTTATTGAAAAGAATACATGTTTATAACTGGACTTTGCCTGTGGCAAAGACATAAACAGCTATAATGGCACAAAGGATGATGAGAAGCATGAAAGGATATTCTCCTGCTGTGAATATCTTTCCGCAACAACACTTTTCCTCACCTGTCGCTTCCAAAGATTCTTTGCTTTCCTTCATACTTTCCTTTCTTGCCGCAATAAAGACCGGTATCCCGATGGCAAGGAAAACAAATGCCATAAGAAGATACTGTAATCCCGCGGCATAGATCATCCATAAAGCATAGAGTGTTCCCAGTGTGCCGCAGAGACAGGCAAAGGGAAGTTTGATGCTTACATTTTCCGGGTATTCTTTTTTTATGCAGAGTTTCCACAAGTAAAGAGTACAGGCAAGGTATGGCGGCAGGATCATTACCCCTGTAACAGAAAGCATGGTATTCCAGGCATTGTTGGCAAAATACACAAGAATCATGGCAAGCTGCATAAGGATACTGGTGGTGATAAGAGAGGTATTGGGTACCCCGTTACGGTTTTCCCGGGTGAAAAATCTGGGGAAAGTACCGTCAAGAGCTGCCGCGTACGGGATCTGGGCGATCATAATGGTGAAGGCAAGCCAACTGGTAAGGAGGGCAATGATCACTCCCAGATTCATCACCGTTCCTCCCCAATGCCCTACGACACTCTGTAAAACAGGGGCGGTGGAAGGATTGGTGAGTCCGGAAAGTTCATGCTGTGTCATTCTTCCGAATGGCAGAATGGAAAGAAGCGCATAGATGATAAGACAGGTCAGAAAACCCAGAAGTGTGGCTTTCCCTACACTTTTCTGATTTTTTGCCCGGTCGGAAATCACTACTGCCCCCTCTATACCGATAAACGCCCACAATGTGACAAGCATTGTTCCTTTCAACTGGGTAAGTAGGCCTCCCAGATCTTTGATGCCTTTTGCCGGGTCCACTTCATGCCCCAGTACATCAAAGGAAAAAGTCTTCCATTGGAATACGAAAAGCATAATGAGGATGAAAAGAACAATGGGAACCAGTTTGGCGATGGTTCCGAGGATATTGAGGAATGCCGCCTGATGCACGCCTTTGAGAACGATGTAATTCATCAGCCAGATCACCAGAGAGCCGCAAATAATGGAAAGAAAATTATTGCCCCCTGTAAATTTTCCCGGGAAGAAATAATCAAAGGCATCCATAAGAAGTACTGCATACCCTACATTGCCGAAAATGTTGCACAACCAGTAACTCCATGCCATTTGGAAACCGGCAAATTTCCCGAATCCCAATCTGGCATACGCATAGATCCCGGTCGTTGCATCCGGTTTGGCTTCTGCAAGAATACGGAATGTGTTGGCAAGAAAAAACATTCCGAAGCCGGTTACCACCCAGGCAAGGATCACTGCGACAAGTGCGGATGATTGCGCCATGTTCTGGGGCAGACTGAATATCCCCCCTCCGATCATGGCACTTACAACAAGTGCGGCAAGTGCCAATACTCCCAGTTTTTTTTCTGTTTTTGTGTTTGAGTCCATTTTTCCCCCTTTCGGTTTTGTTGATGTTGCAAGCGGACTGCCGGGAGGAGTTCAATAGTTACGGAAAATTTGAAAAAAGGAATTGCCCCATGCAGGAAATGGGGTTTCCATTTTCATTTCTTCTGTGCTTTTGAATTTTCCTCTGTTGAAATAAATTTACCGCGGCAAATTCAAAAATCAAATGGGGGAAAGAGATATATTTTTAGAAAAAATTTGTATTTTTACTTGAATGTAAGTAAAGTTGTAATATATTATGATAAAGGAAGTTGTGTTTTATTAGTATAAAATATATGGCATGGTTTTGTGTTTGAAAATGTTTTTTGGATACAGAAGAGAGTGCTGTCTCGTTATTCTGCTTTCTGCAAGAGTCTGAATCGTATTCTGCCATTGGTTTTTTCTTCAAGGGAGAGCATTTCTTCCGGTGAAAGTGTTACTTCTTCCGCTTTTGCCGCAAGAAGTCCGGCATAAAGTGTGGGGTCATCAATAGTTTGTAAATAATTCAAATGCCTGAATCCTTTCAGAGATTGTATCACTTTTACATATTGGATATACTCTTTTTCTACAAGAAAGACCAGAAGAAAAATAACTTCATCTTTTCTGTATGGTTTTGTTACTTTCTGTAAAGGAACAAGGGGAAGGAATTTTCTTCCTGTAAAAATTTCTGCAGCAGGCTTTTCCAGTTTTGGGAGAGGCATGGAAGAGGTGGTTTCCTTGTTTCTTTCCATGGTATGAAGCGTATTCAAGGGAAATGTGAAAAGCAATGCGGAAGTATGAGGTACTCTGGATAATAACTTCCTTGCAGCATTTCTGTCATGCAACGAACGCAATGCCACAGAATCCGTGGAGGAAAATACCGGCATGACATTTGTGAGAAGCGGGTTCTTATCCAAGTCATGATACAGTAGATTCATATCGTAAGGCGTAAGGAGAGTGTGGGTCGTATTTCCTGCAAAAAATACAGGTATGAAAAGAAGCAGAAAGAGAAGAAAGGAAAGAAGTTTCTTATTGCCTGCGGGAATCTTTTCTTCATTTTCTTTTTCCTTTGCATAAAGAAAATATTTTTCCTTTACATAAAAAACAATATTTTCCAACCCCATTGCCGCCGCCGGGAGAAGAAATGCACAAAGGGGCAGATAGACCCGTGAAGGCCCGTTTCTTGTCAGAAGTGTGATAAGGAGTACGGTAAAGGCGGAGAAAAGAAGCCACAGGATCTTTTTACGGCTGCGGCCGGATATATACGCTCCGGCACAGGAAACCAAAAGTGGATAAATAAGATCATTATCATGTAACACTGCATATAAAAAGGATATTATTTGAGGACATGAGGTATATTTTACCCCGAAAGAATTGCTCCCCTGGGCAAATTTTGCCGCATTGGGGAGAAAATAGGAAAGAATGAATATTCCCACAGCAGTAAAGGCATAGAAAAGATATTGGAGAATTTTCCATTCCTTTTTCCAGTTTTTATAAGGAAAAGTGAAAAGGAGAAATACAAGAGAGACTGCAAAAACAAAAATGACTCCGCTGCTTACACTTACCGAGGCTGCACAGGCGGAAAGAAAATAGAAGATCGCCCAAAGAAGCAGTTTTTTCCGGGAAGGATTTTCTCTTTCTGTTTTCTCATATTCCAGCAGGGAAAAGGTTGCGAGAAGAAGAAAAAATGTGAGAAGAGAATACCCCCGTGCTGTCTGGGAAAAATGGATATGCGCTCCATTGAAAGCAAAAAGAAGTATGGCAAAGAGGACTCCGTAAATGCTTTGAAAATGTTTCCGGAAAGGAATAAAAAGAAATATACTCAACAATCCTGCCAATGCTGCCGGGAAACGGGTGGACGCTGTGAAAAAAACTGAATCAGGGATTTTGCAGAGTTTGACAGCAAGAGTATGCAGCATGTGATTATTGGGGGTTGCCACATCTGTAAAGATCTGCTGAAAGGAAAGAGGAACAAAATTGATAATGGTATAAATTTCATCATATTCAAGAGTTCTGCCGTTCAGGGGAGTAAACCGTATGAACAAATTATAGCAGAGGAGCAAAATGCCTGTTCCGATAAGGAGGTAAGAATTTTTGAAACCGTTTTCATTTTCCATAATCTTTATTTCTCCAATATTCTGTTGAAATTCCCGGGAAAAGATTTTCGATAACGGTAAGGGAAGTTAATGTATTCTCCCCCGGAAAGCGCAGGAGCCGTACCCAGTCGCTTTCCAGGGAAATGGTGATGATAGAAGCGTGCTCTGCAAGAAAATCAAAATAACTTCTGTCCTGCGGCGCAAGGCTTTTCATCGTTGCAAAATAATCACAATCGATATCCAGTATGTAATTTTCCGGAAGAGAATCCCATTTGCCGAACCGCGCTTCAAGGTAAGCTGTTTCCAGGACGCTGTCTGCAAGAAAACGGTATTTTTCCGGTTCGGCAAAGACTTTATTTTCATCTTCCCATCTTTCATCCCACCGTATCTGCAATTTTTCGTGGGCGGGGAGTGTCCCATTGACGCAGGCGGAAATAATACACTCTTTCACCAGATCAGAGGCAACGGCAAAATGAAAATGCTCATCGTGTTTGAGTTTTTTTACTGTTTCTTCCAGAAAGGAAAGATTTTTCCAGCAATCTTTTTCTATAACGGCATCTGCATTGCGGAAAGCGGGCAATACATCGGTATGATGATCCAGTACGAATACCGTAAGAGGGGGTGTTTCCTTCCCCGGAGCCAACCGGAAGCGCGCCCAGGGAAGAAGAACCTCGTTATGTGATGAAACGATATGTATTTTATCTGAAAAAGTATTTATTCCCATAAAATTACCTCAATGGAATAAATATACTCTTTTTTTTTCTTAATTCAAGAGGGAGAAGAGTTTGAAATGCCTCCGGGCAATCCTTTATGCAAGAAGATTTTTAACGATATATTCCGCCAATTCTTTTCTTGTTACCTCGCAAACGGCGATTCCTTGAAGTGTCTGCGGCAGTTCTGCAAAAGCCTTTTCCACATCCGGCGCCATTTCCTGTAAAGGTGTCTGCATGAATCTTTCCGAGATATCTTTGCGTTTCTTTACAAAAATATCCGGTCTTTTCCATCTGCCCTGTACCCCTTTTTCCAGAGACTCTTCCACCCATTGACAGAAGATTTCCCCCTCCGGGACATAGCAATATTGTGCCAGTTCTGCAATATGACCTCTGCAATAGGTGTTATCGGCATTGCCTTTGAGGATCGTTTCGGCATCGGGGTTGTATTCCCCGGCAGGACAGGAACAAATGCTTTGCAGAGAGTCATAAAGAGAATTTTCTTTATTTGCCGCAAGTAGTTTCGCATAAAGAGAAAGATATTTTCTGCGCATGGACAATGCTTTTTTCAGTACTTCTTTTGTCTCTTCCTTTCCTTCATTGCGCCAGAATTCCATCAGAAGAACCGTTATGGCAAAAAGATTTTCTATCGCCTGAATGAGTACAGTTTTTGCCAGATCCTGTATATCCCGGAGGAGGAAGGCATTTTTCTTTCCTTCCGGGAGCAGTTTTGCAAGAAGCTGGAAAAATCCTTCCGCTTTCTTCAAAGGGATATTGCAGGCATTGAAACAGTTTCTTGCCCGGATCATATCTCTTTCATCGAAAATAACGGAGCATCCCATTTGATGAGCCGGTCTGTGTCCGGAGATGGAATTATTGGGATCACGGTAGACTTTGCGTTTTTTCCGGTAGATGCTTAATGCCGTCTGCCAGAGATTTTTCATTTCTTCTTTTCCGGATGTATATCTGTTATTACAGAATTCTTCTATATACTCCTCTGCTGAAATATTTTCCTGCGTCCAGCCGTTTGCGGAAAGAAAATCCTGTATAAAATTATCCACATGGGAGGCTTCCGGCCATATAAAGAGTCCATGACAGAGTGGATCTTTTTTTGCAATAGCAAGGCGGTTTTCTATCATATCAAAATTGCCCTGGATCTCCGATTCGGGCATATTGGCAACAAAAAATCCCAGCAGATAGGGAAATGTATGCGGTACACCCCATTCGGTTATGGCGTTCATGCCTGCTTCCACATCATTGGTAAAGGAGAACATGTGGATATTGGGATCTCCCTCAATGCTGCTCAAAAGTTTTCTTATATCCTTTACCTGCCATTTATTGCACATCAGATCCCAGTTATGGAACCAGATTTCTGCATAAGGGTATTCGCTTCTGATTTTGCTTATGATCCTTTTATAGCAGTAGATCTTGAACTTGATGTTTTCTTCATGGGAGGAATAACAGGCGCGTTCACTTATGCCCCGTACATAAAAAATATCCGGGCGGCCATAGTGTTTGATGGAGGCTTTCGTCACCTGAAAATAATAATCCAGATTGATGTCTTCTGTAATATCCAGATGAATATGCCGGGCATCCATTTTTGTTTCACTTACATTGCACATGAGAGTTGGTTTGACCTTGTCCAGAAAAGATTGCGGGGTATAGGTATCCCAGTGGGTGAATGCTCCGGCTTCCTCCGGATGGAGAAGATCTCTACTGAATGCATAATCCATGACCTTTTTCCGTAATTGTGCTTTGCTGGAAAGAGGATGCAGAAGTCTGCGGTCATCATAGGAGTGTTCCGGCGCACCGGGACAGGTATAGAGGGGGTCTTCCACGATATCCGGAAAGGCTTTCTGAAAAATATCTTCTATCCCCAGACGCATCCAGAATGTATTGAATCTTTTTTTCAGGACATAATCTATTTCCCTTACCCAGTCTTCATACTCCCATTGTTCCGGCTGGAATCTTTTCAGACTTCTGTGAGGACAATAGGCAAGTCCCCTGTACTTGAAATGGGGTTTTTCATATCCTGTAAGACCAAATGGCGAGAAAAAGGGATTTTCAGGAATAATGTCCCCGTCCCAGAAATACCGGCAGGAGGCGGCAAGTTCAAAGAAACGGTAAACAGCATAAAGCAATGCTCTGGGCCTGCCGCCGGAAAGGATCTCAAATTTTCTGCCTTCTTTTTCCAGATAGATGAATTCATATTCATCGCTCATGACTTTGCATTTTATTCCGGGAATGGCGTTTGCCATCACAAGGGAATGGACAAAAAGATTGTCTGTATCGCTGCCGAGGATGATAAGATCGGATTCTGAATCATCTTCTGTAATGATTTCAAGAGTTGTCCCTGTGATCTTTTCATATATCTTATTGAACTCTTCCGAAGCAATGCTGTGGAGAGAAAAATTCTGCCCTTTCAGGATCTTGATACTCATGGATTCGCCTTTCTTTTGAAAAATTTTCTTTTAAAACATAAATATACGCATTTTTTCCCTTGAAACAAATCTTTTGAAGTGTATATTCTTATAAAAAAACTGTAAAATCTGACAGAGAAAATGAAACAGACTTTTTTTGACTGGCATCTTACGAAAAATGCCCCCGTTATCTGCCGGCTTTCCCGGCAGCCGCGGTATTTGAAATATGAAAATCCTGTATCGGATTTCCATGAGGCTCTGCATTTGAATATCCAGTTCGCCGGGGAGGGGCAGAAAAAGATCGGTGCTGATCTTGTGGAACTCAAAGGGATCGCCTGTTCTCTTACAGCTTCCTGGGAACCGCATAAAACCGCTTTTTCCCCGGAGGGCGCATTATTGTTGATGACTGCCATCCATCCCGGAGCATTGTTTGAATCCCTGCCCGGAAGCGAAGAAAAACTGCAGAAAATCATTGCTCTGCCGCCGGTGCAGAGGCATGAACTTATTGCAAACTATGTTCCGGAAAATTTTCTCATGAAAATCGTAACGGATCTCTATTCGGAAGAAACGATCCATACTCTTGTGCAGAATTTCCAGAACAGGGAAAAAACAAAAAAGAAACTGGATTCCTGCGGAACCATTTGCCCGATATGGGAAAGGTGGCATATCATCCTGCGTTTTTTTGTGAAATTGCTTTCCTGTGACCTGCCGGAAGTTCTGCCGGAAAAAGTCTCTTACTCTTATTCCGATCTGATTCCGGCATTCCGGTTCATGGCGGAAAATCCATGCCGGAGGATCGAAGCGCAGGAATGTGCGGAAATTTGCTGTATGGGGGTAAGTTCTTTCCGGAAAAATTTCCGGGAAGTGACCGGAAGCACCTTTGCGGAATATGAACTTGCCTGCCGTTTCCGGCAGGCAGTCTCCGAACTTTTTGAAGGGACTCTTGTCATAAAAGAACTTGCGGAAAAATACGGATTTTATGACATAAGTCATTTTATACGCCTTTTCAAAAAGAAATATGGCGATTCTCCTTTGCACTTTACACAGAATATGAAAAAAAACAATATATGAAAAAAAACAATAAAAGGTATGATGAAGAAAATGAACGCAAAACTGGACGAAATTAAAAGAAATATAGCTGTGGCAACAGGAGCTCAAAAGGCTTCTTTTGCCATCCGTAATGTAAAGATCTTTCATATGACCGACGGCAGTATGGAAGAGGGGGATATTCTTATTGAAGGGGATAAAATCGTCGGCGTCGGTGCCTGCTGCCGCAGGATCGCTGCTGAAAAAGAATTTGACGGAAAGTCTTTATATGCAGTGCCGGGATTTATTGATACCCATGTGCATATAGAATCCTCCCTGCTTACGCCCCGGGAGTATGAAAAATGTGTTCTCCCTCATGGGGTGACTACGGCTGTCTGCGATCCCCATGAATTAAGCAATATTACCGGAACAGCCGCATGGGATTATTTTATCGCGTGTGCGGAAAAGATGACTATGGATCTTATTATCCGTTTAAGTTCCTGCGTTCCTGCCACCCATCTGGAAACTGCCGGAGCGGAGATCTCTTCCAGAGATATCCTTGCCTATCAGGGGAAAAAACATGTTTACGGCCTTGGCGAAATGATGAATGTTCTGGGAGTCCTTTTCCGGGATGAGGAAATTTTAACAAAAATAATTTCTTCCCCTGTTGTGGATGGGCACGCCCCTCTTTTAAGCGGCAACGCATTGAATGGCTGCATTACCGCTTGTGTCAGAAATTGCCATGAATCCTCTCTGCTGGAGGAAGCAGAGGAAAAATTGCGCAGAGGGATGAATGTACTTATCCGGGAGGGCAGTACCGCAAAAAATCTGGATACACTTCTGCCGCTTATCAATTTGAAAAATTCTCCTTTCCTGGCTTTCTGTACCGATGACCGCAATCCCGCCGATATATGGAAAAGAGGCCATATCGACAAAATGATCGCCCATTGTATTGAAAAGGGGGCAGATATGCTTACTGTTTACCGCCTTGCCACATATTCCGCCGCAAATATCGCTTCTTTGCCGGACAGAGGACTTGTTGCCCCCGGTCGCAGGGCGGATATCGTTTTGCTTTCCGATTTGGAAAAATGTAAGGTGGAATATACTTTTGCCGGTGGTAAAAAGGTGGAGCCGTCTCTCTTTAACGCAGTTTCTTTCCCCCCTGTTCCGGAAAATTTCCTTCACAGCGTCAAACGGGAAAAAGTAACAAAAGAAGACCTCCTTATACGTAAAAAAGATTGGCGCGGGGATGTGATCAAACTTGTTCCCGGCAGTCTCATTACAAAGAAACTTTCTATTCCTATTCCCGAAAAAGATGGTTATCTCCTGGGGGATAAACAACAGGATATCCAGAAACTTTTTGTTCTGGAACGCCACGGGAAAAACGGCAATATCGGCAAAGGATTTGTGCATGGCTTCGGGATGGAGGAAGGGGCTATTGCCACAAGTATCGGACATGACAGTCACAATATATGTGTGACAGGCGTTTCCGACGAAGATATTCTTTTGGCCGCCAATGTCCTTATTGAAAAAGGCGGCGGGATCGTTGTGGTGAAAGCTGGAGCAGT
The DNA here is from genome assembly GCA_017629515.1 of Lentisphaeria bacterium. Taxonomy (GTDB): domain Bacteria; phylum Verrucomicrobiota; class Lentisphaeria; order Victivallales; family UBA1829; genus RGIG5327. The sequence goes on along the minus strand of JAGBXB010000064.1, from coordinate 17,154 downwards.
CCTTGCCCATTTAAGTCTGCCCCTTTGCGGATTGATGAGTCTTGATCCCTTTGAAAAAGTTGTGGAAAATCTGGAAGAAATATTTGAAAAAGTCAAACTTACTTCCTGTAAAATAGATGAACCATTTATGGCACTTGCCTTTCTGCCGCTTCCGGTGATCCCGGAAATCAAATTGACAGACAAAGGGCTGGTGGATGTGGAGAAATTCTGTTTTTATTGAGGAGCTAATTTCAAAAGTCCTCAAAAATCAGTTAGTATAGATTTTGCCACTGTTCTTTTGTTTTGCTTGACTTTTTTATTTCCGCCCGGGGAAATCACTCAAAAATCAATTTTTTGTTCTGCGGGTCTGGATGAGAACGGCAATGATAATGACCGCTCCTTTTACCAGACCTTGCAGATTGACGGGGGCGTTCCACATCACAAGAGCATTGGAAATGATCCCCAGAATGAAGACACCCGCAACAGTGCCGGCAATAGAGCCTTTGCCGCCGCTCATGGCAGTTCCGCCGATAATGGCAGCGGCAATGGCATCGAGTTCATAGGAAAGCCCCGCATTGGTGGAACTGATGGAATTGAGCCTGCTGCTGAAAAGAAATGCGGCGATCCCTGAACAGAATCCGGCAAGCACATAGGTCATAAAGGTAACAAATCTTACTTTGATCGCCGCATATTTTGCCGCAGAAACATTGCTCCCTATGGCGCAGACATGACGGCCGAAAGAGGTGTGTTTCAGGAGAATGGCAAATATAAAGGCAAGAAAAATAAATACCCATGTGGGAAGAGGTATCCCCAGAAAAACACAGTTGCCCACTTCCCGGAAAATCTCATTGGAACTGCTTACCGTTCCTGCATTGGCAAAATATAGGGATAAAGAGCGGTATATGGAAAGAGTGCCCAATGTGGCAATGAAACTGGGGATCTTTCCTATCGTAATAAGAAAACCATTGAACGCTCCACCGATGATCCCGATAATAAGAGGAATGAAAAATGCGGCAAGTACCGCCGGAACCGGGGAGGCGATCTCATTCATCCCCATTACACCGGCAACCCCCGCAACGGCAAGAAGCGAACCCACGGAAAGGTCGATCCCTCCGGCAATAATAACAAAAGTCATGCCGAGAGCGGCAATGCCGGAACACGCCACCTGACGGGTGATGTTTATAAGATTCTGGGGACTGCGGAAATATTCATTGGAGATCATGCAAAATGTCAAAAGAACGATCAATGCGATGAAAGGACGGTTTTCGGTAAAGAAATTTTTGCACTTTTCCAAGCGTTTGTTCTGAACGGAATGATCCATAGTCTTCTCCTGTTATTTTATTCCGGTGGCAAGATACATGATCTCTTTTTCGTTGATTTTTTCCTGTTCCAGTATGCCGGCGATTTTTCCCTCCCGCATTACAAGAACTTTCGGACACAGTCCTATGACTTCTTCCAGATCAGAAGAAATAATGATGCAGGAAGTTCCTTTTTCTGCAAGAGTACGGATGAAAAAATAGATCTCACTTCTGGATTTGATATCAATGCCGCGGGTGGGTTCATCAAAAATAAAAAGTTCCGGATCTGTATCCAGACTTTTGGCGATAACACCTTTCTGCTGGTTGCCGCCGCTTAATTCATTCATTTTTATATTGCCGTCCGGCGCTTTGATGGAAAACAGGGAAATATAGTTTTCTGCACTTTTTTTCTCTTTTTCCTTACGGATGAAACCCCAAGAACAATATTTTTCCATAAGAGAAATAAGGGACATATTCCAGGACAGATGAAATTGTTGGATCGTTCCGGATTTCTGTCTGTCTTCCGGAATATAGGCGATCCCCGCTTTTACCGCATCCTCCGGTGAGGCAGGAAGCAATTCTTTTCCCTTGAAAAACATTTTCCCTGAAACGATTTTCCGTATGCCGTAGATCCCCTCTGCCAATTCGGTTCTTCCCGCTCCGCCCAGTCCGGCGATCCCTAAAATCTCCCCTTTGGCAAGGGAAAAGGAAATATTTTTTACAAGAGAAGCAAGGGAAAGATCCTGCAAACGGAGCAATTCTTCCGCATCAGGGGAGGGCAGAGGCATTTTGGGCGGGTAAATATCTTTCAACTCTCTGCCCACCATGAGGTTTGCCATTTCTTTCGTGGAAAAATCTTTTGTTTTTGCTGTTGTGATGTACTCCCCATCCCGTAAAACAGTGAAGGAATCACATATTTCCGCTATTTCATAAAGTTTGTGGGAGACATAAAGAACGGAAACATTTTCTTTTTGCAGACGGCGGATCACCTGGAAAAGTTTTTCCGTTTCACTTTTATTGAGTACCGTCGTAGGTTCATCCATGATGAAAAGACGGCATTTATGATTTAATCCCCTTGCGATTTCCACCATCTGCTTCTGCGCCACATTCAAAGAAGATACAAGTGCATCAGGATCAATGGAACAGCCCAGACTTTCCAGAAGAGCTTCTGCTCCCTGCCGCATTTTTCTGTGATCCAGAAAAATACCCATTCTTTTCCGTTCACACCCCATGTAGATATTATCCCGTACAGAAAGGTGATCAGAAAGATTGAATTCCTGGGGGATGGTGACGATCCCCAGTTCCAGAGCTTTTTTTATGGTCATTCCGGAATAACTGTTTCCGTCGAAAATGATTTGCCCGCCATCAGGGGCCGTTACGCCATTGATACACTTGATCAATGTGGATTTTCCGGCACCGTTCTCCCCGATCAAGCCCATGACAGAACCTGCCGGAAGAGAAAAACTTATGCCGGAAAGAACTCTTACACCGGAATAAGATTTGGAGAGATCATTGATTTGCAGCAAATGATCTTCCTGTGTGTTGAATCTGCCCACTTGCGGTTTCTCCATAAAAAGACCTTTCCATTTTTACAGGAATATTGCCTGAAACAAACAAAAAGGGTACAGTAAAGCCTGTACGTAAATATCCCGGGAATAATAAAAATGCTTACTTCTGGCGGAAAATGATCCTGCCTTTGGTCAGGTCATAAGGAGAAATCTCCAATGTGACCGTATCACCGGGAAGGATCCTGATGAAGTTCAAGCGCATTTTTCCGCTGATATGAGCCAGCACATTGTGCTTGTTGGGCAGTTCCACTCTAAACATTGTGTTCGGGAGAAGTTCCCGGACTACGCCATCGACCTTGATGAGATCTTTAGACACGAGTCAATACCTCCGTACCATTTTCAGTTATAAGGATCATGTGTTCAAAATGGGCGGATGGAGCACCATCTTTGGTGCGGACTGTCCAACCGTCCGGTTCCACATATACTTTATGAGTTCCCAAGTTCAACATGGGTTCAATACAAAGAACCATGCCTGCCTGTAATTCCGGGCCTTTCCGAAGCATGGCAAAATTCGGCACATCCGGCGGTTCATGCAGTTTTATTCCGCAACCGTGCCCCACATATTCCCGGACAATTCCCAGTTTGGCTGCATTGGCAACTTTTTCCACTGCGGCAGAAATATCCCTGACGCACCCCCCCTTATGTGCAGCCGCGATCCCGGCTTCCAGAGAGTGTTCCGTTTCCGTAAGCAATCTTTGCAGATCCGGCGGAACAGGAGAAGAGCCGACATAAATGCTTTTGGCACTGTCGCCGATAGCACCATTGAACGCAACCCCCACATCCACGGAAACGATATCTCCTTCCAGGATGAATCTGGATCTGCTGCCGATGCCGTGAACAACTTCATCATTGACAGAAATACAGATATTGCCCGGATACCCGCAATAATTCAGGAAAGCCGGAACAGCCCCCATGGAACGGATGATCTCTCCTGCGATCTGATCCAGATCAAAAGTAGTCATTCCTGCATGGACATTGGCTGCGATCTTTTCTCTGGCTTCTGCTGTCATAGCGGCAGCGACCCGGATCCTTTTGATCTCATCTGCTGTATGAATGATATAATTGCGTCCCATTTTCTGTTTTTTCCGTTATTTGGTGCCTGTGCGTCAAAATAAATACTCCGGAAAAGTATAAAAACCTTTCCGGAGATAAATATAAATCAGTTATTCAGAACTCCCACGAGTGCAGCATAACCCTGATCTTTGGGCAGAGATGCGTCGATGGGGAAAAGAATACCTTTTTCAGTGTAGTAATCAATAAGGGGAGAGGTCTGTTCATCATAGACTTTCAGACGGTTCTGGGCAGTTTCCAGAGAGTCATCGCTTCTCTGATAAAGTTCGCCGCCGCAATGGTCGCAAACGCCTTCCACAGCAGGTTTGGCAAAAATCTTATTGAAACTTGCTTTGCACTGACGGCAGATAAGACGGGCGGTGAGACGCTGGATAAGGATCTCACGGGGAACATTGAAAAGAACAACAGCATCAATGCTGCGGCCGCATTTTGCAGAGGATTCTGCAAGAAGTTCTGCCTGGGCAACGGTACGGGGGAATCCGTCAAGGATGAATCCATCCGCACAATCGTCCTGTTGGATACGGGCGGCTACCATATCTGCCACGATCTGATCGGGTACAAGCTGACCTTTATCCATAATGGCTTTTGCACTTTTGCCCAGTTCAGTTCCTGCGGCGATTTCTGCGCGGAGGATGTCTCCTGTGGAGATGTGGGCGAGTTTTTCAGCAGCCATCAGAGGTTCGGAAAGTGTGCCTTTGCCAGCCCCCGGAGGGCCGAGGAAGATAAGATTTTTCTTTTTCAGCATGAGTAGTTCTCCATGAAAAAATATGTTATTTCGTTCTTATAAGGTTTGTTTCCCAATTAATTTAATACAAAAAAAGCAAAAGTCAATTACGGATACAAGGAAAAAACAGGAAAAATGCGGGAATGATGAAAATGATGGCAGTGATGGCAGTGGTGCGGTCATGGAGTAAGCCGCCAAAATGATTTTTGTTTTCCTTTTGGTCGGTTTCCTGGCAGCCTGCCCCCCATCTCTCCCGGCTCCTGCCGCCTGCGCCAGCCCCCCGCCAACAGCCTTTGTCCATTCTCCGCAGAACTTTTTATTTTTCCTTGAAAATACCCTGTTTTGGGGTATATTATTAAAGTAAAATATGGTTTTGACCGGATAATAACGAAAGGATATATTGTGGATAATAAAAATACTGATGCCGGGAAAAATATCATCTCCGCTCCGGTTTCAATACAGGTCAACTGGCAGTTGAATATGTGGATGCTTTGGTTTTCCCAGCTTCTTATTTTTGCCGGTTTTTCTGCAATGATCCCTTATGTGCCGCTGTTTATCAGGGATGTTTTGCATGTGAGCAATGAAAAAGAACTTGTGATGTATGTAACAATGTTCAATTTCATAGGGACAGGAGCGTATGCTGTTTTCAATCCCATCTGGGGGACTCTTTCCGATAAATGGGGGGTGCGTCCCATGCTTTTCCGGGGAACATTCGTTACGGCATTCATTTTTCCGGTAATGGCGTATGTTTCCAATGTATGGGTGTTTATTTTTCTGCGTTTTATCACAGCCGCCTGTGCCGGGACGACGGCATCCAGTCAGATGATGGTGGCAAGGAATACGCCTGATGATAAACAGGGCTTTGCGCTGGGTGTATTGACTACTTCCATCTGGGGCGGTTCCGTTCTGGGTAATGTGATGGGTGGGATGCTTATCCACTATACCGGAAGTTATTCTGCTGTATTCTGGCTGTGCGGTATCATGTACTTCATAAGCGGTTTTGCCATTATTTTTACAAGAGATACTCCCTTGCGGCGGAAAGAGGTCAAACCTCTTTATTTCACCATTCATCTCCCCCAGAGTATTTATTGTATGCTGCCCAATGCCATGAGCAGTTTTCTGCTTCATCTGCATATCAAAACCGCTCTTGCCGAAGAAAGAGCGCTTGAAGAGGGAAAAGGGGAAACTCTCCCTCCGAAAAAACATCCCTGGACATCCTATCTGCCCCATCTTTCCACCGTTGTCTGGGCACTTCTGCTGCTCTTTGTGCTTATGGGGATCAGCAGAAACTATACGGCTCCGTATCTGGCTCTGAAAGTAGCCACTTATACGAAAGATGCCGCATACTGGACGGGGATCGTCAGTGCCGCCGTCTGTGCCGGAGCGATTTTTTCCGGCGTTATCATGGGGTATCTTTCCGACAAAGTCTCCCCTCATGTCCTGATGATCCCGGTTCTTGTTCTTTCTGCCGCAGCTCTGGCTTTACAGGGATGGGCTTCTTCCATACTTGCTTTTACGGTATGCCGGGTCATTCAGAACATTATTGCAGGCGGCATCCACCCCGTTTTACAGAAAATGCTCTCCTCTGTCACGCCCAAACGCAGCCGGGGAACGGCTTTCGGTTTTGCCTCCTGTGCTTCCAGTGTGGGGACAATGCTTGCGGCAATGATGGGGTGGGGAAGTCACTCTCTCTTCTCTCTCAACGGGATATTTTATTCGGCGGCAGTATTTACTGCTCTGGTCATTCCCGTATTTATTCTTGTTATGGATATGGCAATACGCTACCCCATGTATGCTTTAAAAATCCGGCAGATGAAAAAATAATTTTGAAAGGATAAAAATATGGAAATGGAAATGAAAATGAAAGTAAACAAGGTAGGTTTTATCCGTTTTGAACAGGATGAAATGGGAGTTTTTCCTGCACGGATCGGTGTTTTCGGCGGCAGAAGGAATATGTCTGTTACGCCGGCATGTACCGGGATCTTTTCTCTGAAAACCGATGAGGGCCTTTTTGACGGATATGAATTTTTGCTTGAAGATGTGCATGAAGAGAAAGATCTTCTTCGATTTACTTTCCAAAGCCCCTCTTCCTCTTTTACTGTGGAAAGTACATGGAAATATGATGAAGAAACCAATATCATCTCCCGTAAGGATGTATTTATCAACAGCGGCAGCGAAGCGCGTGTCGTAAACCGCTTTTTCCCGAAGATCGTTTTCCAGAGCGGCGATTACTCCCTCTATACCCAGCAGAGCCGCTGGGGGCTGGAAAGTCAGGGCGTGTGGCGGGATCTGAGTGCCGGAGCGATTGAATTGAGTTCCCGTCTGGGCAGATGGACAGAGGGGGGAACTCCCTTTGCCGTATTGCGTACATATGAATCAAGTGAGGCTCTCTCTTTCCATGTGATACCCAATGGAGATTATCTCATGCGTTTTGCCTCTGCCGTGGTCTCCACCATGAAACCCCATTGTATTTTCCAGTACGGTCTTTCCGATGAGGATCTGGATGCTCTTGTCCTCCCCGGTGAAAAATTGGAAGCACCGGAACTTCTGATCCAGAGATTGCCGTCAAGAGAAGCTTACAGCGGTTCTGCCATGCTGCACCGTTACGCCAATAAATATCTCTGCGCAAAAAGGGAAACTCTTCCCGTACTCTACAATACCTGGCTGGATGTCATGGGGTATCTGGATGTGCCCCGGATGCGGAAACAGCTGGAAGCGGCAAAAAAAGCAGGCAGTGAAGTTTTTGTCATTGATGCCGGATGGTTCAATGCTCACGGCAACTGGACGGAAAAAGAGAATGAGGCATTCTTTGGAAAAATGAAAGAATTTGCCGATGAAGTGCGTGCCGCAGGTCTGGGATTCGGACTTTGGATCGAACCGGAATTTTTTGCCGTGGATTGTCCGGCAGTAAAAGAACACCCGGAATTTTTTGTGACTACCGACGGAAGATGGAAAGATTCTGCAAGGATGCGGATGGATTTCACCGTTCCTGGAGCGGTGGATTTCTATTATGAAATGATCGCTTCCCTGATCCGCAAATATGATCTTGCCTATATCAAATTTGATATGAATACCACCCCCGGAAGAGATAGCAATGGAACAGCATTGTATGAATATGTCAAAGGGATCCATACCGTAATGATGCGTTTGCGTAAAGATTATCCCGGAACGGTTCTGGAAAACTGTTCCAGCGGGGCAATGCGTACCACATTGGCAGAAGTCGGCTGTTTCGATATGCACTTTGTAAGCGATAATGCCAATGTGCTGGATGTGCTGCATATCACCCAGGGGACGGCATTACGGATGCCTGCCGGCAGGATCATGCGCTGGCTTACTCTTGCTTCTCCCGGCAATTTCCGTTTGTGGCCGGAAACTTTTGCTCCGCGTCACAGTGTGATCCAGCCCCAGAATGCCACATGGAAACATTTTGAGGAAACGGATCTCGTTTGCGGAATACTTGCATCCATGCTTGGTGTATTGGGTTTTTCCGGCGATTTTGCCAGTTTGCAGGAGGAAACACTTTCCAGTATCCGTGAGATCACGGAATTTTATAAAGAAAACAGGGAAATTTTCCAGAATGGGGAAATGACGCTTCTTACGCCTCCGGACAGTATAGATCACCGGCACGGATTTATTGCTTTCCATATTTCCCGACCCGGCAATGCAAAAAGTTTTCTTTTCCTCTTTTACCGCAACTGCGACGGAGCAAGCCGCATGATCCTGAAAATGCCCCATTATACCGCATCGGCCGTGTTGGAAAAGGAATCTCTTTATAAAGTTATTCCCCGTTTCGGCAATGTGGAAAGTGCCGTTTCCTTTACTGTCACAGGTGGGGAACTTGCCGCAGATGGTATAGAAATACCTTTGCAAGTGGAGCAGCACGGCGACTTCAAAGGGTGTCTCTGGGAGATCACAAAAGAGTGAAATTTATTTCAATAATTCCAGCTCGTTACCGGTAAGTTCTCTGCATTGACCGGGGGAAAGATTTTCATCAAGGAAAAGTTTGCCGATGGCAACTCTTTTCAGGAACATAACTTTTTTGCCGACTTGTTCGCACATCCTTTTTACCTGATGGAATTTTCCCTCGGAGATCTCTATAAATACTTCGCAGGGGTCTTCTGTTATTTCGAGAAGCGCACTTTTTGCAGTAAAATCCCCTAAAAACATCCCGGAAGCAAATTTTTCAATATCTTCATGCTGCGCCGGTAGATCAAGGCGGGCAAAGTAACGCTTTTTCACTTCTTTCCGCGGTGACATGAGCGCATGATCGAATTGTCCGTCATTGGTAAGAAGCAGCAAGCCTTCGGTATCTTTATCCAATCTGCCCACAGGGAAAACTTTGTAATGCTGCAAGTCTTCCGGAACAAGAGAAGTCACGACCGGATCGTGGGCGTCTTCCGTTGCGCTTAAATACCCCCGGGGTTTATTCAGCATGAGATAAACAAATTTTTTGTAGGGAACGGGAACTCCCTTGACCGTGATGATGGAATTTTCATCCACTTTTTCATCGGGACTTTTTGCACATTTTCCATCCACGATGATCCTGTTGGTCTTTGCCAGTATTTTTATCTCTTTCCGGCTGTAAGCACTGGATTCGGAAAGAAATTTATCCAAACGCATTTTTGCCATTGATTTCCTTTCATTACTCTCTTTGAGGCAATTTCAAAAGACCTCTTTTTACAATACAGCAGGATTGGAAAAATTGCAAATGTTTTTCCGCTTTTTCAAAGTTCCGGAAAGAATTGTCTTTTCCTTTATTCCGCATAAATGAACAATATATATCCTCATTTTGTGTTTTTCTTCTGTAAATATTTGACTTTTCCCGTTCAAAGAATATATTATCATGTGTAGATTTTTTACTCTTGAAATGAATAAAAAGCAATTATTGCAGAAAGGAACTGTCAGTATGGCTGATATAGCAGTAGTTATGGGCAGCAAAAGTGATCTGCCCTCCCTCAAAGGAGCATTTGAGATCTTCAAAAAATTCGGCGTGGAATTTGAGGCAAGAGTCATTTCCGCTCACCGCACCCCGGATGAAGCCGCCACTTTTGCCAAAGAAGCAGAAGAAAAAGGTATAAAAGTAATCATCTGTGCCGCCGGAATGGCTGCCCATCTTGCCGGTGTCATTGCCGCGCATACCACTCTTCCTGTTGTTGGAATACCTATGGCAAGTGAACCATTCAAAGCCTTTGACGCTCTTCTTGCCATGGTGCAGATGCCTCCCGGGATCCCCGTTGCCACTGTGACTGCCGGCAGTGCCGGCGGGAAAAATTCAGCACTTCTTGCAATTTCCATATTGGCTCTTTCCGATAAGGTTCTGGCGCAGAAATTGAAAGATTTCCGCAAAGAACAGTCCGATGCAGTCCGTAAAGCGGACGCAAGTATCATGGAAGAAATTTCCAAACTCTGATGAGCTTTCAGGAGCAGGGGAGGCGGAAAAGAATATGAAAAAGTACATAGTTCCGGTTTCTTTTTTCTTCATTTCTTTTCTGCTTTTCTTTGCTTGTCCTTTTTCTGTGTTTTCCGGTGAAAAAACTTTGGCAAAAAAAGATGGGGACAAAAAAAAGACTGTTGCTCCTCTTTCTTCCGGAGAAAAAAAATCTGTTCCGCCGGAAGCAAAGAAAAATATTCCCCGGGAAAAGAAAGTTTCCGGGAAAAAAAAGAAAAGTATTCCCCCTCCTTTGCAGAAATTTGTACGGGAATTATCTCTCGTGCTGGAATCTTTGCAGAAACACTCTCCCCAAACAGCAGAAAAACTTTTTCTTTCCTTTGAAAAAGAGTCTCTGGAATTATTGCAGACTCTTTTGCAAAATGGGGATAGCGGCGTAAAATGTCTTCTCACTGTGCCGGGGCAGAAGAAAGTTCTTGTAAAAAAGAACTCTCCGGAACAGAAAAAAATTTCTTTTTATTCAGAAAAATTGTGTGAAGACAGACTTCTTTACATTGTCCTGCCGGATCTTTCAAGGCAAAATTTTGAAAAATACGCTGTTTTACTGAAAGAAAATTCCTCTTCCTGCAAGGGGATCATTTTTGATTTGCGCTTCTGTAATTCTTTCAAAGGACATCCGGAACTTTTTCTGCAAAGTATGCAAAAACGCAGGGACGGACTCTTTATTGCCCTTCTTACAGGAAGCGGAACATGCGGCGATGGGGAAATATTTGCCGCTTCTTCAAGTAAATTTGCAAAAGTAATACTTATCGGCGCCCCCACAAAAGGTCAGCCCTTTATTCTCCGGCCTCTTCCCTTGAAATTGGCTCATGGTGAACCGGGAAAAAATGGAAAGTACCAGTTAAAAAAACTTATGCAGTTTCTTGTTCCGGTGATCCCTGAAAAATGGAAGGATATTCCGCCAAAACCGGTGCTCCCCGGGATCAGAACAAAAATTTCTCCGGTTTATAAACATGGGGCGGCAATTCCCGGGCAGGATCCGGCATTGCGGATCGCTTCGGATCTTCTTTTGAGTTTGAATGTGGTGAAACCGTAAAGAAAATGGATAATTTATGATTGCTTTACAGGGACGCAATGTTTTATCTTTACAGGGGCTTTTTTTCCTCCTCTGTCTTTTGTCATTTTTTTACCCCCTCAACGGCTTCTCCCAGGGGCGGAAAATATTAAAAGACTGCAAGAGTGGAAAAAATGTCCGCTATTCTGCGGAATCTTCCGATAAAAGAGTTGTTACGCTCCCCGGAAAATATACTTTCAAAAATGAGGAGATGCGGGGAGTATGGGTGATCACCGCCTGGAATATGGATTTTCCCCGCTGCCGCAGTAAAAAAGAATTTCAGAATGCCTACCGGAAACTTGTGCAGGGTTTGAAAAAAAGAAAGATCAATACGGTTATTTTTCAAGTCCGCCCCCAGTGTGATGCCTTTTATCTTTCTAAAATCAATCCCTATTCTGCCTATCTTTGCGGCGGGGAGGGGATCGGGTTGTCCGGCTTTGATCCAATGCTTTTTATGATAAAGGAAACCCACCGGATGGGGTTGAAATTTCATGCGTGGCTGAATCCCTACCGTGTACGGGGCAATATTTCAGAGGGGAAAGAAGCGGCAATCAAAAAACTTTCCCCCCTTTCCTTTGCCCGGCGTTTTCCGGATGCAGTGCTTGCCGTACCCAATGGAAAAAGCAAGATCCTTATGCTGGATCCGGGACACCCCAGAACTACATGGCATCTTATGGAAAGTATCAAAGAGATCCTGCATAAATACGATGTGGACGGCATCCATTTTGACGATTATTTTTATCCTTACAGCGGGATGGGGGATGCCGATAAACACAGTTGGAAAAGATATTGCCGGGATAAAAATATTTCCATAGAAGCGTGGCGCAGAAGCAATGTGGATTCCATGATTTACAATGTGGGGGCATTGATAAAGAGACACAATTTTACCAAAAAGAAAAATGTGCTTTTCGGTGTAAGTCCGTTTGGCGTATGGCGTAATAAAAAGAATGATCCCGCCGGTTCCCCCACAAAGGCACTTGCTTCTTATGATGTACTTTTTGCCGATTCCAGAAAATGGGTGAAGAACAATTATGTGGATTATGTCGTTCCGCAGATCTATTGGAGTTTTTCAGAACCCTCTGCCCCTTTTGCCTGCGTAGCGGACTTCTGGGCGGAAACAGTACGGGGTACAAATGTGAAATTATATATGGGGCTCACATTGAATAAATCTGTACCGGGAAAACCTTTCTGGGAAGATCCGGAGGAATTGAAAAACCAGATGCTGTATTCTTCTGCTTTGCCCCGGACGGCAGGTTTTGTATTTTTTTCCGCCAATAAATTCCTTTTTCCGGATAATTCCCTTTTGAAGAAAAACCTTTCTTCCATATATTCTCTCTGGGAAGAAAAATAATATATGTTGCAAATCTTTTCCGCAGAATAACTTAAAAAATATTTTCGCAAAAAGCGGAACATTCCTTTCATTGGTAACAACACCTTTTTTTCCGTTTGTTTCCGGCGGGAGCCTCCCTCCGGCGGAAAAAGGTATCAGAAAAAGAAAGGAACCGGATTATGGCAGAAGAACTTACCGGGGCAAGTGTAACATTCGGCACAGAAAATTACCGTGATGTGATTGGTATCGTCCAGTCTGAAAGCTCCAAAACCACCGCCTCCATGGCAGAAGCAAGGGATGAAGAGGGCAAAGTAATTGCCATGAAAGCGTACAGCAAAAGCTGCGAAAAGACTTTTGAAGCACTTTTCTGTGCCGGAACAAATCCTCCCGAAGCAGGAACTCTGATCACTGTCGGCAGTTGGAATGGGATCGTTACCCAGGCAACGATCACAAAAGCAAACACAGAATTTACCAAGATCACGATTTCTGCGGTAATGAAAGATAATGCCGCAGCTGAAGGTGTGTAAAAAATAAAACAGTCCTGCACAATGTGATTTTTTCTGAATGGCAATAAAAGGTCAGTTTTTTCAGAAGAAAGAAAATTACCGGGCTGTTTATACTCTTTCATTTCAGAATGTTTATTTTGCATTTTCTGGAATGGAAGAGTTTTTTTTTACAGAATTGGAAAACAGGAGATTTATATGTTTGAATTATCTGAAAAAGAATTGAAAGAAATTTTTGAAAAAGCCTGTAAAGATGCCCCGGAGGATCTTTTGGAATTTTCCATGCTTCTTTCAGGGAAATGCCGGATCTGTGACTATATTTTCCCTGCGCCCGCCCTTGGTACATATATACTGCTCCATGAGTGGAAAAGTCCTTTTGAGGGGGATGAAAATAAAGCAAAGGAGAAGGGAAAAAAAAGGGCGGAAAATATTCTTCTGGAAGACTTGTATATGGCTCTTTATATCCTTGAAAATGGCAGAAGTGCTGCCGATGTGCTTATGGAAAAAAGGATGGAAAAATTTTTCAGAAAAGGAAAAAAGGAAGACAGTAATACAATATCTCTGCCATATACCATACTTTCAAAAATGAAGAGAAAATACAATTTTTCCGATCCGGTTTCCGCTGCGGAACAGTTGGAAAAAATCCTTTCCCTGCACAGTGCAATAGATATGCTGCCGGATGAATGGAATGGGGAAAAAACAGGTAAATTTGTAAAAAAACTGGAAAAAAAAGAATATTCTTCATGGATGGAAAATATATTTGGACTTGTGTTTGCTTTTCAGGAATTTATGCCGTTTCTTTCTGTGGATGAGATTTTGTGGCAGACACCTTTTGCCCGCTTGGGATTTCTTCTGGTGCGTCAGTGCCGGAAAAATAATGTAAGCGGGATCGGTAAAGAATCTGTAAGCAGAAATTTGTGGCAGGAGTTTTCCCGGAAATTAGAAGAAAAAAAGAAAAAATATGAAGAGAAAACAAAAGAGGAGGACAAAGAAAATGATTAAAAAAATCGTATCTTTTTCTATGTTTTTTTTTCATAAATTCCGTAAAAATATTTCTCCGGCAACTGGGGAAAGGAAAAACTTTCCCTTTCTTTTTTCAGTACATTCTGCGGTGAAGAATAGAGAAAATAGAATTGAAAAAAATACAAATTCCGCGACAGGAAAAAAAGAAGAAAAACAGGTCAGGAAAGGAAAGAAAAATTTTTTACAGAAAGTTTTTTCCGGAAGTTTGAAAGCAAAAAATGTTAGAAAAATATCCAATGTATTATATGATTTTTTGGGAAAAAAGAAGCCGGATACAACAGAAAAAACGATTGTTTTCAAAGAAAATCACGCTCTTTCTGTAAAGGAAAAAGAACCTTTTTTTCTCTCTTTTTTGAGAAAAAAAACTTTCCAGCGTAAAAAAAAGATCTGAAAATGCAGGATCAGACCCTGCCGGAAAGCATTTCAGAAACGAAAAATGCCAAACAGAAAAATATAAGAAACTATCCAACAGGGAAAAACGCCGTAAAAATATATGGAAAAATGTATTTGTACCGGAAAAAGCGTTTGTACCGGAAAAATTGTCTGTACCTGAAAAATTGTCTGTACCTGAAAAATTGTCTGTACCTGAAAAATTGTCTGTACCTGAAAAATTGTCTGTACCTGAAAAATTGTCTGTACCGGAAAAATTGTCTGTACCTGAAAAATTGTCTGTACCGGAAAAATTGTCTGTACCGGAAAAAGCGTCTGTACCTGAAAAATTGTCTGTACCTGAAAAATTGTCTGTACCGGAAAAAGCGTCTGTACCGGAAAAAGCGTCTGTACCTGAAAAATTGTCTGTACCGGAAAAATTGTCTGTACCGGAAAAAGCGTCTGTACCGGAAAAATTGTCTGTGCCGGAAAATACAGTTGTATCAGGAAAAGGAACACAAGAAAAAAAGACTTTATTGCCGTTGCCTTTTGTAAGAAATAAAGTCCGGAAGAAATATAATAAGGTTTACAGAAAACCTTCCGGCAGTTCTTTCATCACTTCTTCCGATTTTTTGAAGAAAAGTTTTTGTGTTCCAAGGTATGATTTTTCTCCATGCAGCTCATCCTTTTTGTATGATGTAAAAAACAGCAATCTTTCTGTCGCAATTTCTGTAAAAAATGACGAAAATTATGGTGATTTTGGAAATATTCTGCAAAAAAGTTTTTACAGGAATATCTCACAAGCCGCCCCTCTTGCAGGGAGAAAGAATTCTCTTCCCCTTTTGAAAGAATTTCCGGAAAATCCTTTTCCCGGAAATTTTTTGGCGGGTGGCGGAAAAAATAGAATATTTTCCCATGATGAATTTGCAGGAAAGGAAAGAAACTTTTTTTACGGTAAAAATAGAACAGTAAAGAAAAAGAACCGATCTTATTTTACAGATCGCAGGATGAATATTTTTTCTTCGGTATCTTCTTTTCCGCAGGAAACAGCAAAAGAAACCTTTCAAGATCCCGTAAGTAAAAAAATGTGGCTGGAATTGAAGAAAAAGATCCAGCTTCACAGTAAGAAAAATCTGTTTCCTGAAAAGAAAATTTCTTCAAATTTATTTACCTGTTCTCCTGAAAAAAGAATGTTTTTCTTTCTCCGGGAAATAGAGAAATCTCAAAAAGAAAAAGCTGCTTCTTCCAGTATTTCCGATGATTGGATAAATTCCCTTATAAAGCAATATATGGAGGAACATATCCCCACAGAATGTATTTGATGGCTTGACATATTACAGTTTTGCTGTATATTTACTCCTGTTTATCACAATATATGCAACAGGAGAAAAATATGCTGAAAACAGGTTTTGCCCAGGAGATCATCACTCCCCCTGCCGGTGTGGGACTTGCCGGTTATATCAATAAACGCCCCAACAGAGGATTTTATGACGATTTGTATGTAAAAGTTCTTGCAATGGATCTGGACGGGAAAAGATTCGGATTCGTTTCCTTTGATCTTTGCAATGTTGCTCCATTCCTGTGGGAAAAACTGGAAAAGGGCATTACGGAAAAAATGGGGAAAGAACTCTATGAAAGTCTGATCATCAGTACAACTCATACCCATACCGGTCCGGAATACCGGGTATTGACCGGAAACGCTCTGGATGAGATCACTTCTTTTGCTCTTGAACGCACCGCAGATGCTGCAATAAGGGCTGTGGAGATGGCATTCCTCAATATGCACGAATCTGAACTGGAAGTCGGAAGTGTCTATAACAACCCTTATGGATTTGTCCGTCGCTATTTTATGAAAAACGGTACGATCGTCACCAATCCCGGCTGGGGGAATCCGGATATCGATAAACCCGAATCGGATTTTGACAGAACGATCGGGATACTTGCCGTCAAACAGGAAGGGCGTCTTGCCGGACTTGTCTGCAATATTGCCAATCATGGCGATACGGTTGGCGGGGATATCGTTTCCGCTGACTGGTATGGTTTTCTTGCCAGAGAGATCCAGTATGCTTTGAAAAGCGGGCTGCCTGTGATCATTCTGGATGATGCTTCCGGCGATATCAACCACTTTGATTTCCACCAGAAGATCAAGCAGACTTCCCCCGCCGAAGCCGCAAGAATCGGAAAAGGGTATGCTTCCATTATCCTTGATGCGCTGAAAGATCTGAAGAAAGTGGAAGTTCCTTCCGTAAAGATCCGTAATGGAAAAATGACATTGCCTCATTACAAACTTTCGGAACAGGAAATTGCCGAAGCAAAACATATTCTGGAAACAGTGCCGGATATTCCCAAAGAAGGGGATCTGGAAAGTCAGGATCTTGCCAATAAAGTACCTGCCGCATTGCGTTTCTTTGCCAAACGGGCACTGGATGGCTATGAAAAAAGCACTCCTTCCCACGATTGCAGACTTACTTCCATCGTGTTGGGCGATGATCTTGCTATTGTCTCTCTTCCCGGTGAACCCTTTAACGGTATCGGTCGGGTGATCAGGGAAAAATCCCCCTATAAACATACTTTTATCGTTACGCTTGCCCAGAGTGTTTCCGGCTATGTGCCCATGAAAGAATGTTTTGAAAGAGGCGGGTATGAAGTTCAGCCCGGGCTGAATACTGCTTCTCCGGAGGCCGCCGGTATCATGATAGAGGCCGCATTGAAAAATCTTCAGTGAAAATCACAACACCAAGGGAGAAAATTGTGAAATATCTGCTGATCCTTTCACTTTTGCTTGT
>JAGBXB010000063.1 GCA_017629515.1 Lentisphaeria bacterium | reverse complement strand
GGAAGCCGTATTGAAAGTCAGGAGGAACTGGATATTTTCATGAAGGAAGTTCCTGATGGATATCTGCTTTTTGATATCGGGCATCATTACGGAGCAAACGGGGATGTGCTGGGGACGATTGAAAAATATTTTGACCGTATCGCTTCTGTTCACTTCAAGGATGTATTCATCAAAGATGAAAGCAAGAGCCTGAAGGAATGGGGCAGCCGCTTGCGTTTCTGCGAACTGGGAGCGGGAAATTGCAATGAGCCCTGGAAGGAAGCCGCTGAACTGCTGAAGAAAAAAGGATATGACAAATGGGTGCTTATTGAACATGATACCCACTTGCGGGATCCCCTTATTGATCTGAAAGTAAGTCTGAATGAATTGAAAAAGATTTTCTGCAAGTAAGACACAGATATCCCATAATTTTTCAAAAAACAGGTATTTCCGCCATATTTGATCGGAAGAAAATTGTTTTTTAAGAAGGTGATTTTATCAGATTTCCATAAACAGACAGTATGTATAAAATATCATATCAGCAAATAAAACAGTCCCGCAGGGACGGTAGAACTCAGCCCGGGGTTTTAACCCCGGGAAAAATTGTAAACCGAGATTCAAGCCCCTGCGGGGCGCAGGAAAAAACTGTTGAATTATTATTTCTGTAAAATAAACAATAACCAATCACAAATTACATATATTTTCCCAAAATCATGCAGGTATTTTCCTGCGTCCCTTGCGGGACTCCATTTATGGGGAGACTTGTGTCCCGGGGTTGAAACGTACGGGCTGTACTCTACCGTCCCTACGGGACTTATTCTTTTGTTTCTTGATTCAAGCAGAATTTCCTGATTGTTTTATGATTTTATGAAATATATGAAAAATATGGGAGATCTGTGTTTTTTTTTGATTTTTTTTATAAAGATCCTTGACAATGAAAAAAATGGTATATATATTAAAATTGGAAAAAGGTATATAAGGAGTTTTGAGTGGCTGGTTATAAAGAAATCGCAGATGTATTGACGGAAGATATCGCCACCGGGGTATTGCCCCAGGGGGCGCCGGTACCTTCTCTGCATACCATCTGCCGGGAGTACAAAGTAAGTTATATGACTGCTGTTCATGTGCATGAGGAGCTTGCCCGGCGGGGACTCATCATCCGTAATCCGGCTTTCCGTAAAACTCTTGTAGGCGGAGCGATCCCGGAAAAAAAGACTTTGACGCTTGATCTGAAAAAAATCGTTCTCATCCATAATATATATCCTGTAAAAAAACAGGATCAGGCATACAGTTCCGATCTGCCGCTTATTACAGAAATTCTGGAAAATAAGTGCAGGGAAAAAGGGATCGCCTTTGAAAGCACTTACAATAGATTCGTTTCCTGGACGGAAGCAGGGAAAATGATGAAAGAATTTTCTCCGGAAACAGCATATATTTTTGCCGGTACTTCCGGTATAAGCCGGGAGGTGAAATTACGGCTTGCCTCCCTTGTGCTTATGGCGGAGATCCCTGTAAAAGTGATTCTGGATCATATTATTCCTAATTGTCACTGTGTGGTGAATGATTATGCTGCTACTGTGGAAGAACTGATCATGGAACTGAAAAAACAGAACATCAGGGAGATTGTGTATTTGCGGAAATGTTTTGCTCTGGGGAATTACAACTCCCATGTAAAATGGAGTGCCTGCAAAAAGATCTGTGAAAGAGAAAATATTGTAATGAAGGAACTGGAAGGGGCGGATTTTATACCGGTTCTGGATTTTATAAAGGATGATGCGAAACATAAATGTATCGTCTGCCCCCAGGATACTGTTGCCGACCGCTGCCGGATGTTTCTGGAGGAACAGGGAATAAAGGAAAAGGATCTGCCTCTGATAACCGGTATGGACTGTATGTCCTTTGCAGAGAAAATGTACCCTAAATATTCCATGAAATTTGATATGAAGTCTATGGCGGAAAAAGCCTTTGAACTTGCTGTGACTTCTTCCCGTTCGGAAGTGATCCATAATATTGAAGAGATCTCCGGAAAACTTGTAAAACCTGAAGAGTGGGAAAAAGAACGCAGAAAATATTAATGAAGGAAAATCCAGATAACAAGGAGAATATTATGCAGAGAAAAAAATGTTTTACGCTCATTGAACTCTTGGTTGTTATTGCCATTATCGCCATTCTTGCCAGTATGCTGCTGCCCGCGTTGAGCAGGTCAAGAGAGATGGCAAGGCAGGTGACATGTGTCAATAATCTCAAACAGATCTATATTTACTGGGCACTTTATGCGGATGATCATAAAGGATTTGTTTACGGTATCTCCTATGAAGCAACCAACCGTACCCACGGGCACTGGCACAGAGTTCTTGCAAAAGATGCCGCAGGTTACGCCCCCTATACACTTGCAGAGGTGGGAGCCAACAAGGTGAAAAGTCTGCGCTGTCAGACAGCTCTGAATGTTTTTGATGACGGAAAAGGCTCTGACCGGATCACCGGAACGCAGCTCAATAACTATGCAACATACAATATCTGTGCCAATTTCATCGGCAACGCCAATACCGGGTATTATACCGGGGATAATGTCAAGGGAAGAATGGTCAATCTTTACAGCGTGAAATTCCCCACCCATCTGCACTTTATGAATTGTGCAAAAGGCTACTCCTCCAATGCCATTTACGGTCATCACGGCAATGGCAGCAAAATCCCTCTCCTGTTCAGCGGCGGAACTGTCCGGATGTTTGATTTCAGAAAGGAAAAGAGAGCTGTCGATAATTACTTTGCCATTACCCGTTCCCCCTATGGCCCATTCTGGCAGAAAGCGCAGTTCAACAACAGTTACTATCCCTGCAAAGGTGATGCTTTTTAAGTTGTTTTTTTATCAGGAAAAGGGAATGGAAATAAAAGAAAATGATCTTGAAATCGCATAAGGAGAAAAAATGAAAAAAACATTCATTAGTACCGTATTTCTGTTGTGCTTTGCCCTGTTTTTTTCAGGAAATGCCGCAGAGTATTTTCTGATGAAAGACGGGAAGGCGGCAAGCTGTATCGTATTGAAAAGCAATGATCCTGCTGCAAAACATGCCGCAGAGGAACTTTCCCTCTATCTGGGAAAGATCGCCAATGGAAAAGGGCCTGCCATAGGGAGTGTTTCTGTAAAAGGATTTTATCCTGTCACTCTGGAACTTGTAGAAGATAAGGATATTGCAGAAGAAGGGTATGCTCTTACCGTAAATAAAAAGGGATTGACCATTCAGGCAAAAGTCCCTGTCGGACTGATCTTCGGCGCATACGATGTGCTGAAAAAATATGGAAATATCCGCTGGCTCATTCCCGGTAAGGATGGGGAATTTTATAAAGTAATGCCGGATATCAAAGTAAAGGATATGGCAAGAAAGGTTTTCAATCCATCTTTCCCTGTCCGCCGGATACACTTCCACAGTGCCAATGTGGACAGTCCCTTCTTTGAGACCCGGGACTGGATGCTCCGCAACAACCTGCGTCTGGAAGGCGGAAGAGATCTTACCAGTCTCAAGAAACACGGTATCAAAGAATTTCTTGACAAGCGTGCTGTTGTCATTCAGGAAGGCTGGCACTGCTTCACCCGTCTGCATAACGGGCAGATGACTGCCAATGACAGGAAAAAATGGGCGGAGGATTATGAAAAAATGTTCAAAGAACATCCGGAACGCTTCCCGCTGATCGCCGGAAAACGCCGTTTCCTCAAAGGGCAGGCATATCAGCCCTGTACTTCCAATAAAGACAATATAAAAATCATTGCACAAAATCTTGTTGCCCATATCAAACAGAGTGAAATGGATAAAAAAGGCGGCAGATATATTTTTGTAAATAATGATAATACCGCCTGGTGTGAATGTGACAACTGTAAAGCACAGGCAGATGAAAAAGAAACAGAACTTGGATATATTTCCACCCGTTACTGGCTCTTCACCAATGCCGTTGTTGCCGAAGCAAGAAAGATCATGGGCAATGACAATATCCCCCTTGTAGGGTACGGTTATCAGAACTTCCAGAGCGTGCCACTGGGGGTCACTCCCGATGCCAAACTGGATGTGATGCTTTCCTACAACCGTATCTGTTACCGGCACAATCTGGATGATCCGGAATGCCCCGTAAACAAAACCTATTTCCAGTTTTATAAAGACTGGACAAAGAAAAGTAAAAATGTCACCACATGGGAAGAGATCAGTGAAAGCGGAAACTGGTTCCATCCTGTGGAAAAATCCTATGCAAACCACCTGAAAGTATATCACTCCATCGGGATGAAAGGAACAACTCCTTCCATGCCTCCTCCGGACGGTATATACAGTGCCCACCGTAAAAAAAGAATGACTCCCCAGAACTGGCGTGCCATGTGGCAGACTATGTATGTTGCCGCTGTTTTGCAGTGGGATATTACAAAAGATCCGGAAAAAGTTCTGGATGAAGCCAATCGTCTTTTCTTCGGAAAAGCATGGGAAGGGGGCATGAAGGATTTCCGGCGACTTCTCATCCAGGCGGCTTCCACTACTCCCGGCTGTTTCGGTCACGGACACCGTGCCCCTATTGGCAGATGTCTTTCCGCCCCCGGTGTGCATAAAAAACTCAAAGAATATCTGGCAAAAGCCGAAAAAGCCGCCGCAGGTGATCCGGATAAGAGAATATTGAAAAATGTTCTTAAAGACAAAGAGTTTTTCAACCGTCTCTGGGAAAAAGAACGGGAACGGTATCTGAAAGATTTCCGTGAACTGAAAGCATATCCGAAAACTGCCGCAATCAAAATCGACGGTAATATTGATGAAAAAGACTGGAAAAACGCTGACGTGGTAAGTAATTTCAAAATCAATACATATACTGAAGCGGCAGTACAGACTTTTGTCCGTATGGTATATGAACCCGATAATCTCTATGTAGCTATGGAGATGATGGAACCCACCCCCTCCAAAATGATCTCCAATTTCAAAAACGGCAGACCTGTCTGGGAGGATAACAGTGCGGAAGTGCTTATCAATCACCCGGATATGAACCGCTCCTATGTGCAGATGATCATCAATCACAAAGGGGATATGCTTGATGCCCGAGGTGCCGCCGGAAGTCCCCTCAATACGAAATACGATACAGAAGCAGAATATAAGGTGAAAGTCCTCAATGACCGCTGGGTAATAGAAATGCGTATCCCCGCTTCCGCATTGGGGTTGAAATGTTTCCCCGGGCATACCTGGCTGGTGAATTTCCAGCGTTACCGTGTGGTGGATGGGGGGGCAAAAAATGAATCCTCCTCTGCCGCTGCCGGTGCAGGCAGCAATGTGGATGCTTTCCTCCCTGTTTCCTTTGCCGCAAAAAGAGCGGTTGCCGGAGGGATGAAAACGGAGATCGACAGCCGTTTCTGGAAAAATGGCAGATTCAGCGAGACTTATAAGAAAAAGCCTTCCGGAAATCCGAAAAACAAAGTCATTGTCAAAGAGAATATTTTCCCCTATGCCTGGCACGATGCCGGAATGAGCGGATACTATGCCGTTGAACAACATCCCGACAGAATAAATGACAACTATATGCATCTGAAAAGGGCCCGTTTCTATCAGCTGCATAAAGGGAAACAATCCAAGTTCCGGTTTGTACTTGATGCCAAAGGGAAAGGCTCACTCTGGATATCGGTCTACCGTTATACCAGAACGCCGAAGGGGGATTCCGGAAAACACATTGCTTCTGAATATCCCTTGAAAGTCGAGCTTACAGATAAATGGACTACCTACAAAGTGGATTATCAGAAAAAAGATGCCAATGAAGTTCTTGCCATAGGTGTCCATGCCAATAATGAAGCCTGTATAGACAATTACTTTGTCCTGCCCATGGATGAAGAGAAAAAATAACCATTTTTCATACAAAGGAGAATCAAATGAGAATTACAAAAATGTTCCTTCTTGCTGCTTTCTGCACAGCGGCAGTAACTTTCCATGCTTACAGCGCACCTGCCGCAAAAACTCCCGTTTACTGGCAGAACAGTGATTTCAGCAAGACTTATAAAAAGAAACCCTACACCAATCCCACTATGAAGATCATCATCAAAGATCAGGTGTTTCCTTTTGCCTGGCATGATGCCGGGGTAAATGGCTATTATGCCATTGAACAGCATCCGGATAAAAAGAATGATAACTATATGCACCTGAAAAATGCCCGTTTCTATCAGCTCCACAAAGGAAAACAGGCAAAACTGCGTTTTACTCTGGAAGCGAAAGGGAAAGGTTCTCTCTGGATCTCTGTTTACCGTTACACCCGTACCCCCCGGGGCGATTCCGGAAAACACATTGCGTCTGAATATCCTCTGAAAGTCAATCTTACAGATAAATGGACTTCTTATACTGTGGATTATCAGAAAAAAGATGCCAATGAGGTTCTGGGGATCGGGGTACATGCCAATAATGAAGCCTGCATAGATAACTATACCGTCCTTTCGTTGGATGAAGCTGCAAAATAATTTTTTTTAGTTACACCGGATACATATACCGTATTGACTCCGCAGAAAGAAGCCGGAGTCAATATTTTTTTCAGCAAGGAGCAATATGGATAAAGCAATCATCGACCGGATCATTTCTGATATTTCTTTTTTACACGCCAGCGACCGTTTCTTTACTTCAAAAGCCATAGCGGAAACATGTAAAAGAGTGGAAACCCTTATGCGGGAAGTTGGTTTGGAAGATGTTGTCACTTATAAATTCCCTGCTGATGGAAAAACATCTTACGGCGGTTGGCTCATGCCGGTATCCTGGGATGTGGAGGAAGCTGTTCTTGCAGAAGTTGCCGCAGATGGAAAGGAAAAAATCTTCCGTAAATATACAGAAGAACCCTGTTCTCTGATGCTTTACAGCCGCCCCTGTAATAAAAAGGCTTTTCTTGCGCTGCCCGAAGAGGAGGATTTAAAAGGGAAAATCGTTCTCA
The DNA here is from genome assembly GCA_017629515.1 of Lentisphaeria bacterium. Taxonomy (GTDB): domain Bacteria; phylum Verrucomicrobiota; class Lentisphaeria; order Victivallales; family UBA1829; genus RGIG5327. The sequence continues at coordinate 1,917 of JAGBXB010000063.1, read as the reverse complement.
ATGACCGGAAATTTCCCAGTATGAAACAAACTCTTCAATGGCTGGAAAAAGGTGCTGCCGGCGTGATTTCCAGTGTGCTTGGCGGAAGCTATATGGGGCAGAATGGGTATGAATATTTGCGTGACGCCTGTCAATGGCTGAATTTCTGTATGCCCCACTGGAATATGCCGGGGGATATGTTCGGCTTTTCCATTACTCCCGCACAGGGGGAGAAATTCCGCAAACGGCTGGAAAACGGGGAACAGATCCTGCTTCATGCGGATGTAAGGACAACGATCCATGATAAAGGTTTTATTCCTTTTGTTACCGGAGTATTGAAAGGTGGATCTCCTGAAGAGATCGCAGTAGGCGGACATCTTTTTGAATATGGAGCCAATGACAATGCCTCCGGTCCCATGACTGCTCTTGCCATTTTGCGTAAACTGAAAGAAAACAATATCCCGCTGAAACGCTCTGTGCGTTTTTACTGTTGTTTTGAAGTGCGGGCAATGCAGGCACTTTTAAATAGCGGAAATGTGCCTTTCCATGCAGAAAATATTCTTGCCGGGGTAGATGTGGATATGGTGGGGAAAGCTCTGGATAAAGTAGTGCGTACTGGCGGTTCCCGCCCCTTCAATCCGGCGTTTGCCGATGTCCTTATGAATGAGATCGTGGAAAAACACTGCTATTTTGTCCGGCAGGATAAGGTGGATTTTTCCCCTATGGATAATCTTTTCTGTGAACCATCTTCCGGGAATGTGCCTTATACCAATTTCCTTATGATCACCGGGGAACCGGATTATCACAAGTCCACCGATACCCCCGACCGCTTGCGCCGTATTGATCTGGAAAATTCCTTTGCCATGCTGGAAGAATATATTCTGCGTCTCTGTAATGCGGATAGTGACACAGCTTGCGAAATTGCACAAAAGGTGGAAGAAGATTGCAGGAAACGCCTTACGGAGGCTTCTTCCGACAGAAAAGAAAGAATACTCAAAGAAAGTTTTGCTGCTTTGCGATCCACTTTCCGCATGGTGCGTTTTGCTGCTGAAAAAGAGCAGATCCCGGTACGGGAAAGAATTGAAAAAGGCAGAAAAAATTTACAGGAACTTTATGAAACAATGGAAAAAACTTCCTTTGTCCTTTCCACGCATTTTCCCGGTGAAATGGCTTCTCTTACTCCTGTAAAAACCGTGAAAGGGTGCTTTTCAACGGAAAAATATATGCCGGAACCTTCCCTTGTGCCGGAAAAACTTCTTCCGGAGATCCACGGCTGGTGCGCTTCTTTATGGCTGACCAATCTCTTTTATTTCATGGATGGAAAACATACATTGGAGGAATTATATACTTTACTGCATGTTTCCCATTTCCCCGTAGAGGAAGATATTTTTATGGAAATGGTGCTTTTCCTTGAAAAAGAGGGAATGATCCGTTTCCCGGAAAAAGAGTAAGACAGAGAGAACCTCTTCTGCCTTTTTGCCTGTTTTTTATAAGTACACCAAAATTGTTTTTATGGATAAAAAAATCGTGTACCGTTATAAACAGTACACGATGGAAGGAATCTGTTTTATTGTATTTTATATTTTACGGCTTTCTGCTCCATCCCCAATGGAACAGATGATGGTATCACACTCTTTGCCGGTCATCATTTTATAGGCCGTTTTGATCCTGTTGCAGTACTCTTCTGCCGCCTCTTCTTTTACAAGGTGGATGGTGATCCCGCCGAAGCCGCCGCCGGAAAGTCTTGCACCGAGACAGCCGGGGAGAGTATGGGCGATCTCCACAAGCGCGTCCAGTTCCGGACAACTGTTTTCAAAGTTGTTTCTGGAACTTTCATGACTTGCAAAAAGCAAAAGCCCGAATCCTTCCATATCACCTTTTTTCAGAAAATCCACAGCCGTTTTCACCCGTTCATTTTCCTCCACCACGTGCAGGGCT
>JAGBXB010000062.1 GCA_017629515.1 Lentisphaeria bacterium | reverse complement strand
GTAAGACCTCTGAAAGAGGTCGCAGCCCCGGGTTAATATGGTTAAATAATGCAAGCTCTGAAAGAGCGGCAGATGGGACTGACATTTCTCCATCTGCCGCTCTTTCAGAGCTTGCTTTTTTGTTTTGTACTTCTACCCGGGGGTACGGTCCCTTACAGGTCCCTACCCGCCGGGCTATGATCCTGCGTGTCTTTCAGCCCCTTATGCTCTTTCAGAGCATTTTTTCACAGCTATCCCATAATTTTTCAAAAAACAGATATTTTTACCATATTTGAGCGTGAAAAAATGGATTTTGGAAAAAGTGATTTTGTCAGATTTTCAAAAGCTGACAGTATGAGTAAATATCATAACGGAGAATAAACAAGTCCCGCAGGGACGGTAGAACCCAGCCCGGGGTTTTAACCCCGGGTATATTATGTATCCCCCCACGAAACAAGTCCCGCAGGGACGCAGGAAAAATAATATTGAAATATACAAATGCTGCCGGATTTTTTCTGCGTGTCTTTCATCCTCTCTTGTCCTTACAGGGCGGTTTTTGTTCTGAAGGAGGACAAAAAAAAGAGGTGTTGCAAAATGCAACACCCCTTTATAATTATCTTTGAATCAAATGGATTCAGCAGATATTACCAGATGAGCTGGTTTGCACCATCAGCCTGAGTATGGTTGGTGGGAATGGTTGTAGCAGTACCGAAGAGTTCGGCGTCGCCAACATTGTTACCAAGACCGGTTTTGGGACCCCAGTATTTGATGTCTTTGAACCAGGTGTTACCAGTGGAAGCACGGGCAGAACCATCAACATAGAGGATGTTACCATATTTGTCATGGTTGGATTTTGCACCGGAGGTGGAGGAACCGATATCGTATGCGAGACCGGAGTCAGCACCGTGGTTTTCGTTCATACCGGCAATGTAACCATAGGAGAAGTTACCAACGGATCCGGAGGGAGCATCGAAACCTTTGCCGCGGACGAAGTATTCACCGACAGCAACAGTGGAAGCTTCATGTGCAGCGGAGGGGCAGAGGTAAACTTTGACGTCAGTCAGGAAGTTTTCAGAAACGAGAAGAGCAAGAGAAGAACCGTTGTGGGTAGCAGCACCGGCGGCACCGTACACAGGGTACTTTTCATAGAAGTCATTAGCATACATTTTGCATGCAAGACCGATCTGTTTCAGGTTACTGGTACAAGAAATGCGGCGTGCTTTTTCGCGAGCGGCGTTAAGAGCAGGCAACAGCATTCCGGCGAGGATCGCGATGATGGCGATCACGACGAGCAGTTCGATAAGTGTGAAGCTGCGTTCTTTGCGAGATTTCATTGTTCTCTCCTGTTTTTTGTTTTTGGGCTTTTTGCCACGGTTTGTTTTTGCTTCCCCGGCATATTCCACACTGTGAATACTGCTTTTCCAACGTGCAGATAAACATTATTTACAGTCTGTTACATGACAGTTCTGCTGTTTCGATACTATATTATATACATTATTTTTGAAAAAACAATAGGCAGTTTTAAAAAAATTGATTTTTTTTTGATTTTTTTATTTTTGCCTTGCAAATATGGCAAAATATGGGAGATACGGCAGATATGGGAAAGCCTGAATGAGGGTGGGTGTATAAATATATATCCAATTATTGAAACTATCTTTCTTGTGGGACTTTTCATCAATTCTGAAAAGCATTTGCACCATAGGGATTGATCTCCCAGTAGGTTGGCTCATTGAACGGACGGGGATTCAATCCGGCTCTTTCATAATCCGTACAGGAACTTAAAAGAAAAAGAAGACACAATAAAATGATATAAAAAAAGACAGAGGAAAAATTTTTTCTCCTCTGTCCGATCTTTTTTATCCAATGAAACATATTCAGATCTTAAAACATTTCATAATGCAGCATTTCAAGAACCTGGATGGCTACGGTCGCCAGAAGCACAACAAGGGTAAGGATGCCAATAGCTGTAAAAAGTTTTGACTGGTACATTCTTTCACCTCATGACTTGTATTCTTACTTCTTATTGATTTTCGCAGCGGGGATCCCGGCAATATCCTCATCGCTGAATATGACACGGTCTTTCACACGGATATCGGAAACTTTTCCTTTGATCACATTACAGATGGCATTATCCGCATTCACTGTTTTCACAAGGATCTTTGCAATTATTTCCGCATTTTCGCCGCTGCCACGCAGTACAGACATTGTCAATCCGGTCTGCAAGGGGAAGGGAACATTGTTTTTCTTCACTCCGTATTCCTGTACGATCACATAATTTCTGCCGATGTCGATCTGGACAAAACCGTACTCTTCATTCACATATTCAATACTGCCTCTTACTTCTTTGTAACATTCGGGACTGTCTGCTTTCAACTGCAATGCAGGCATGGGTTTTTTGCCGTCATCGGTAATGACCTGTTCAAGATGGTCAATACGACCTTTGTGATCTTCAATGGATTTATCCCTTGCCTCAATGGTCTTTTTCAGTCTTTCGATCTCTTTTGCCTGTCTTTCAGAAAGGCTCTTGAAATTGGCGCGTTCTCTTGTTATCGTACTGATCTCTTTTGCCCGTTTATCTACAGCTTCCCGCCAGAAACGGGCAGTATTTGTGCTGTATTTGTTTCCGGCAACCCCCATTTTGTTTTTGATATAATCCATATCTTTCACAATGGCGGAATTTTCACTTCTGATAGAATTGACTTTGGTAAGGATCTTTTTGGAAGCGTCTTTATATCCTTCTCCGTCCAGTTCATTTACTTTCAGACTTGCGCCGATCTTGTTCCCCATGTCAACAAAAGCCCTTTTCACGCCGTCAGTATTTTCTTTATAGGCATAAACAGCATTTTTGAATTTTTTGCTTTCTGCTTCGTAGTTGTCCACAAGACGCAAAGAAGCACTTTTTACACCGGTGGCACCGAGAGTTCTGCCGGCAGTTTCAATAGTCTGGGCAAGAGTATTTCTCTGGTTGACGATCAGCTGTGCTGTCTTGTTGAGTTCAGGCAGAACACTCTTGAAAGCTTTTTTATGGTCAAGGTCGGCTTCTTTGAGGTTATTTGCCGCTTTTGTTCCGGAAGCTCCGCCGTCATCCAGGGTTCTGGCTGTAACGGATATGGACTGCGCCATATCTTTCATCCCTTTTGTGAGACTTTCCCGCTTATCAAAAAGCATATAGGAAAACACTCCTGCGGCTATGACCAACAACAATATAAGGATATTTACGATCCGGTTCAGAATTGCCATGCTACTTCTCCTGAAAATTGATATTCTGTATTTTTTTAAAATCTTTTTCCTGATACTCTACATTTAAAAAGCGACTTTTCAAATGCAAAATGTTATTTTGTTGTATTTTTTTTGAAAAATTCTTCTTTTTTTCCCTTTTCTCCATCCTTTTTTCACTTTTTAGCGATAAACATAAAACGGATGGCACCATATTTTCTTATGTCAAGGATCTGTCTTTCTGCAGGAAGTCCGGTTATAAGAGTTCCCTTGTCCGGAAGTTCCCAGATCAGGAGACTTGCCTCACTCCATTGGAGAAAATCTTTATTTTCCAGCAATCCTGCCGCCGCATTGGTGGAATCTATGTAAGGCGGATCGGCAAAAATAATATCCGGAACAGGGGTGTTGACCACCATTTTGATACATTGGGGAAGTTTCCCCTGTATGAGCCGCATGGGGGAAAGGGCGGTATCATTGATTTCCCAACCCACTCTCAATGCCACATTTTTCATATTTTTGCGTATGACCGCAATGGAGGAGGGGGCTTCTTCCACACTTACGAGACTTGCCGCCCCTCTGCTGACTGCTTCCAGCCCCAATGCACCGCTTCCGGCAAAAAGATCACAGATTCTTTTCCCGGAAAGATCCCCCAATGAATCAAATAACGCTTTCCGCGCTCTTATTGCGGTAGGTCTTACATCCATTCCCCGGGGGACTTCAAGGATAGTTCCCCGGGCGATTCCACCTGCTATTTCCATATTTATTCACCTTTCGATAAATCGTGTACTTTATACATATAAAATTTACTTTTTTCCCATTCTTCGTGATCCTGAACAAGAAGTGTGAAATTTTCCGGATGGGCTTTTGCCCAGTTCAATTCCTGCCTTCTGTTGAAGATCAATGCGGGGGTATCCGTATTGACAATAAGGATATTCACTCCTGCCTTCTGCAACCTTTCCAGCCATACTTCATACTTTACAGGTTCCTCCCGCATTTTTCCGTATGAGCCGAAGTGATGAACAAATGTACTTTCTTTTTCACTTATGGGTATATACCTGACCTGATTGCCTTCCATATCCTCCATGTACGCATAGGCAAAGACCCCGCCCACATAATCAATGATGCTCTTTTCCCCCCTTGCAAACATCTCCTGAACGATTTTACAGGATCGATATTCGTCAGAATTGAACATCAGTTTGTAAAAATGCTGTTTCCCCGCCCCCCGTATGGTAAACTGCAGGGGGATAAGGAGCGCAAGGAGAATAAGAAGAACATACAACCCTTTTCTGCTTCTCTGCTCATTGGTGAGAAAACCGGAGAAGAACATACCGGCACACCCTGCCGACCAGTTGCAGAACCACGTTATGAAATTGGTGGTGAAACTGCTCCAGGGAAGAATACACCCTGCCAGGATCCCCGCCAACGGTATATTTTTCCATTTTCCTATGCTTATTTCTGTTGCTGCCAGAAGCGGCAGAAAGAAGAGACAATGGAAAAAGAGAAGCAGCAGCAGAGATCTGGGTTCGGCTATCCGGGGATAAATAAGAATATGCAGAAGCGTGAAAAGCAGGATGAATGGAATAAAAAAGAAGAATACTTTTTTCCCTCTTTCATCCGGGAAAGCCTTTTTTGCCACAGCGGGAAGAAAGAGAGAAAGCAGGAGAAGAAGCGTTGCGCCTGTTCCCGCAATAAAATAAAGAAGAATACTTGCTTTATTGAAACCGAAAACACCGCCGTCAAAAAGAAAGGGGAAGAAATTTTTCAAGCCGACAGGAGCATAAACACCTGCCTTGATCCCGGGAGAAAAGATTTTTATGCCGCAGAGAACAAGTTCCTGGGGATAAAGGGGATTGCCTGTATCCATCCAGTTTTTCAGGAAAAAGGGCAGCGCTGTAAGAACGGCAGTAATCCACATATAAAGGATATTGCGGAAAGAGGGACGGTAAACATACAGAAAAACAAGGGAAAAAGTAAGCGTTATAACAGGACTCCACAGCATCCCCAATGGTTTTACAGCCGTGGAGAACCCCATCAGCAAACCTGAAAAAAGCAGAAGAAAGAGTGAATTTCTCCGGCACCCCAGCAAAAGAAAACTGAATCCGGCAAAACAGAGACTGCCGTTGAGTATATCGGTATATGCCATAAGAAGGTTCATCATCACGATCCCGGTACAGAAAAAGATACAGGAAGCAAAAAGTCCATACTGTTTTTTGTACCCCAACGCTTCTGCGGTAATGACCATACAGGCACTTGCCATTACGAGAGCAGCCCATTGCAAAGTGGAGGCAAGAGCCGCATTTTCTTTCATGGGAAGAAGCAGAAAACCGTAAAGAAGTTCTCCGAATACCGGATAATATTCCGGAAAAAGTCCGATTATACTTATCCGGCTGATTTCCCCGCTTCTGATCCATTCCGCCGGATAATAAAGGTGATACATGTAGGAGTCTGTCCCGAATGGCGGCATACTGATCACCGGATACAGACGGCTTACCGCCCACAGAATGAGAAAGCCTGTAAGAAGACGCAGGGAAAGGGGAATGGAAGAAACTGCCGGAGCGGAAGAAGATATTTCCACATCATTATTTTTGCCGGAAATATGTTTTGCCAGAAAGAGAAACAGAAAACCCATAAAGAGATTGGCTATGAAAATACTCTGGACAGAGATGATTTTTAAAAGTCCGCACAAACCGAAGTTCACTCCGCCTGTCACAAGGGTAAGGAGCATGGTAAAGGCAAATCTTTCAAAAGGATTTTCAGAGCAAACTTTTTTCGCCAGAAAAAACGCTCCCGTCACAAGGGGCGCACAATACAGCAGAAAATAAAAGAAAAACAGATAATCCCACAGAGAATAGAAAAAAATCTCCATTTCAAAGCCTCTTTATTTTCTTTTTTCCCTTACCGGGGAAAGCCGTTGTGTATTTTTCTGTTTTCCAGCCTTTGCCGGGGCTTTTTTCAAAGAAGGAGTTTTCCCCGTAAGAAAAGGCTTATCCAATAACTTTTTCATTGTTCCGGGGATCATACGGAAGACTTTGCCGTTATAATAACGGCTCTCCGATTCAAAGCGCAATCTTGCACCGGAAACTCTTGCCTGGAAAAGTTTCTCGCCTTCCCCCGTTTGTTTCCGGAGTTTTTTTGCATCAAAGGAGACAGTGGGGAGCAAAAGTTCATCCTTATCTTTTTTTGCCATTTGCAGACGGTAACTGAATCCATCGGCAAGCTGGACAGTCAGCATATATTCCGGTTTGACGGAAGTGGGGGAAAGGGCCGGAAGAAGGTCTATGGTAAGCTGTCTGGAAAGAGTATCGGATATGGCGGAAAGTTTCTTCATATCCGGAGAGGTTTTCAGGGGGTGGAGCATCCGGAAAGGTATATCGGTCCTCTGACGGACAAGGGCATACTCCACTGCCGGATCACTGTTTTTTCCAGTAAAGGAACTCAATAATATAAACTGCGCCATATTCATATTGCGGATGGCAAGCGGTTCAATATAGACCTGGGGAAGGGGAATGCAGTTTTCAAACAATTGTGCCGCCAGAAAGACTTTCCCGTTTGTAAGGATGTATCTGCCCTTTGCTGTTACCGTCCCTGCCCCATCCTTTGCTTCCGGTGGGTAATGCCCCCTGCCCAGAAGGATTTGGAAAAGGATTCTGCCGGAAGCGTCTTTCAATACGGCTTTGACCCCCGGCTGGCTTTTGTCCTTTTTATCCTCATATTCCACAAGACTTAATTTTTTCAATACTTCCCAGGAGGGGTCGTGGAGTTGTTTCAATATGCGGATATTGGCAAAGTTGTGCAGAAGATCCCCCACTCTGGAAGCGGAGGCAAGAGCCATATCCCGCTCTGCAAGATGCCAGAATCCATCTTTTCCCATAAGAAGATTGACTTTGTTTTCTTTCCAGGAGATTTCTATTTTCTGTACCTTGACAACTTCAAATATTTTTATACTCCCCTTTTTTCCTGCAAAGGAGAATTCCTTTCTGCTTCCCTGTTTCACATACAGGGCGGAAAAAGTGAATATGCCCAGCAGAAGAAAAAATGCAAAGAGAAGGATCTTTCTTCTTTTTTGAGCAGAGAGCCTTTTTGTTTCTTCCATGCCGGAAGAGTTTTCCACAGAACGAACCATTTATTTTCTCCTTCTTTTTTTGGAAAACCGGATAAAACTCCACACAAGAGCAAGGAGCAATACCATAGAGGGAACGAAAAGAAGATTGATAAGACGCAGCATGGTATCGGTTTTTGCCATATCTGCATGTAATTTTCTGGTGATTTCCTGTAATTCCCGTTTCGCCTGTTCGATCTTGGAATCGTAGGAGGCGATATCCTGTCTCTGGGTGGTGGAAAGTTTCTGTACTCCTCCTGCCAGTTCCGCTGCTTTCCGGATGACTTCCACTTTTCTCATGGCATCCCGCAGATCCTGTTCCAGTACTTTGATGCGTTCTTTATAGGCAAGTTCCGCTTTGGCTTTCATCTCATTATATCTGGTAAGAGGTCTTGTCATGGGCAGACGGCTGCGGATGCGGGAGAGCCAGTCACCCTCACTTACAAGCTGTTCCACGGCAGCTTGCAGGAAAGCGGTATTATCGTTCTGCCGTACATAATGGGTTCTGCCGTAAGCATCGGCACTGCGTCTTACGCATACGTCATTGAAAAGCATGTCGCTGTCTCCGCAAAGGAATACAAGAGGATTGCCGATGGAGTTTTTCAGGTGATTTTTATTGTTTCCTGCGGGAGGGGAAGCAAATGCAGAGGGAAAAGTGCCTGTGATTTTCAAAAGAAGCGGCAGTTTGTTTCCGCCGGGAGTAAAGGAGCGTAAGATCACTTCCGGCCGGTCGGCAATGAAAGCACTGATGCTTTGTGCGTTTTCACTTGTTGCAGCAAGAGTCTCATGGGTAAGCCCCTTGACTTTCGAGGGGAAAACAGGGGAGGCAAAACAGAACATCAGAAGACCTAACGGCGCAGTAACAGTCTCTTTTGCGGAAAGAGCCTGTTTCTGCAAAAGCAGTACGGCGGGATTGGTCACAGCCCGGTCAATCTGTACTTTTCTGTATGCGTAGAGGATATCTGCGGCAATGATATCCGGGTGATATTTCACCCCCCAGGCTTTCAGTAACGGGGGAAGATCGGAAGTGATTTTTTCCGCAAAGGAGTAATCCTGTCTTAATTTTGCGGTGGCATAAAGACTTCTGGGGTCAAGGAATATTGCCATTCTGCCGCCTTTCATAAGATACTGATCCAGCGCATATACTGTGTGCTGTTTTATGCCGGAGGGGTGCAGTACGATCAGACCGGCAAGGTCGCCGGGGATGGAATAGGAGTCCAGGGGGATGGGAACAAGTTCGTAACTCTTCTGTAAAACGGAAAATACATACCAGGGCGGTTCCGGTTTGAATACTTTATTGCCTGCAAGGGCGACGGCTTTTTCCAGTTCTTTCATATTTGTACCCAGAACATTGAAAGCACTCATCACGCCCACTTTGAGTTTCTTTTCCCTTGTGACATCCAGGATCGCCCTTACCACACTGTATTCCAGCAGATTTTCCTGTTCTCTTGCCAGGAAAGGGATGGCGGCATTTTTATCAGCGTGGGAAACGGATATCCCCAGATAGATCCTGTCTCCGGAGGCGAGTCTTACCGGTTCGATCCCCTCTGCCGCAGCCGCATCTTCATCATTGGAATTTGCCTGCGGATCGAGGATTTCCAGGGAAAGGAAGCCATTGGATGCGGCAACAAGATCCTGCAAAAGCCATTGGATGCGTTCCGCATAGCGTTTTACCGCCTGCGGGGTACGGGGATTGCTTTTGGAAGCGTAAAGGCGTAAAGTGGCTTTCTTTTTCAGAGAGGAGGCAAAAGCGGAAGCATCTTTGGAAAGAGAGTAGGCTTTATCGGAACTTAAATCAATCTTATATTCCCATGTCGTTCCAATGATGTTCAGGCAGATGAATACATAAAAAGCGGCACACAGACGCAGTAAAAATCCTTTCAAAGCCTTTTTTGTGGATTCTTCCGTCAATGCTCCCGGCGCAAAAATATTGCCTGTTCCGGAAGAAGCAAATTGCAATGTGATGGTACATAAATAAAGGAAAAAGAAAGTTCCTGTCACCATATAGAGAACATCGCCGGAATCCAAAATCCCCCGCTGGAAAGTCTGGTAGTGGGGAAGAAAGGAGGTGAAGGAGAGAGTGTTCATAAACCATTTGGGCGCATAGGGGAGCAGGGCATCCGTTACTGCCGGAAGTCCGGAGACAAGGAAAAACGCACAGATCACAAGGGAAAGGAGGAAACCTGCCGTCTGACTTTTGGAAAGAGCGGAAGCAAAGGAACTTGCGGCAAGATAGACCGAACCCAGCAATAATGCTCCCAGATACCCGCAGAAGATCGTTCCCGGATCGGGTTTGCCCAGAAAGAGCGCGGTGACAGGAACGGAAATGGTCAGGAGCAGAGCGCAGAAAAGAAGAGTAAAGACTGCAAGGAATTTGCCGATGGCAAGTTCCGGAAGCCGTGCGGGGAAAGAAAGAGAAAGTTCAAAAACTCCCGTCCTGCGTTCTTCCGACCATAAGGGCATCCCCAGAGCCGGTACAAGAAAGAGGAAAAGAAAAGGGAACCAGCCGAAAAAGGGTGCAAGATCCGCCTGTCCGTAGGAGAAGATCCCGCTGACAACAAAGGAGAGAAAGGAGGAGAGAACAAGGAAGATCAGGAGAAATACCCATGCCGCCGGAGAAGATAATGCGGCAAAAAGTTCTCTTTTCCAGATCGTTCCTATTGTGAGAAAACTTCTTTTCATACTTTATTTTTCCTCCTTTCCGCCTGCAAGGAAAGCAAATACTTCATCCGGAGAGGGGGTATTTGTCCTTACAGAAAGGATCTCATAATTTTTCTGCATACAATAGGAAATGAACTCTTTTTCCGGATGGGGGTTTTCCCCGGTGGAAGTGAGGGAGAAATATAGTTCCCTTTCCGGAAGAGGCGCCTTTTTATCTGTCAGAGACAGGAGAGGACCCAATTGCGGCGCATCAAAGAAACATTTTTCCGCTTCCTCTCTTTTTGCATTTTCCGGTAAACGCACGGTAATTTCCATTCTGCACTTTTCCGGAATGATGCTTTTAAATTCCTGCACACTTCCATCAAAAACTTTTTCCCCTTTGCAGATGGTGAGCACTCTATCGCAAACTGCATCGATTTCCTCCAGAATATGGGTGGAAACGATCACCGCACTTTTGGAACTCAATTTCCGTATCAGTGCACGGATCTCCCGTTTCTGATTGGGGTCAAGTCCGTCAGTAGGTTCATCCAGTACCAGTGCTTCCGGCTGGTGCATGATGGCCTGGGCAAGGCAGACCCTGCGCCGGAAACCTTTGGAAAGAGATTCGGCTTCCTCCTGCAAAACACTGCTTAAATCGCACTCTTCAATACTTCTTTCCAAAGCCGTTTTCAATGCTTTGCCGGACAATCCCCGCATATTTCCGCAGTACTTTAAAAAATCTTCTACTGTGACCGTTCCGGCCAACGGGGCATTTTCCGGCAGATACCCCAGAAGAGATTTTGCCTCCACGGGAAAACGCGTTACATCTTTTCCCCGGATAAAGGCTCTTCCGGAGGAGGGGGGCATGATCCCGCAAAGCATACGCATGGTGGTGGTTTTGCCTGCACCATTGGGGCCGATAAAACCCAGTACACAATTTTTCCCCAGCTCAAAGGAAAGATCGTTGACACATACTTTTCTGCCGTATTTTTTTGTAAGATGTTCTGCCTGGATCACACACATGATATATCACCTGAATCTGAAACTTCTTTGATTATTCCGGAAATTTTATCAGCGGGAATCTTTTGCAATTTCCTTTTCGCTGAAAAATGCCATTGCCCAGAGTGTCCAGAATCCGATATAGAATACTACATATAAAAGAGACCACATAAGGTAACTGACAGGAATGATTTCTCTGCTTGCAATAGCATCCGCCATCCAGAAATACTGCCAGTTGGGAAGAACTGCCCGGATGAATAATGCAATAACTTCTGTAAAAGTGTCGGTGGGGTCGATCCAGACATTGACCAGATATTTGGACATAAGCCCCACTACAAAAATCACGGAACAGACTGTAAGATTGGAAACCAGTTCCAGTCTTGTGGCAAGAGCCGTGGCGATCGCCCCCATTGTCCATGCCGCAGGGAAAAGCAGAAGAAGAGCCGGAATAAGGTGTCTTGCTTCAATAAATTCCTCCGGGTCGATCTCTGCCGGAGAGTGGAAAGAACCCATGCGGACAGCGTAAAGGATGATTGCCATTACGGGAATAAGGACAAGGAGTCCGAGAATGGCATTGGAGGTGAATGCCTTCTGCTGGAAATAGTTTACCGCTCCACCGTAGATCGTGGCAACGGCTATGCCTGCAAAATAGACGATCATCGGGGTATATTCCAGCCGGAACTGATCTTTGGCAATAAGAACGCTTATGAGAGTTGCGGCATTGCAGAGCAGGACAAAGACGGTAACGGAGGAAAGAACACCCAGAATTTTGGCAAGGACGAAACTTGCCCTTGTTACAGGTTTGGACATGAGAAGAAGTACTGTACCGTTTTTCATTTCCATACTGATCGTATGGGCGGAACAGATCACGACAACAATAAGGGAGAATACCAGAGTTGTCGCCATGGCACTGTCGATCACAAATTTCAACTGTTCACGGAATACAAAAAGTGCTGCTGTGGGGAAAAGACCGATAAGGACCATGGCACTTATCAGCATCAGAAAGTAGATAGGTTCTCTTATGCACTCAATAAAAGCATTTCTTGCCAGACGGTAGATGGTAAGCATTTATATCCTCCTTGGTTGTATTATTTCTTTTCAGCGGCGGTTTTTTCTGCAGAAGTTTCCACTTTTTCTGTTTTCACTTTTGCTGCTTCCGGAGCAGGCTTTTCCGGAGTTTTTTCCGGAGTTTTTTCCGGAATATTTTCTTTCTGCTTTACTTCTTCCTTCTTTGTTTCATTGGCGGGGGCATCCTTTTTGGGCTCCACCTTTTTCACATCCTGTTTCTTTGCCTCATTGGCGGGGGCATTCTTTTTGGGTTCCTCCTTTTTGGGGGGAGGAGCGTAAAGACCTTTACTGAAAGGTTCTGTAATATTGTTTTTCATGGCTTCAGTATACATTTCCTGCATGTCTTCAATGGAAAAAAGATTGCCCAGAACAAGGGCGTTGTAATGCCAGGAGTTGGAAAGAAGTGCTGTAACAGGGCGGTCACTGGTGGGCAGGGGACGGCATTTTTCCGGAACGATCAATTCATCCCCCAGAATCACGATCCTGCCGGGGGCAAGGAAAGAAAGGAATTTGCCCAGATCTTTTTCCGCAATGGCGATAATGCCGCTGTTCCGTGCAGGGATGAACCAGATTTTGCCTTTTTTATCTCCTGCGGCGGGAAGAAGAATACAGGGAATACCTTTTTCCTGTCTTGCAATGGCGGCAAGGATGGCACAACTCTGATAGTTTGCGGTAATGACAAGGAAAGGTATCTCCGATTCCTTTTTATTTCTGAAAGACTCAAAGTATTTCTTTTTCGCCTCTTCATCTTCCGGAATGGATGGATGAGAGAAAAGGGAAAAAGAGGAAAAAAGGATGAGATGGGTAAGAAAGAGTGAAAAAAGACTTGATTTCATAATTTTTTGTCCTATATTTTAAAGTGTTGAAAATTTCTCACCATATATTTTACGCCATAAAGTGCGGAAAAGCAAATCGAAAGTTGTAATAATGGCAAATGTTTTTCTCAAAGATTGCAAAAAAACGCCGAAAGGGGCTGTTTTTTTAAGTGGAAGTGGTACAAATGCAGAAAAACTTCTTGAAAAAGTGTTTCAGAATAAAAGTGCATCCCATACCAGCTGGGAGCCGGCTGTTCTTGTAACAGACCGGCCGAAAACAAGCCGGGCAAGAGAGATCGCTTCAAAATATGATCTACCCCTTGTGGAATGCGGGATCCTTGATTTTTACAGATCCAGAGGTCTGGAAAAAGTGACTCTGGCAACGGAAAAAGCAAGGCAGGTCAGGGAGGAATGGACAGATCTTCTCCGGGAAAAGATCTCACCCTACCATATCGACTTCGGACTTCTTGCAGGATTTGTCCCTCTCTGCAATATTGTGGAGGATTTCCCCTGTCTCAATGTGCACCCCGCAGATCTGACACAAGAGGAAAATGGAGTAAGGAAATTTGCCGGTCTTCACAGTGTGGGAGTGGAACTTGCCATGCTTTACGGCGGCGGCTTTCTCCGCAGCAGCGTGATCCTTGTAAAACCTTTTTCCGGAAGCGGCGGCGGGATGGATTCCGGGCATATTCTGGGCGTTTCCGGGAAAGTAGCGACCATCTATGACGGGTACAGCGTGGAAGAACTGCAAAAAATCTTTGAGGAAAGAACCGGTCCCCATATCCACGGCTTGCATAAAGATCTTCTTTTCTTCCTTGCCGAAAAAAATCAGGCAAATTTGAAAGAAAAAGGCGATCATATCCTTTATCCTCCTGTTGTGGACGATTTTGCCGCAGGATGTTTTGCAGAGGATGAAACAGATGGATCTCTTCTTTACAGAAAAGATCCCGCATCCTCCTTTATGAAGGTCAAAACCGTAGAATATACTTCTTCCGGCAGTACACCATTATTTTGAGGTGAAAAATGCAGCGTTTGGAAAAGATCCGCCGTATGGGGATACAGGAAGAACAGCTTCTATCTTTTATGAAGCAGATGGCACTGGATGCCGGAAAAAAGGCGCAGGAAGTAAAAAATGACCCCTCTCTCTATATGGTGGAACAGAAAGAGACCGCCTTTGATCTGGTTACAGCGGCAGATAAAGAAGTGGAAAAACTCATCGTTTCCCGTATTCAGCAAATGTATCCATTGCACAGTATCCTGGGGGAGGAAAGTGGGCTTGATGACCGGAAAAGTCCTTTCCAATGGGTGATCGACCCCATTGACGGAACCACCTCCTTTGTGCATAACGCCCCCAATTACAGTATTTCCATAGCCTTGCTTTTTGAGGAGAAACCTTTTGCCGGTGTGGTTTATGCTCCGGTATTTGATGAACTCTATTATGCTGTGGAAAATATGGGCGCATACTGCAATGGGAAAAAGATCCATGTAACAGATCATGCGACACTTTCTGAAAGTCTTGTGGCTACGGGTTTTGCCTGTTTGCGGGCCGGATGGAAAGACAATAATCTTCCTTACTTCAATGCCATTGCCCCCCTTGTCCGGGATATACGCCGTTACGGTTCCGCCGCCATTGATTTATGCTGGGTGGCAAGCGGAAAACTGGATGCGTACTGGGAACTGAATTTACAGAAGTATGATTATGCCGCAGGCGAACTGATTTTACGGGAGGCGGGCGGCTCTTTTACTGACCTTTTCGGCGGCAGTGATACAGAGAAAAAAGGTACTCTCGGCAGTAACAGTCTTCTGGCAAAGGTTCTTCTTCCCTTTTTTGCCTCCTACAAGGCGGAAAGAAAATAAAAAAAATGCGTTCTGCAAGTCTTTTCAGATCCTGACCGGAACGCACTGTTTTTTTCTATGGAAGATGGTTCAGGGAATGATTTTTCCCCCGACAAGTTCCGGATTATTGGCACTTGTACTTGTGAGACGGACTTTTACAAGTTCGCCTAAAATATCCCTCTCTTTGGATGCCATACGCACTTTCATATAGTTGGAGGAATATCCCTCATAGATCCCCTGTGCACACAATCTTTCCGGGATGACGGTGGTTTCCGTCCCCATAAGACTTTTGGCAAAGAGTGCGCCGCATTCACTTTTCAAAGTTTTCAAAAGTTCGATACGTTCATTCATTTCCGCAGGAGCGGGTCTTCCTTTCATCTCTGCCGCCGGAGTTCCTTTCCGGGGGGAATAGGGGAATACATGCACATTGGCAAAACCGATCTCTCTGATAAAGTCGCAGGACTCTTTGAACAACTCTTTTGTCTCTCCGGGAAAGCCTGTGATATAGTCGCACCCCAGATGCAGATCGGCGATTTTTTTTCTGGCATAGAGAGCCATTTTTCTGTATTCATCGGCTGTATATTTTCTCCCCATTGCTTTGAGGATGGTATCTGAACCGGATTGCAGGGGGATATGCAGGAAGTTGCAGATGCGTTTTTCTTCCGCCATATAGTCAATGAGTTCATACAGAGTTTCACCGGGTTCCAGACTGCCGATACGGATACGGTAATTTCCTTCCACCTCTTTCAGCAGTTTTTCAATCAATCCCGTTATCCGCAGAGAGCCGCACTCATACTGGCAGGTATTCACTCCCGTAAGAATGATCTCCTTGAAGCCGTTTGCCACGATATTGCGGAAATCCTCTATGACTTCCCGGGCATCTCTTGACCGTTCCCTGCCTCTGGTGTAGGGGACGATACAATAGGAGCAGAAATTATTGCAGCCGTCCTGGATCTTCAAATTGGCACGGTGCTTGAAGGGGGTATAGGCAAACGCGTGTTCCCGGAACAGATCCGGAGCAAGAGGGGAGTTTTTATCCGTCTCTTCTTTATTTTTCACATTTTCAGAAAGTTTCTTTTTGTCGATATTGAAACGGCGGGAAAGGAGAGACTCCAACTCATCCTTTTTGTCCGCGGACAGCAGTACATCATATTCCAGATTGTCGCTGGTTCCTTCCTGTTTCTGCAAGTTGGCGGAACAACCGGTGAAGACCAGATAGGAATAGGGGTGGTCATGCCGCAGTTGTTTCAGGGTTTGACGGGTCTTTTTTGCTGCAGTTTCCGTTACTGCGCAGGAATTTACTACAATAAGACTCGGACTTTCTTCGCTGTTTTCAGAAACGATCTCAAACCCGCATTTGCGAAGCCGGTCGCAAATGAGAGAGGAATCCGCCTGGTTCAGCCGGCATCCAAGTGTTACAACAGATGCTGTCAATAAAATCATTTTCTAATCTGGCCGTTGCCGTAAATTTTGTATTTATAGGTTGTTAATTCTTTGAGACCCATAGGACCTCTTGCGTGCAATTTATCCGTACTTATGCCGATTTCCGCCCCCATACCGAATTCGCCGCCATCGGTAAATCTTGTAGAGGCGTTCCAGTAAACTGTGGCAGAATCAACATAATTCTGGAAATATTCAGCGGTTCTGCCGTTGGCAGTAACGATACTGTCACTGTGACCGGAACCGTAGAAATTGATGTGATCTACCGCTTCTTCCGCAGAAGAAACGATTTTTGCGGAAATGATGGTATCCAGATACTCATTGGAATAATTTTCCTCCGGGATCATTTGGGCATTTTCATCCATTGAACAGTATTTTTCACTTCCGTAAACCTTTTTCAAACCTTTTTCCGCAAAAAGTTTTTTCATTTCCGGAACGAACTGTGAGGCAATATCCTCGTGTATCAGAATGGTTTCAAGAGCATTGCAGACTCCCGGCCGCTGGAATTTACCGTTTTCCAGAATGGCAAGAGCCATGGGGATATCCGCTTCCTTATCCACGTAAAGATGGCAGACTCCCTTATAATGTTTGATCACAGGGATCGTGGATTCTTTCACCACAGTCCGGATCAATCTTTCCCCGCCTCTGGGAATGATAAGATCGATATACTGATCCATTTTCAAAAGCGCATTGACCGTTTCATGGGAGGTATCTCTTATGAGAGTGACTGCCCCTTCCGGCATCCCGGCTTTTTCCGCCGCCGCGATCACGATATCTCCGATGGCGCAGTTGGAGGCAAAGGCTTCCGAACCGCCCCGCAGGATTACGGCATTGCCGGATTTGAGACAGAGGGAGGCAGCATCGGTGGTCACATTGGGTCTGGATTCATAGATAAAGCCCATCACTCCTACGGGAACGGAAACTTTTTTGATGAGAAGACCGTCTTCCCTGGTGAAAGAGGATAATTCCTCCCCCACAGGATCAGGTAAAGTAGTAACATAACGGAGAGCGTCAGCCATCCCTTTCACTCTTTTTTCATCCAGACGCAATCTGTCCAGCATGGCTCCGGACAAACCTTTTGCCGCGCCTTTTTCCAGATCGATCCTGTTTGCCGCAAGGATGGTGGCGGTATTTTCTTCCAGAGCTTTTGCCATGGCAAGAAGCCATTGATTTTTATCTGCGGAAGACGCACAGGCAAGGAGAAGCGCGCTTTTCCTTGCTTTACGGCAAATATTTTCCAATTCCGGCATATAAAACCTCTGTTTTTTTCCGTTTTTTTTCAGTCCAAAATTCTTTTCGCCATTTAAAATACCGTAATGAAGATTTTTTTCAACCGTGCAAACCGGAAAAAACGGGGGAAAATGTGAAATTTTTTCTGTAAAAAAATTGCAGAAAAGACTTGAAAAATTTCAAGAATGTGCATAGTGGGGAGTTTTCCTCCGTTCCGGAGGCGTTTTCCGGAACAGAGGGAACAACCTTTTTACTCTCCGACAGAGAAAAGGGCTCGGAATTCTTCAAGGGAGACATTCTCTCCATACTGGGAAAATTGAAAACTTTCTGCATAACGGATTTGGGCTCCCTTTTCTTCCCCGTAGGTTTTTTTCAGAAGTTCTTCCGCTTTCTGCGCAGCTTCCCTGTTGCTTGCCAGCCACTCATTTTTAATGTAGGAACGCCTTGCCTCCGGGGAATTTCTGTCAATGGAAAAGTCTTTGTCTATCCTGTCCCACGGCAGCCATTCCAGAAATTGGGATTCATGACAATCCATCATGGCAAGTTTGGTTTCCATAACAGAATCCACTTCCACAACTGCATCCGCCCGGAATGGAACAGGATCGGTGAAACAGTCATAGGAATAAGCGAAAACCGGATTGATCTCCGGAATGGGGGTATCGGGACAGTAGAGCGGCACTTTCAAAAGGTAGGCGGCATCCATGACCGCTCTTCCTGCCGCCCTGTGATCCGCATGGTAATCGCAATCCCGGTGGGAGATGACCACATGGGGTTTGAATCTGCGGATGATCCGGACTGTTTCCTCTCTTACTGCCAGATCGGCCTGGAGTGTGCAGTCGCTGTGATCCAGGATCTCATACTCACTTATTCCGCCGATCTCTGCGGATCTTTCCGCTTCCTTTTTCCGTCTTGCAGCAAGTTTTTTCCCTCCTTCTATTCCGGCATATTCAGGGGAAAAATGACCGCAGTTCCCGTTGCACATGGAGACAAACTTCACAATATGCCCTTTCCGGGCAAGTTTCACGGCAGTTCCGCCGAAAAGTTCCTCTGCATCATCCGGGTGCGCCCCGAAAAAAAGAAAGCGTTTTATATCCACAAAAGATTCCTTTTTCATACATTCCAGGTATATTTCAGGATGAATTTGACCAGTTCAAGAGGATTATCCATTCCGTGGGGATGATGTCCCCATGCCGGCCGGTTCACCAAAGTAATGGGGCCGCCTGCTGCCGCATAGCGTTCAGCAAGTAAGGCGCCGTTTGTTTCCGGTTCCACTGTTCTGTCGCAAAGGGGAAGAAGCAGATAGAGGGGGATCTTTGCTTTGACAAGGGGCATATAGTTGTTTATCGGGGAAAGGGGATGATCTTTCAAATCATCCACACAGTCCAGACCGTATGCTTCCGCCGTACCGGTACGGTCGCCATTGGTAAATTCCAGAAAGTTCAAATTGCAGACCGGTGCATCCAGATAGGCACAGCTGCCGATCTCCGGGAATTCCGCAAGGATCCTCATGGTATAAAGTCCGCCGTAACTCATGCCGATAAATGCGCCTTTTTCTGCAAAATCCATACTGCGCAGGAAATCGTAGAAATCCCGGATCCTCTTCATACCTGCGGCATTGCCGAAAGTATCGTGAATATTCACATGGACCATGTAATAGCCCAGCGCGAGAAGTTCATTGACCCCGTTGCGTTCCGGGAATGCGGTGGGCCACTGGGGGACCCAGAACCATTTTCTTACTTTCTTTTCTTCCGGCAGGTTGGAAGAAAAATATTTTCCCCGGAGTTCATCTTTCCCGGGTTCCACGATCCAGGCTTCGCAGCCCTGGAATTTGAAAATGTGTCTTGTGCAGTTACACCAGATGTCGGTTTGATCCTCTTCAAGAATGAAGGGAAATTCTTTTTCGTCGTTCATATAAATTCCTTTCGTTATAAGGTGATTTTTGAATTATTTTCCTATGCAGAATCTGGAAAAAATCTCATCCAGAATATCTGCTGATGCGGTTTCTCCCGTGATACAGCCCAGAAAGTCCGACGCGTTACGCAGGGAGGAGGCGGCAAGCTCCCACTCTTCCATTTGCAAAACTTCCTGCGCCTGTATAAGTGCCTGCAGTGCTTTTTCCAATTCTTTTTCATGCCGCAACGATATGGCAGACTCTCCGGAGGAGAACTCTTTTCCGGCAAGAACTTCCTCCTGAAAAACATCCAGCAGAGATTCTATACCCTCATCTTCTTTTGCCGAAATACATACATAGGGCACTTTCCTTCCATCCCGGAATTCTGTAAAGCCTTTTTCCCCTTTTGCCTTTTCTGTCTCCTTATCCACCAGAAGATCGGTCTTGTTCCATACGAGGATGAGAGAAGTATTCTCCGGCAGTTCTTCAAGGGAGAAAAACGGGTCTTCAAGGGTTTGCGGGTCTGTCAGATCCGCCACCCAGAAGAGTACTTCCGCCTGCCGGATGGTTTCCCGGCTGCGTTCTATACCCATTTTTTCGATGGTATCATCTGTATTTTCCCTTACTCCGGCTGTATCGGAAAGCCGGACGGGGATATTGCGGAAAGAGGCCATTTCCTCCAGAGTATCTCTTGTCGTGCCTGCTATATCGGTGACAATGGCTCTTTCGTAACCGAGGAGGGTATTGAGCAGACTGGATTTGCCGGAATTGGGTTTTCCGGCGATCACAAGTTTCACACCCTCCCGCAAAACAGTCCCCCTCTGCCTTGTGGCGAGCAGTTTTTCGATTTTTTCCCGGATAACGGATAATTCATCAAGCAACTCTTCTGTACTCTGCCAGGAAAGATCTTCTTCCGGGAAGTCCATACGGGATTCGATTTCAGCGATCACATGAAAAAGTTTTTCTGTGCAGAAGTGGATCTTATTCCGGAGCATTCCGGAAAGCTGGGAAAGAGCAAGATCTGCTGCGGCATTGCTTTTTGCTCCGATCAGATCCGCCACCGCCTCCGCCTGGGAAAGATCCAGTTTCCCATTGAGAAATGCCCTGCGGGTGAACTCCCCCTCTTCCGCCTGTCTTGCACCGGCGTCCAGTACGGCTTTGAGCAATCTGCCCGGAGCTATACTGCCGCCGTGACATTGCAGTTCCACTGTATCATCTCCGGTGTAACTGTGGGGTGCTTTCATGTAAAAAGCGATGCAGGGCTCATCTCCTGCAATGGTTTTTCCCAGAAGTACTTTGCGGCAGTTTTCCTTTTTCCGTAAAGAACTTTTTCCCTTCCAGACCTTTTCCGCAACATCCAAAGCCCCGCTGCCCGTAATGCGGATTATGCTTATTGCTCCCCCCGGTGCAGTGCATAAAGAAGCGGCAGTATCATCGAAAGTATTGATTTTTTTTGAAAAAATTCCCATTATTTTCTATTTGTTCCTTGAAAAAAAAACTCTTGAAATTATAATAATTATTGATAAAATTAGCACAAAAAAAGAAAAAAGCAAAAAAAAACCTGTAAAAAGACGGAAAAATACCTGAAAAAGTACAATTACAGGATGGTGAATTTTTTTGAAACGGAGGAAATATGGCTATTACAAAAATAACCTATCAGCAGCTTGCCCCGGCGGTAAGAAGTGTTTACGGTAAAGCAAGAGAGGTCATCAAACAGGGAAATCTGGAATACGGGATCACTCTTCTGAAAGATATCGTCCTTGCCTGTCCCGGTTTTGAAGAGGCAAGAAACGATTTGCGTGCGGCGGAAAAAGCCAAAACTGCCGGAATGAATGCCGTTGCGAAGTTTTTTGCTTCCCTGCGTCAGTCCGGTGACATCACCAAAGGGACGCTTTACCTGAAAAAAGATCCCATGGAGGCTTTGAAATATGCGGAAGAAGCCGCCGCAAAAGTACTGAACAAAAAGGCACTTCTCTTTTTTGCCGATGCTGCAATGGAACTGGAAGAATATGATCTTGCCATCCAGTCCTATGATTTTATCCTTGCGGGCAATAAAGACGATGAGGAAGTATTGCTCAAACTTCTGGAGCCTCTGACAGAAAAAGAGGATCATGCCCGTATCGTG
Organism: Lentisphaeria bacterium; assembly: GCA_017629515.1. Lineage (GTDB taxonomy): Bacteria > Verrucomicrobiota > Lentisphaeria > Victivallales > UBA1829 > RGIG5327. The sequence continues at coordinate 25,962 of JAGBXB010000062.1, read as the reverse complement.
AAAGTTCGCCAGTATTTTGCCACAAAATATCCCAGAGATCTGGAAAAACAGCACGCCTTGCGGGAAGCCGCCGCCCTTGCTTCCCTCGGTACTGCCAAATTTGTGGATGACGGTTCAAGTAAAAGCAATATCCCCGGAAGTTCCGCTCCCAAAACCGATGATCTGGAAAAAGGTGACCGTATCATCCGTTCCGAAGAGGATATAAGGGAACTGATCTCCCGCTATGAAAAAAATATCAATGCCGGACAGGCTACGCTGGATAACTACCGGAAAGTAGCGGAACTTTACTACCGGGTGAACCGTTTCCAGGATGCCATCAATGCTTATAATGCCCTTGTGAAACTGCAAGGTAATCTTGACCCTGTCATTGACCGGGAGATCGAAAAAGCAACGGTAGCCCTTTCCGGAGTAACCGTAAAAAGATTGGAAATCGACCACGCTCCGGCAGAAGAGATCCAGGCGGAAAAAGACCGCATCCTTGCTTACAGAGTGGAACGGGCGGAAAGCAGGGTGACAAGTTACCCCAACGACTTGCAGATGCGTTATGAACTGGCTCTCATCTACTGGGAACTGGCGGATTATGACCGGGCACTGGAACAATTCCAGCAGGCAAGACGCAATCCCCAGAGAAAACTTATGAGTATCGTCTATCTGGGCAGATGTCTTTCCGCCAAAGGACAGTTTGATATGGCTCTTGACCAGTTTGATGCCGCTCTTGCCGAGATGCCGGTCATGGATAAGAGTAAAATGCAGGCTCTCTACTACAAAGGGGAGGCATTGTCCGGTATGGGCAGAGTGGATGAGGCTTTTGAATGTTACAAACAGATCTATTCTACTGATGTGGGATTCCTGGATGTGGGCAGAAAAGTGGAAGAGTATTACGCCTCAAAGAAAGCGCAGGCATAAGGCAAGAATGATTTTCCGGCAGAAAAGGATCTGCTTGCGGAAAGAAGAAGTATGATGAAAGAAATCCCCTCTCCGAGAAACAGGACTCTTGCGATCCTGCCGGATGAAAGAGACAGACTCCTGAAATCTCTTTGTGTTCCGGAAAAAATTCTTACCGGTGCGGAGATCACAAACCGGATCATCAGGGGGGATCTTTTTTCCCTTTTTGAATTTCTGCCCTCCCATTTTGTGGATCTTCTGATTCTGGATCCCCCCTATAATCTGGATAAAAATTTCCGGCGTTTTCATTTCCGTAAAACCACAACGGAAGCATATCTGCTTTATCTGAAAAGTTTTCTTCTGCCCTTGAAACGGCTTCTGAAAAAGGATGCTTCTCTGTATCTTTGCGGGGATTGGAATTCCTGCGGAGCCATTCAACTGGCTCTGGAAGAGTGCGGTTTTATCATCCGCAACCGGATCACATGGCAGCGGGAAAAAGGCAGAGGGGCAAAAAGCAACTGGAAAAATTGTGCGGAAGATATCTGGTTTGCCACTTGTTCGGGCAGTTACTACTTCGATGCGGATGCAGTGAAACTGCGGAAAAAGGTCATTGCTCCCTACAAAGCAAACGGCGTTCCCAAAGACTGGGAGGAAACAAGTGAAGGCAGATTCCGCCTTACTGCCGCCTCCAATTTTCTCAATGACATAACCGTTCCCTACTGGTCCATGCCGGAAAATACGCTCCATCCCACCCAGAAGCCGGAAAAGCTCATGGCAAAACTCATCCTTGCCAGTTCCAGAGAGGGGGATTTTGTATTCGATCCTTTTATGGGTTCCGGAACGACTCTTGTCACCGCAAGAAAATTATTGCGGAATTTCTGCGGGATAGAACAGGAGGAAGAATACTGCCTGTATGCGGCAAAGCGTCTGGAAAAAGCGTTGGAAGATAAACATATTCAGGGGTATGACGGGCAGGCTTTTCTGGAACGGAACGCTGGAAACGGGTAAATAAAGAAAGAAAATAATAAAATAAACTTGATTTTTTCTTCAAGGCATATTATAATACCATATTCTTTTGTTTTTAAAGGTATAACTTCCCTGATTGAAAAGATTTATGGATAGAAATTCTTTAACATTCCAATTTTTGAAAAATCCTTTTACTGTTGGAGCCTGCTGTCCCAGTTCCCCCTTTCTGGCGCAGGAGATCACCTCCTTTACGGGATTGGAGAATGTTTCTTCTATTGTGGAACTCGGTCCCGGAACCGGGGCACTGACCGGTGCGATCCTGAAAAAGAAGGCTCCGGATGCCCGATTTTTTGCGGTGGAACTGAATGTTTCCGTACTGGAAACTTTCCGGAAAAATTTCCCGGAAGTGAAAGTATATAATGAGAGTGCGGTAAATCTGCCGGAAATCGCAAGAAAAGAAGGACTTGCCCGGGTGGATACCATTATTTCCGGACTTCCCTGGGCGCTTTTTCCGGATGCTTTGCAAAATGAATTGCTTTCGGCAATCACCTCCACTCTTGCCGGGGACGGATGGTTCTGCACATTCAGTTACATTCATTGCCCGCTTCTTCCTGCCGGAAGGCTCTTCCGGAAGAAACTGGATGAAAATTTTACCAGAGTGGAGACTTCTTCTGTCGTATGGAAAAATCTGCCGCCGGCTTTCGTTTACCGTTGCAGAAAATGTTCTTAATGGCGGAACATAAAGTAGACCGCCCCCACCATACAGAGCGCCGCCCAGACAAAATCCAGTTTGAAGCCTTCTTTCATGTAAAGCATGGAAAAGGGGATGAAGAGGGATAATGTGATGACCTCCTGCAGGATCTTCAACTGGGCAAGGGAAAGCTGACCGTAACCGATACGGTTGGCAGGTACCTGGATCATATATTCAAAAAAAGCGATCCCCCAACTTGCAAGAGCGGCAATATACCAGGGCTTGGAAGAGAGATTTTTCAAATGTCCGTACCAGGCAAAGGTCATAAAAAGGTTGGAGGCGGCAAGCAGAAGAACAGTTTTTACAATAACAGGCATAGCAGATCCTTTTCAGAAAGTCTTTGTGAATGAAAACAGTGCCTATTAATATACAGCCGCCCTTTTAGAAGTCAACTCTTTTTTACGGGCTTTTTTTGCCGGAACTCTTGCGATAAAAAAAAAAGGTGTTAAATTATATGGTAAACAATTGCTTTTTTATCTTCCGGACAGGAAAAAGGGAGAGTATCATGGCGGAAACTCTGGATGAATTGCGTAAAAAAATAGACGAACTGGATGCAAAGATCGTTTCTTTGCTTAATGAAAGATATTCCACTGTGCAGAAAGTGGGGGCATTTAAAAAAGATACGGCAAGTGCTATATACGTGCCTGAACGGGAACGGAAAGTATATGAAAAAGTAAGCCGTCTGAATTGCGGTCCGATGAAAGATGTAACTCTTTTTGCCATCTACCGGGAGATCATGTCCGGAGCACTGGCTCTGGAACATGGATTACGGATCGCCTATTTCGGTTCAGAGGGTGCGTGTACCCATCTTGCCGCTGTGACAAAATTCGGCAACAGTGTCCTTTACAAACCGGAAGGTTCCATCCGTGCCATTCTGGAAGATGTGGTTTCCGGAAGATGTGATTACGGTTGTATTCCTGAAAGTATTTTCCTGGAAGGCCTGGATGCCCATTGCTGCAAGTTTTTTGCTTCCGGAAGATTGAAGATCTGTGCGGAGATCTGCGGCAAATCCATTTCTGTATCGGACAGCGCCTCTGCCTTTGCCCGGTATATGATCGTGGGGAAACAGAATACCGGGGCGACAGGAGACGATAAAACCTCTCTCTTTTTTGCTCTGCCCGACCGGCCCGGAGCATTGTTCGAGGCTCTTGCCCCCTTCAAGGATGAAGAGACCTCTCTGCATATTGCCGGAAGTCTCCCCTCCCGTGAGGTAACGGAAAAAGATGAAGGAAAATACTTTTTCCTTGTAGATCTGCAAGGACATATGCAGGATGAAAAGGTAATGAGACTTTTAACGCGTTTACAGGAAAAAGTTCTGGATCTTGTGGTGCTGGGCAGTTATCCCCGGGGGATCGCGCCGGCTCCGGGGATGAATATCTGAAAATCGGGGAAGGATATGACAAAAGTAAGCATTGTCATTGCCGCATATTGCGGAGAAAAATATATTGTCCGGCAGTTGGAAAGTCTTTTCCGGCAGAGCCGGACACCTGATGAGATCATTCTTTGTGATGATTCCCCCGGTGACACCCTTGCTTTACTTGTGAAAAGTACGGAAAAAATTGCCCCCTGTCCCGTCAAATATTTCAAAAATGAAAAACAGCTCGGCCCTACACAGAACTTTGCAAAAGGGATGAGTCTTGCCTCCGGAGATGTTATTTTTCTCTGCGATCAGGATGATGTATGGAAAGAAAATAAGGTGGAAAGACTGCTTGCCGAATTAATGGAACACACGGATTGTGATGTAGTATTCTGTAATTCCTCAATGGTGGATTTTCAGCTTGCCCCGTTAGGATACGGTACTGCCGATACTGTAAATTTTACACCGGAAAAAGCAGAAGACATCAATGCCGGAAAGGGGATCAGACATTTATTGCGTACCCCTATGCTTTACGGGCATAATATTGCTTTCCGCCGTTCTTTTCTCCATATCCTTCTGCCCATTCCCCAACTGGATTCCTACGATCTTTTCATAGCGGAACTTTGTGCAGGAAGAGGGAAAATGCGCTGTGTGTATGAAAGCCTTACTCTCCATTGCCGTCACGGGGAAAATCAATCCATCCAGGAGCGTCCGGCAGGATTTGCCGGACGGGTGAAAGCATTGTTTGCCAAACACCGGAAAGGGGTGGATACGGAAATATATGATTCTTATATCCATGCGGAAAAAGCATGGGAAAGACTTACAGAAAAAGCCCTCCATGAGTGTCCGCAGGAAAATCTTTTCATGCTGAAAAAATCAGCTTTTTACTATAAAAGCCGCCTTTTTCTCACTTCCAAAAGCCGCTTTCTGCGCCCCCTTTATCTTTTTACGGTAAAGGGGTATTTTACTTATGGTTACGGTTTACGGTCTGTTTTCCGGGATCTTATTTTCTGACCGGGTGCTGTGTGATATTTTTTTCTGTTGCAGCGCCGCTGACATTGAAAACGGTACAATCGTCACTGCGTAAATAGATATAACACTGTTCCTGCGGGATCAGATCAAAGGAAAATTTGTATTGCGTTTCTTTTTCTGTCAGTTTCACATTCCGTGTATATTTTTCTCTTTTTACCGGAGTGCGTTTTGTTTTACCGAATTCATCTTTGGAATCAATAAAGGTATTGATGTAAAAAAGGAGATTTCCTTTTCCCTTTGCGGTAATTGTTACATCAATCTGATGCCCTTTCTGCCGGCTTCCCGCATTTAAAAGAGCAAAGTGCTGATAAATCAATCCCCCTTTATGGAATTTTGCATTGTTGCGGCTTCCTTTCAGGATCTCTACCGTATTTTTCCCGCCGCGTTTCAAAATGCCCCAGTATTTGGCAAAACCTTTTTTCGGGTCATTTTCTGTAAAAGAACCGTTTTTAATGACGCTTCTTCCAATGGGGACAAAACGGAACTGGGGTTGTTTATGGGGCCAGACTCCGTCGATACCGCCTCTGTCCATATCTGCCGGAGGCAGAAGATTGCGGATGGTACGCCAGAAGTGCATCTGCCAGAGTTCCCCGTTTCTGATCTCCTTTACATTCATGGGTTTTACCGGGATCTTCGCTTCCACTGTCCAGCGGTCTTTTCAATGGAGGTCTTCAATTCCATTTTTGAATCAAAACTTTTGTCGATAAGTTTTGCGTCATAGATGGTTCCGATGCTGTTGGACATAAAGTGGTAATAGGGGGCATTATCCGGCGGGGCGATGAAAAATTCCACCGCATCGTCCAGAGAGATCCCCTGATCCCTTACTTTGGCTTTTGCCACAAGGGGGCTGACTCCTTTGTCATTCATACAGACAAAGGAAATATACCAGTAGTCTTTATCATACAATACTCTTACATAAGTAGCTTCTGCCAGACGGCCTTTGGTGACAACGCTCTGGAAAGAATCCAGTACTTCCGCTTTCTGCCAGTCCATTTCATCTATTTTTCCGTCAATGACGATTTTGCCTTTCCGGGGTGAGGCAGGGACATTCCTTGTGGCATTTCTCATCTTCCGGATCCCGGCAGCTCCTTTTCCCCAGATATTGATGAGATTATCTTTTTCCATGGCGATACGGGTAAGGATTTTTTTATCTCCTGCTGCAAGTTTTTCCCCTTCGGCAAGAAGAGAAAGAAGAAATTTTTCATCCTCCGGAAGTGCCAGGCAGTAAGCCCCTCTGTCGGGCCCCGGATACCAGGCATGACCGGGAGCATTGTCCCAGAGTTTCCTGCGGAAAGCGTGATATTTTTTCATGGGAACAGCAGCTTTGCCGTATGCGGCAGTATAGATCTCATCCATAAATCGATCTATATCGACATAAGGAGTCCATGGGAGAGCGGCGATGCAATAGACAAACTGCCAGTTGGTATATACTCTTGTATCGGTTATGTGGGTCCCGTAGGCATTTTCCCCGTATTGTGCACACTTTTTCAAATCGGCGGCAAAAACATATTCATGGGGGCAGTAGGGGACATTGGAATTGAAATAATAATCTCCCAGAGTGGTATTTTTTGCCAGTTTTTTCCAGGCAAGATATTCTTTGTGATAACGGGGATTCATCTCACAGTTTTTATCATCCAGAGTGTGGGCTATACATCTTCCGTGGGCGCAGTAACGACCCAGAATACGGTTGTCATACCGGATATTTCCTTTTGTGGGGAGATCCCGGTAATCCAGATAAATATAGATATACAGTTTTGCTGCCGGATTCTTTTTATAGATCTCTTCTGCTATTTCAGAATAGAAAGTGTGATAGAGGTTTGTGGCGTTGTATTTTCCATCTTTTCCGGTTGCCAGTTCAGTACAGGAGGGGCAGCGGCACCATACATTGGGATTATCTGCTGCGCCCATATAGAAAACGGAAGAAGGATTTTTCAGGGTCCAGGCAAGGATGTATTCTTTTACAAGTCTCTTTACTTCCGGATGGGTCACGCATCTCTGAACAGGGAATCTTGTTTTTCCGTGATGTCCCTTGTCTTCCAGCCGTTTCCCGTTTACAAGGGGGAAATATTCCGGATGGGTTTTGTAATAAGGATCATTGGGAACAGCCACTTCAAAGGTCAGATGGCCACCACCGCCTCTTGCCGGAGGGGGAGTTACTTTATTGACCAGTGCATCACTGCTTCGTCCGGCGGGATAGGCTTTATTGCGGAGCATCCACAAGGGCGCATCCGTTCTTTTCCAGGGTACTTTTCTTTTTTCCAGACCGGAATATACCCATGCCCCCATCTGTTTCATGCCCGGTTCCACAAAAAGATCCAGTTTTTCCGGTACGGCAGGTGTTTTTGCAGGCAGACATTCGCCCGCTTCACCGGGGAAAAGCCAATATACGTTCCAGTATTTACGGATAAATTCACAGGCTCCGAAAAGCATCCCCCACTTGTTTTTTCCGGCGATGAGAATTTCTTTGCTTTCAGGAAGTGTATAGATATAGAATGTTTCGTTATGGGGACTGTTTTTCAGTTTTTCTGCAATGAAAGAAGGGATATTTTTATTATCCGCTGTGGCGAGGAAAAATTTTGCGGAGGGCGCTGAACATTTTTTTCCATAACTTTTCAACTCCCTTGCGGCAAGCTGCTCATGAGGGGTATCCCCTTGTGTGCGTACATGGATCTCGCCGCAAAAAGCCGAAAAAAGAGTGGAAATAATGATGGTGGGAATGAAAAACTTTTTCATAAATAATACTGCCTTTATGTTGTTTTTTATTCAGAGTGTTTCTGTTTTATTTACTGCTTCTTCCAGTGACTCTGCCGGAAGCATCCCGGTAGATGGTGATATTGCCGTTTTTTGTGCTGCTTCCGGTGATCCTTCCGGAGGCATCTCTGTATATGGTTTTGTTTCCCATATTTGTTGCAGAGCCCTGAAAGCGTCCGGAAGCATCCCTGTAGGAGGTCCTGTTTCCGTTGACTGTTGCAGAGCCCCGAAAGCGTCCGGAAGCATCCCTGTAGGAGGTTCTGTTTCCATTGACTGTTGCAGAGCCCTGAAAGCGTCCGGAAGCATCCCTGTAGGAGGTTCTGTTTCCATTGCTTGTTGCAGAGCCCTGAAAGCGTCCGGAAGCATCCCGGTAAGAGGTTCTGCTTCCGGCAGAAAGGATCACAGCAAAAAGCATAAGAAAAAGAAAGAATATACTTTTAAAGCGGAAACACTTTTTTGTCATGTTGAACTCCTTATAGTTGTTGTGACAAAAAAAGGCGCAGTCCGGAAAGGGACAACGCCTGAATTCTTTATAAAACGGATGAACGGTTATTTCAGCGTATCCAGTTCCGGATAAACAAATCCATATTTATCCTGTGCCGGAGTAATGACCCATTCCGGTCTGATGATGGGGCCGTAACCCCATTCAGGACTGTCAGGAATATACGAGCATCCCGGCAGCGGTACGGGGAATGTCAGGATTTCCACGATCCCCACCACTTCACGCACAACAAAATATCCCAGCGCACGGAATGTACCATAGGTAATGGCGGCAAAACCACCTTCTTCATTATTCACTTCAAACCATTTGATGGGGAATTCAAGTACGCCGAATGCTGTATTGGTGATCCCACGGCCCAGTTTACGGATGATCTGATCCCAGACAGGATAGCGTTCATATTCATCGGAATAAGCATGGGCGGACACCCCGACAACTACCATAAGGGTCAGGATCAGCAAGGATTTTTTCAGAAGATTCATTTTCTTCTCTCCCTTTTTTATTATTTTGATTTCATTAAATGCTGTAATAATATAATTTGTTTCAGACCTTTTTACAAGTCCCACACTACTTTAATATATTACAGAATTGTAATTTGGTCAAGTATTTTTTTGATTTTGTTTCGCAAAATTCGCAATTCTGTGCTATATTAATGGAATAAAATGGAAAAAAACGGTTTTTTTCAGAAAATTGTAATATGTTTTTTGGAAAACAGAAAAAGGAGTACGGGATGAAAAAAAATACTGCCGGCACAAAAAAGAGTGCAGAAAAATCTGCTTTAAAAGGGAAATCAGTTGTTTCCGGGAAAGAAATGATCCACTCTTCCCTTACATTGCTCAACCGCAATCATACAGAATACCCTGCCAATCCCAATGAGGCAAAACTGGAAACTTTTGACAATGCCTATCCCAACCGCAATTATGTCATCACCTTTGACTGCCCGGAATATTCTTCACTGTGTCCTGTGACCAATCAGCCGGATTACGGTCATATCACCATCAATTATATTGCAGACAAAAAATGTATCGAAAGCAAGGCACTCAAACTTTATCTTTTCTCCTTCCGCAATTTCAATACATTCCATGAAGAGGCGGTCAACCGTATCCTTACCGACCTTACCGCCGCCTGTTCCCCCCGCTGGATGGAAGTGATCGGCGACTTTATGCCCAGAGGCGGGATCGCCATAAAGGTACGCGCCAGCGAAGGGAAGAAACCCGAATAAAGAAAATTTCAATTTTTCAACATACAGGAAAAGAAAAATGCAAGAGAAAAACAACAGTTTTGATTTTGTGGATAACGGCGGAGTGACCTCTCCTGCCGGATTCCTTGCCTCCGGAGCCGTTGCGGGGCTGAAACAGAGCGGAAATCCCGATATGGCTCTTCTCTACTCCGAAAAAGATTGTTCTTTTGCCGGAACATTCACAAGCAATCTTTTTTGCGCCGCTCCCGTCCGTTACTGCCGGGAGATCTGTGAAAAAAGTAAAACTGTCCGCGCTATGGTCATCAATAGCGGGGTCGCCAATGCCTGTACCGGTCTGGAAGGATACAATAATTCCAGAAAAACAGCAGAAGAAGCGGCAAAGATCCTGAATGTGGAAGCCTGTCAGGTTCTGGTTGCCTCCACCGGTCACATCGGAGACCAGCTTCCCATGGATAAGATCGTCAATGGGATCAGACTTGGCGCAGAAACTCTTTCCTCACAGGGGGGAGCCGCTGCCGCAAGAGCAATCATGACTACCGATACCTGCCCCAAAGAACTGGCGGTTTCCTTTACTCTCAACGGGAAAAAAGTCACCATCGGCGGTATGTGCAAAGGGGCGGGAATGATCTCACCGAAAATGATTGCCGCACCTCATGCCACAATGATCTGTTGTGTTACCACTGACGCAAAAATAGATAATGCCCTTTTGTCAACTCTTCTTGCTTCAAGTGTGGAAAACAGTTTCAACCGCATCACCGTGGATAATGACATGAGTACCAATGATACGGTCATCGTTTTTGCCAACGGCTGTTCTGATGTGGAGATAAAGAAAGACAGTGCCGGGGAAAAGATTTTTGCCGAAGCCCTGAATATGGTTACGGGTCATCTTGCCCGTGCCATTGTGTACGACGGCGAGGGCGTGACCAAATTTATCAGTGTGGAAGTTTCCGGCGCAGGCAGTGATTCCGATGCGGAAAAATGCGCCCGTGCCATTGCCAACAGCCCCCTTTGCAAAACCGCCTGGTTCGGCGGAGATCCCAACTGGGGCCGCATCCTTGCCGCCGCCGGTTATTCCGGTGCAAAGTTCGATCCGGAAAACTTTACTCTTTTCTTTGATGAGATCCCGGTGATCAAAGGGGGACTTCCCGCAGGAACAGAGGAAAGTAAAATGGCGGAAGTGATGAAAAGAAGAGAATTTGCCGTAAAGGTGGATCTGGGGGAAGGGCAGAGTTCTGCAACCGTTTGGACAGGGGACTTTACCTATGACTATGTGAAGATCAATGCGGATTACCGTACCTGATTGAGGAAAACAATTTTATTATAAGGAAGAAACAATGGATAAACTTATCAAAAAAGCGGATGTGCTTATTGAAGCACTCCCCTATATACAGAAATTCCAGGGCAGTATCGTTGTTGTAAAATTCGGCGGAAGCGCCATGGAAGATCCGGCTTTGACGGCAAAGACCATGCGGGATATTGTACTTCTGCGCGCTATTGGAATCAAAGTCGTTGTGGTTCACGGCGGCGGCAAAGCCATCAGTGCCAGACTCAAAGAACTGGGTGTGGAAACAAAGTTCTTCAACGGCTTGCGTATCACCGATAGCGAAACGATCAATGTGGTGGACGATGTATTGCACAACAATACCAATAAAGCCCTTGTGGATGCCATCAAAGAACATGACAGCAAAGGCGTTTCCATTTCCGGTAAATCCATCCTGCGGGCAGAAAAACTTTATTCCAGCGACCCCGCCACAGGGGAAAAAGTGGATATCGGGTTTGTGGGCAAAGTTATTGCCGTGAATACCGACCCCATCCTGGATGCCATTTCTTACGGTTTCATCCCTGTCATTACCCCCCTTGCCGTGGATTTCTTCGGACAGACCTATAACATCAATGCCGATACCGCAGCCTGTGAGATCGCCAAGGCTCTGAAAGCGGAAAAACTGGTATTTTTAAGTGATGTCCCCGGCGTATTGCGCGATCCGGAAGATGAAACTTCTCTCATCTCCCAGATCCACATTTCCGATGTGCCCCGTCTCATTGAGGAAAAAGTCCTTTCCGGCGGGATGCTGCCCAAGATCAAAAGCAGTGTGGAAGCACTGGAAGCGGGTACAAGTAAAGTACACATGATCGATGGAAGGATCCTTCATTCCCTTCTTCTGGAAATCTTCACAGAAAAAGGCGTGGGAACAGCCATTCTGAAAGACTGATAAAACGGGGGTATTTCAATCCTCAAACTTTTTTTCCCCGCCGTAAACAAAATTGCAGCGGGGTTTTTTATGTTTGGAACCTTTTTATGCATAGTTATTCTTCATTAAAACAGGATCTCATCCAACTGGGGCTTCTGCCGTCTGATACCGTTCTTGTTCACTCTTCCATGAAAAGTATCGGAGAAGTGGAAAATGGCGCAGAAACTGTTCTGGATGTGCTTATGGATCATTTTGAAAAAACGGGACTGCTTGTTTTTCCCACCCTTTCCTATGATATATATGGAAAGAAAGAAAAGATCTTTTCTCCGGAAAAGACGCCTTCTGTGGTGGGGCTTCTTACAGAAATGTTCCGGAAAAGAGATGGAGTGATCCGATCCCTGCACCCCACACATTCTGTGGCGGCATACGGAAAAGATGCCGTCAAATTCTGTTCCGGACATGAAAATTTTTCCACCCCCTGTGCCAGAAAATCCCCCTGGGGAAAATTATATGACCGGAATGCCAGAATACTTTTTATCGGTACAAAAAGTATTTCATGCAGTACATTTTTTCACGCCGTGGAGGAGTTTCTGCCTGTTCCCGGCATGTTTGAGAAAGATCCTTACGATCTTTTTCTGGAAAAGCCCGACGGTTCTCTTTTCCGTATTCCCTCTTTCCGGCATCATGGGCATCATAATAAATATTATTCCCTTGCTGCTCCGCTTCTCCGGGAAAACGGGGCATTGCAGGAGGGAAAATTCGGCGATGCCGCCTGTTTCCTGCTGGATGCCCGCAAAAGCGCAGATCTTATTTTGGCTCTGCTGAAAAAAACGCCTCTCTTTTTTACGGAAGAGTATCAGGAAAAAGCGGGAAAAAATTTCCTTTCCTGATTACTTTTCATCCCTGGTTTTTCCATAGATCAGGGCGGAAGGATGATCATTCAAATACTGGGCAAGTTCCGTTAACGCATCAATGGCGTCATTGAGTTTGCCTATGGTATTATTCACATTTTTGGAGGAGTCTTCTATCTCATCTGTAAGATCCCGCAATCCGGCAACCGTTCCGGGGATATTGGAGTCATTGATATTTTTACGGATATCTGTGGAAAGCACGGCAATGGAATTGACAGCCTTTTTGATATCAGCAAGAGTGTCATTGATCTCTTTTTTATCCAGTACATCTGTGAGGGTATCGGAAGTTTTACGGATGGATTCCACACATTTATCCAGTTGTGTGATAAGTTTATCCACTTTTTGAGGCTGGACGATCTTGTTCACATTTTCCAGAAGAAGATTGGAACGCCGGGCAATACCGTCAAAATCGATCATGGCGATCTTTGCAAGGATATCGGTCATGGTCAGACGCAGGGAGGCAAGCATGGAGGGGGTGGAGGGAATAAAGAAATATTTACTGTTGTTTGCCGTTGTGCATGAATTGATCTTTCCCGGACTTTCTTTCCGGGAAACGGGCTTGACATTATTGAAAAAGTCGATTTCCAGATACTTCATGCCGGTAATGCCGTCCGGTTCGATACGGCAGCGCAGACCGCTTTTGATCTCTTTGTGAAGCAGTTGGTAAAATTCTTCTTTGGAGATGGCAGAGTTGGAGAATATACTTTGGGATCTGCTGGCAAATCTTTGCAGATCCACTTCCATTTCCAGACAGATGTTTTTGCTTTCCATGTGGATGATGATATCGGTGATTTTACCAATAGGCACTCCCCGCAATTTCACCTGGGAACCGGTATTCAACCCCTGCACCGATTCGGTTACAGTCGTCCGTAAATAGGCTTTGGCATTGAGAAAATCAAAAAGTCCCATGCAGGTAACCGCCGCAACAAAAAGAAGAACTGCACAAGTGACAAAAAGACCTAATTTAAATTTATTCGTTTCCATTTTTCCATCCTCTTATTTTCAAAGTTTACCTCTGTTCAAAAATCTCCGAACTTCCTCATTGGCGCAATTTTTCCGCAGATCTTCCGGCTTGCCGTCTGCAATGATCTTTTTTGTGCCCGCATCCAGCATGATACTGCGGTCGGATATCCGGAAAATACTGTCCAGTTCATGAGTTACGATCACAATGGTAGCCCCGGTCTTTTCCCGGATTTGCAGAATAAGCTCATCCAGACTTGCGGAACTTACAGGGTCAAGTCCGGCGGAAGGTTCATCAAAAAAGAGCAATTTGGGGTCAAGTGCCATGGCTCTGGCAAAAGCACAGCGTTTCAGCATACCGCCGGAAAGATCGGCAGGCATCAGATGTTGAAAGCCGTCAAGGTTCACCATTTTCAGTTTTTCTTTCACCTTTTTCCGGATCTCCTCCCGGGAAAGAAGAGTATATTCCTCCAGGGGCAGAGCCACATTTTCCTCCACGGTAAAAGAACGGAACAATGCCCCGCCCTGATAAGCCACTCCGAAAGAAGACATAAGAAGCCTTTTTTCCTCTTCTGCTGCGTGGACTATGCTTTTGCCATGAAGGAGGATCTCACCGGAAAGGGGGGTATATAATCCGGTAAGATGTTTCAAAAGTGTACTTTTCCCGCAGCCGGAAGAGCCTAAAATCGTAAGGATCTCTCCCTGCGGAACGGTAAAGGAGATATGATTCAGAATGATTCTTTCCCCGTATTTTGCAACAAGATCTTTTACTTCTATGGCAGGACAGTTTTTTTCAGACATCTTTTCTTCCTCCCTTTCAGAAAAATATGTTGTTGAAAAAATGGGCAAGAATGGTATCGGCTATGATAACAAAAAGAATACTCAACACCACCGAGGAAGTAGTGCTTCTGCCAACCGCAAGTGCGTCGGAACCGGTGCGGAAACCCCGCCAGCAGCCGATAAAACAGATGATGATGCCGAAAACGGCAGTTTTGATGATACTTTCCAGAAAGTAACCGGGTCTTACCCAGGAAACCGTTTGACTGTAATATGCGGACAAAGGCTGATGGAGTACAGTTATTCCGATCACAGCCCCGCCCAGTATTCCGGCAATGTCACCAATGATCGCAAGAAGCGGCATCATTAATGCCATGGCAAAAAGTTTGGGGACAACAAGAAATCTTTCCGGCATAAATCCCATAGTCCGCAACGCATCCACCTCTTCCGATACCTTCATGGAACCGATCTCCGCAGCAAAGGCTGAACCGGTTCTCCCTGTGGCAATGATGCTTACCATAAGGGGACTTAATTCCCGTACCATGGCACAGCCGACAAGACCGGCAAGAAAAGCATCTGCTCCGTATTTCTGCATCTGGACAGCACACTGATATCCCAGAATGAACCCGGTAAGAAAACAGATGAGAAAGGTAATGGGAACGCCGTCTGCCCCGCAGAGATTCATAAAATACAGCAACTCTCTTTTCCGGATTTTCCCGGGATGGCGGAACGCATCCAGTACGGCACTGCTGACTCTTCCGGCAAAGACAATACAGGAAAAAATTTCCTCTTTCAAGGTATAAAACATCCCTCCGACGGATATAAAAAAGTCTTCCGGAAAACTTTTTTTCTGATCTTCTCCTGCCATTTGCCCCCTCCCTGTTTCAAGTTCAACTGTTCTTTTTTACGAGAGTAACATTTTTACAACATTCCCCTCTGTCATTATAACCGAGATCATATTCCATAAGGTCGCCGGGGGCAAGTTCATCAAAGGCGCAGTTACGCAATTCTTCAATAAAGAAAAAGATATTTTTGCCCGTATCGGAAGAAATGAAACCGTAACCGCTGCGCAGTTGAACGATCCTTCCCTGTTTTCTTGCTGAACGGGTGTCCTCCTGATAGGTGGAGGAAGGAATATAATATTCGGCAGGATTTCCATTGGGACTGCCTGTACCGGAAATCAGATTTTCTCCGGGATCATTTTCCTGATCCCTGGTAACAAAGAGCATATCCGGATTTATGCCGGGAACTTTTTGTATGCCATTAATAATATCGTGCATTTTTACAGCGTAAGCGGCCTCACTCATCAAACGGGTGGAGGTGGAAGTATAACGGGCATTGCCCTGATCGTCCGTATATTCAAAGTCCCAGCCGCAGACCATGACCCGCGTCCCCAGAGAATTGAGTTTGCGGATAAGGGGGACATAATCTCCGTCGCTGGCAATGAGGACAACTACATTATATTGTTTGAGGATCGCCAATTCCAGAGCTTCCAGGGCAAGAGATACATCCACGCCCTTTTCCCCGGATTTTGTCATGGGCAGATAGTGGGTCACAATGCCTTCCCGCATGAGAATATCATCAAAAATACGCTCGTTGAGCAGGATCTGTCTTTCATTTGCCTCCATTGCCGGCAGTCTCCCCCGGAAGTAATGGCAGTCAACGATCTGACAGAATTTGGGGGCGATACCTTCACAGGTTGCAATATATTTTACAATAAATTCATGGATCCCGGGAATACTCAAGCGGGTACGCCGGGGATGACCGTAACAATAATAATTGCTGACATGATAAAAATAGTTGCCGTCATAAAATACAGCGATACGGGAAAGTGAATTTTTCCTTTCATTGAACATGATACTTTTTCCTTTTAAAACATAGATACAGTTATTGATATTTGAAATTACCTTTATTTCCTTTAAAATAACATCTTATCTTCATTCTTGCAAGAAGAAAAATGAATTTGTAACAGGAAAAACTTGCGTATAGACAAAAAAACCGGAACAAAGTTCCGGTATGAAGACAAAAAAATGGAGCGGGCAATGGGACTTGAACCCACGACCATCACGTTGGCAACGTGATGCTCTACCACTGAGCTATGCCCGCTTGTGATTATGCTATTAATATACCACAAAGAGGAATAAAGTCAAACGGTTTTTGTAAAAAATATGAAAAAAAGTTTTTTCTCCCAAAGATATCAGTCTCATAAAAAATAAATTTACAAAATGAAAATTGTTTATTTACCATTTTCCGGCACATTGGCTGAGTCAGAATCGTTTTGCAGAACTTTCAGGCAGAAAAGAGGAAGAAGTGGTAAAATATATTACTGCAGGAAAATATATCTATACAAAAGTATTGTGCAACGGAATGAACAGTATCGATCCCCTTGAACGCTATGCTGTTTATATACAGGAAGAGAGAAAATAAAAAGGAGACTGCTTCCCATCTTTCAGGTTTTTGCAGCAGCCCCCCGCTTTACTCAAATTGAATCTTACTTCTTTGCCTTTCCGTACTTTTTTCTCAATGCAGAAATCTCATTAAAGCCGATCACATTCATATTGAGTTTTGCCGCGTGTGCCAGAAGTTCCTCAAGCAATTCAGCAGGCATACTGATACCGGGAGCATCCGGCCGGATGTCATGGGAGAAAAAGACGATAAGGGAATTACTCTTTGCCGCCTGCTCCATAAGAAGTTTGACCTGAACAGGATCTGTCTTATAATATTTCCCGAGCCCCTGACCGCCAAGCATCATTTTCTTTTCCAGTTTGACAAGGGGGTAGAAAATCATTTTTTTCTCTTTACCGAGTCCGGCACGCAGGTAATCGAAATGGGGAAAAAGGAGCTGATCGCTTGCCGCATTTCTCCGGTTGTTCGGATAGGCAAAACTGCATACACTGATCTTCTCTTTTTTACAGAGATCATATTGTGCCTTCACCTCTTTTTCAAAATATTCCCTGTGGAGTTTTCCGGTTTTCGGCGTATAAACATCCCGATGCCGCAAACTGTGCAATCCTATGGAGTGCCCCATCTGCTGCAATTTTTTCATCGTGTCAAGTTTTTCTTTACTCAATCCACCGACAATGAAAAATGTGGCATGAGCATTGTATTTTTTGAAAATGGCATCTGCCTTCAACCAGCGGGGACCGTGATAATCATCAAATGTAAACGCAACCGCCCCGCGTTTTTCCCCGGAAGAGAGAATACTTGTACAGAAAACAAAAAATAATAAAGAAAGAAAAAGTTTCATACTGTTCCCAGCTGTTAAACAAAAAAAAGTCCGGCAGAACCGGACTTGGAAATGGAGCGGGTGAAGGGAATCGAACCCTCATAATCAGCTTGGGAAGCTGGAGCTCTACCACTGAGCTACACCCGCAAAAAGCCGGATGACCGGCTTGAAGATCATAAACAGATCAGATGGAGATAGCTTCGCAGGGGCATTCGCCAACGCAAGCACCGCATTCCACGCAGGCACCTTCGTCAATTACAGCTTTACCATCAACCATTTTGATTGCTTCCACGGGGCAGGCAGCCACGCAGGATTCGCAACCGGCACATTTTTCAGCATCAACTTTAGCAGCCATGATGTTTCTCCTTGATTTATTTGTTCACAGTGAAGATAATTTTAATATACACTGCCGGAAAGATATGTCAAGTCAATTTCCTCTTTTTTCTTCATTTTTCTTTCTGCATGGTATTTTGCAGACTTGTTCCCTGCAAGTCTCTTTGAAGGATCACTTTCAGGAATTTCAGGCGTGTCTGTCCTTCCAGTCCCTCCGGAAGAGCAGGCAGTTTTCCCTTGAAACGCAGGATGGAAGAACCTTTCTGCATAAGGACTTTATTATCGGTACAGGAGATGGAGTCGATCTTTTCCCTGATCCCCAGGACCCGTATTTCGCCGCAAAGGAGGATATTTTCCGCTTCTTCCGGCAATTTCCCGAAACGGTCAGTGAGTTCCTTACGCAAAGAGTCTATCGTTTCCTGATCTTCTGCAAGGGCAAGTCTTCTGTAAAAATCCAGCCGCAATCTTTCCGAATTGATGTATTCTTCCGGAAATGCCGCCGCCACTTTCCCTGCGGAAGTTTTTACCGAATAGTCTACAAAATCAATGAAAAGTTCACAATCCCGTCTCTCTTTTACTTTGATCCCCTGCATCTGACTTGTGATCATTTTCAATAACTGGCAATATAAATTGAACCCGATGGCGTTGATATGTCCGCTTTGTTCCGCGCCCAGAATATTACCAGCTCCCCGTATTTCCAGATCCCGTAAAGCAAGTTTGAAGCCGGACCCCAGATGGGTATATTTTCTTATGGCGGCGATCCGCTCCCGGGCAGTACCGGTAAGGATCATGCTTTTGGGAAGAAGCAGAAAAGCGTATGCCTGCCGGTTCCATCTTCCCACCCGTCCCCGTAACTGGTAAAGTTCCGCCAATCCCAGGCGGTCGGCACGGTCGATGATGATGGTATTGGCGTTGGGGACATCTATACCGGATTCGATGATGGTGGTACATACAAGTACATCAATCTGCCCCCCGATAAATCTGCCCATGACCTTTTCCAGTTCCTGTTCATTCATCTGCCCGTGACCGATCTCCACTCTGGCCTCCGGCACAAGTTCTTTGATCCTTGCGGCGGCTTTTTCGATGGTGCTTACCCGGTTGTAGAGGAAGTAGACCTGCCCCGATCTCTGCAATTCTCTGGAAATGGCGGATTTTATCACACTGTCCTCATCCTGGCTTACAATGGTCTGTACCGGGAGGCGGCGGACAGGAGGGCTCATGATGGTACTCAGATCCCTCATGCCGGACATGGAAAAATATAATGTACGGGGAATGGGGGTGGCGGTCATGGTGAGAACATCCACTGTGGAACGCATCAGTTTGAGTTTTTCCTTGTGTGTGACTCCGAATCTCTGTTCTTCATCCACCACCACAAGTCCCAGATCTTTGAAAATCACATCTTCCTGTAAAAGACGGTGGGTCCCGATAAGGATATCCACTTTCCCCTCCGCAAGTCTTTTCAAAGTCTCCTCCTGCTGTTTGGGAGTTTTGAAACGGCTCAAAGTATCAATAAGGACAGGATACCCGGCAAAACGGTCAAGGAAGTTATAATAATGCTGCTGGGCAAGAACCGTTGTAGGAACAAGGACTGCCGCCTGTCTGCCTGCCATCACACATTTGAATACGGCACGCATGGCGATCTCTGTTTTTCCGTACCCTACATCCCCGCAAAGCAATCTGTCCATGGGGCGGTCATCTTCCATATCTTCTTTGATCTCCTGTGCCGCTTTCAGCTGGTCAGGTGTTTCGGTATAAGGGAACGCCTTTTCAAAAAGCTGCTGCTGCAAATCATCCTGCGGGAATGCCATGCCGGAGGCACTGCATCTGGAAGCGTGTAATTTCAGCATATCCATTGCCAGGAGCCGGACGGAAGAGGCAGCTTCGATCTTTAATTTGTTCCAGCGGGATGTACCTATTTTGCTTAAACGCACACCCCCTTTTGTGGAACCGATATATCTTGTGACGCAATGGGCCTGGGAGACCGGGACATGGATAATGGTATCATCATCAAATTCCAGTTCCAGAGCTTCATAAGTGCTTTCCCTGTCTTCGATAAGGGTAAGTCCGTGGTAAAGGCAGATGCCGTAATTGATATGGACGGCATAATCCCCGTCTTCCAGATCTCCGCCCGGAAATTCCTCTTCTGTACTTGTCACCATCTCCCGGAATTTGATACTTTCTCTTTCCGGCAGGACTTTTGTATTGGATAATCTGCGTACAGAGGCAAAAAGTTCCTGTTGGGTGAAAAGGGCAAAACGCTCCCGGGGGGCAAAAAATCCGCAGGGGAGGGATAATTGGAGACAATAAAGTTTGTTTTCCTCTTCCGGAAGTGAAGTCTGGATCCATTGGCGCAGGGAAACAAGATCATTTTCCGTACTTCCGCAGATGCAGACTGTATAGGATTCCGCAAGCAGCTGTCTGATAAGGTTGGCACTGATCTGACTTACCAGTTCTGCTGTATTTTCCTCCGCCCCGTCCGGAACCATGCCTAAAATATGCCTGGCGGATGGGTAAATATTTGCCGGGTGGGCGTGCGGGCAGGAGGCGGATTCCACCTCATCCAGAAAAAGAATGGAATTTTTCAGGATACCGGAAGAGGAAAGAAGATCCCATTTTTTCAAACTTTCTTCCGGGAAAAAATTATGGATGAGTTCCCGGCATTTTCCGGGAAAGGCGCAGAACGTGACCGGCTGCCATTTTGCAAGATAGTCGGAAAGATCTCCTGTATTCTCCTTTGATTCTGACGGGGCGGAACCGGAACGCAGAACGATATTGTATTCTTCTGCATTTCTGCTGCTCAATTGTGTTTCCGGTGAAAAATACCGCATAGTGTCGATCTCATCCCCCCAGAATTCTATGCGCACCGGCTCTTTTTCCGCAGGGGAAAAGAGGTCGATGATCCCGCCTCTGCGGGCAAACTCCCCCCGGATATTTACTTCCGCCTCATCATCAAAATCCATTTTGACAAGTTTTTCCAGAAGCTGCTCCATACTTATCTGCATCCCCGGATGGATACGGAAACTGGTTTCTTCCATTCTTTCCGGCAGAGGGGCCGGGGAAAGAAGTGCGCCGGAGGAGGCAATGAGGATATGGGGCGGCTCGTGAAGGAGTTTATGCAGAACTGTTGCTCTGGGGATCTCGGCTTCCGCAAGATTTTTTCCGCAGGAGATCCCGTCCGGCAGAAGAAGGGTTGTAAGAGGGAGATCCAGAGCCTTTGCCCAGAGAGATAAAGCGTTGTTCGTCCGGTCGGCCAAAGCAAAATTCGGTACTTCCAGAAAGATCCCCCGGGAACTTTTTTCCTCCTGCAAGTGCAGGAACACGCTTATAAGATACAGCGGAATAAGGTCTGGATCGATGGACGAAAAAGATGGATTTGCGGTGCCGGGGGAGGGGGAAAGATCCTCCGGAAAGGAAAAAAGACCTTTCAGCAGGGATGGAAAAGTTTTTTTGCAAAAAATTGCATTGCCCTCTTGATTTTTTCTCATTTTATGATATAATATAAGCCAATCGTGTTTTAAGTGGATTTGGAAAACCCGGCGGTATTGCAGAAAATCTTTCCGCAATATTGTTAAGATAACCTCTTTCCGGGGAAAAGTCAAATTTACTTATGCTCCGGAGGTTGTATTTTTTTACAGCATTGCCGGAAACGGGCAAAAAACAGTGAACACAAGGAGTGTCGTCTTGATGAAAAAATCACCTGCTGCCGCCAACAGTAACAAAAACGGAAAAACTGCTGTCAGGGGAAAAGCCGTTGCTGCTGCCCCGAAAGGGTCTGCTGTGAAAAAAGCACCCCCGGCAGAAAAGGGGAAAAATGCCAAAACTCCCGCTCCGGCAAAAGTTTCTGCTGTCCCGGTAAAAAAAGAAACGGCATCTTCTGTGAAGAATACCCCGCAGGCAGCCAAAACTCCGGCGAAAGCACCTGTCAAGGTGGAAAAAGCCCCCGTGAAAAAGGCAGTTGTTCCTGCAAAAGCAGAAAAGATTCCTGTAAAAGCAGAGAAAAGCCCTGCCAAAAAGCCTGTTGAGGTCGTTAAGGCAGCCAAAACTCCGGCGAAAGCACCTGTCAAGGTGGAAAAAGCCCCTGCGAAAAAGGCAGTTGTCCCTGCAAAAGCAGGAAAGGAGCCTGTAAAAACCGAAAAGGTTTCTGCAAAGACAGAGAAAACTCCTGTCAAGGCGGAAAAGGCGGTTGTTCCTGCGAAAAAGGCAGTTGCTCCGGCGAAAGTTCCTGCCAAGGTGGAAAAAACTCCTGTGAAAGCAGAAAAGGCAGTTGTCCCTGCAAAAGCAGAAAAGACTCCTGCTAAAACAGAGAAAACTCCTGTCAAGGCGGAAAAAGCTCCTGTTAAAGAGGAGAAATCCCCTGCCAAAATGGAAAAGACTCCCGCCAAAACAGAGAAAACCCCTGTGAAAGCGGAAAATACTTCCGTAAAAGCAGAGAAAGTTCCTGCCAGAAAGCCTGTTGAGACCGTTAAAGCAGCCAAAGAAACTTCCCGCAGTAAAGACGAACTGGATGATGAAAAGATTGGGGAAGTATTGCGTCAGCTTCTTTCCAAAACTTCTGCCAAGGCCCGTGTAAAAGATCTCATGGCCGGAAAAACTCCTGCAATGGATGCGGACGACGCAGAAAAAAATAAAGGTGCGAAAAGCAGCAAGGCAGCGAAAAAAACTTCCGGCAATATTCCTGAAGGACTTTCCCCGGTGAAAGGCGGAGCCGGTCTTCCCAGTGTTTTGCAGGTGGATAACTCCGAGACACAGGAAATCGGTATGGAGGGCGATCCGGATAAAGATCTTCCCGGCATGAAACTGGGTGTGGCATCCAAAAACGATACCATGAAAGTATATATGCAGGATATCGGTCAGATCTCTCTTGTGAGCAAAGAGGAGGAAGTGGCTCTTGCCGCAAAGATCCACGGGGATGATGATTCCGCTCATGAGGCCGCCCGTGCCACTCTGATCCAGGCAAACTTGCGGCTTGTTGTGAAAATCGCCCATGACTTCAAAGGATTGGGATTGCCTTTGCTTGACCTTATTTCCGAGGGAAATATCGGTCTTATGCGTGCTGTGGAAAAATTCGACCCTGCGAAGGGTGCAAAGTTCAGTTCTTATGCGGCATGGTGGATCAAGCAGTCCATGCGCCGTGCTCTTGCCAATCAGAGCCGTATCATCCGTATTCCGGTGCAGTCTGCCGGCAAGATCAACAAGATCAAGGCTTTGCGTATGAAACTTGCCGAAAAACTGGGCCGGGAACCCACAGATGCGGAAATCGCAAAAGATCTGGATTTCAGTGAAAGAACTGTCAACAGTCTGCGTCTTGCCGACTTGCGTACATTCTCTCTGCACGATCCCATCCAGCAGGGTGAGGACGGGGAGTTTCAGGATATTATTCCCGACGGCAGTGCCCAGACTCCCGACCGCATTTTGAGTGATGTGGAGTCTGTGGGGCGTCTTGTGGATATTCTCGGTGATCTGGAAGATCGGGAACGGATGATCCTTATTCTGCGTTTCGGGCTGGATGGAAGCAGACCCAAAACATTGGAAGAGGTAAGTCAGGAGATCCACCGTACAAGGGAACGCGTCCGTCAGATCCAGAATCAGGCATTGAGCAAACTGCGTGATCTTCTGATGGATGAAGCAGGATTTGCCAACGAATAAAAGATGAATTTGGTTCCGGAGAACCAAAGAGAATAAATATGACTAACAGGAAAAGAAACGGGAGGGGGTGAAAACAATGGAATGCACAGAAGTACGCCTGAAAAAAGGTGAACCCATCGAGCGCGCTCTCCGCCGCCTCAAAAAGAAACTGGACAAAGAAGGCACACTCAAAGAACTTCGTAACAGAAGACATTTTGAAAAGCCCAGCGAAATCAAACGCCGCAACCAGCGTCACCGCTGATTCCGTTCAGAGAGGGGGAGAAGGGGAAACTCTTCTCCCTGTTTTGTTTTATAATTGGATCAATAAATCATTTTATTTTTACATATTTGCCTCCGGAAGAGGGGGGAAGGAAGTTGGAGCATGAATAAATTCAAGAATATACTGGAACTGGATATCTGGATGATCCGGGCAAAGGATCTTTCTCTTTTGAAACGGTTTTTTCTCAATCTTTTCAGAATTCTCATTCTTACGGGAAAACTCTTTTTCCAGAATAAATGTACTTTCAAAGCCTCTTCCCTTACCTTTTTTACATTGTTCTCCTTTGTGCCGGTGGCGGCATTGGTATTCGGTATTGCCCAGGGGTGCGGTTTTTCTGAAATTCTGGAAGTCAAAACAAGAGAATGGCTTTCTTTGTATCCGGATGTGGCGGAAAAACTCATTGCCTTTACCGATGCCACATTGCGTCAGGCAAAGGGCGGTGTCATCGCCGGAGCCGGTGTACTTGTCCTGATCTGGACGACGATCAAACTGCTTTCCAATATCGAAAATACGATGAATGACATCTGGGGGATCCCCAAAGGACGTACTTTTATAAGAAAGATCACCGATTATATTGCCATTGTCATCATCTGTCCCTTTATGCTTCTTACTGCGGGCAGCGGACTGGTTGTTGCGACAACGAGAGTTGGCAGCATTGTAAGGCAACTGCCTTATGCCGAAGCCATTGCGCCTGTATTCGGACTTCTTACCAAAGGGCTGCCTTTTGTTTCGATATGGATGGTGCTTACCTTTATTTATATTGCGCTGCCCAATACGAAAGTAAAGTTTTTTGCGGCGTTGCCCGCTGCTTTTGTAACGGCACTTGCCTATGTGCTTTTGCAGGTATTGTATATTTATGCACAGTTTATGGTGGTGAACTATAATACCATCTATGGAAGTTTTGCGGCACTTCCTCTGTTGCTGTTATGGTTGAATTTAAGTTGGAATTTTATTCTTGCCGGGGCGCAGTTGTGTTTTGCCATACAGAATGTTTCCGAATATGAGATGTTTCCCGGAGACGGCACACTTTCCACCGCCCAGCGCAATGCCATTGCATTGGAATTTACTCTTCTTGTCAGCCGGAACTTTGAAAAAGGCGGTTCATCTCTTACGGAAGATGACATTTCCCGGATTTGTGAAGTACCCATCCGTTCCACCAGACTGATCCTTGCCCAGTTGGTAAAAGCGGGTATTTTGACCGAGGGATTGAATACCCGCAACGGCAAAGACCGTATTTTCCAGTTGGCGCGGCCTGTGGAAATGCTTACGCCGGTAAAGATCATTTCTTCTATTGAAAACAGTGATGGAACTGCCATTACCGGGATAGGGGATCCTGTATTTGTCCGGAAGTATGCTTCTCTCTGGGCGTGTGCGGAAAAATCTGCAGAAAATACTCTGGCAAAAAAGTGACAGAGAAAAAAAGGATCCTTTTCAGAGGGGAAGTTGTTTCACGGAAAAAATATCTTTTTTCCCGTCATATTCTATAAGGGTGAGAGTGCCGGTTCCTGTGAGACTTCCGGCAATGACTTCTCCCCTGCCGGTTTCATCCAATGCTTCCCGGTGTTTGTGGATGTGACCGCACAGGGCAAGATCGATCTTCTTTTCCTTCAAAAGATCTGCCGCTGTTTCTGCCCCCCATAAGGTATGGAGACAATGCAAAACGGGATGGGGATCGGTGAAAGGAAAATGGTTGGCGGAAAGGATGACTTTCCCCTCTTTATTTTTTGCACATTCCTGTTTGAAAAATTCCCGTGTTTTCCTGTTCATATACCCATTGGAAAAAAGGGGCGGCATAGGCAAAGAAGTATTGGCGGCAAGAAGACGGAAATTTTTATCTTCCCATACAAAGGGAAAATCTTTCAGACCGATCCTGTTGCGGTTCATCCTTAAACAGAACTTTTCCGCCTCTTCCCGGCATTTTCTGTTATATACATAGCAATCGTGATTGCCGGGAATGTAGAGAAAAGGCAGAGAACTTTCCACAAGGGGTTTGAAATGGTCATAAGCCATATCGAATTCGCTTTTCTGTCCGCAGGAAGTGGCGTCCCCCGTAAAGATGGTCAGATCGGGCTTTTCCTGAAAAATGCGTTCCACAGCTTTGCGGATGGTCGTATCATGATTGCCGTGACCGGTACGGCGCAATATCCTGTTATTGAGAAAGCCGATGATCCTTTTATCAAACAGCATGGAAAGCGTTTCAAATTGTGCCATTTCATGGG
>JAGBXB010000061.1 GCA_017629515.1 Lentisphaeria bacterium | reverse complement strand
GAATACACAGGAAAAGTCCTTACAGGAAAAACAGCCCGGTGTCCTGACAGAAAAAACGGAAAGGAAGCAGTGTATGAAATCGATGCAGATAAAAGCTGGGGGATCTGTCACGATGAGGAATATCTCTATGTGACATTGTACGGGATGAGCAATCTTGTTTGCAGTTTTGCACTGGAAACACAGCGTCTGTGGTCACCTTACCAATGCCTTTTTGATTCGGCAGGAATGGACAGGATCGTGTATCATGGTCCTACTGTGACTCAAACAGAATATACAAGGGAAAATGGAAATATCAAAATAAAGATCCCTGTAAAAGAATTTGCCTCCTTTGTCCGTAAAGGATTCCCCATGCGGGTGAATGTTTCCGGTGAAGATTTCTCCTGGGCGGGCAATTCTCCCTGGCCGGGGCGTCTGCTTCACGGAGCATATAACCCCGCCTGTACCGGATGGCTGGTCATGGAATAACAAAAGCAAATAAATGAGAGGGGTATGATGAGTTGGTTCACCACTTCAAGATTCGGTATGTTTATCCATTGGGGATTGTATTCTGCCGCAGGCGGAAGATGGAAAGATATGGAAACACCCTGGGTATCCGAATGGCTGATGCGGAAATTCCAGATACCCAGAAATGAGTACAGGAAATTGGCGGATTCTTTCAATCCCGTTGATTTTGATGCAGATTTCTGGATGCGGAGTGCCGCGGAAGCAGGGATGAAATATATGGTCATCACCAGTAAACACCATGACGGTTTTGCCATGTTTGATTCCTCCTGGGATGATTACAATATCGTAAAAGCCACACCTTTCGGCAGAGATCCTTTGAAAGAACTTGCCGAAGCTGGAAAAAAATATGGAGTGCGTCTTGGATTTTATTATTCCCATGAACAGGATTGGTACGAAAAGGGCGGATACGGAAATTTCTGGGATTTCCCAAAAGAAGAAAGGACTCCGGAAGCCTTTGAGGCTTATCTCAACGGCAAAGTACGCCATCAGGTAAGGGAATTGCTTACCAATTACGGGGATGTGGCAATTTTATGGTTTGATACACCCCATATCATCACAAAAGAACAGAGTTCCTCCTTACGGAAATTTGTACGGGATCTTGCACCGGATTGCCTTGTGAACAGCCGGCTTGGCGGAGAAGGGGAATGGGATTATGTTTCTCTGGGAGATAATCAGGTGCCTTTTGAACGGTACACCATTCCGACAGAAGGGATCGGCACAATGAATGAAAGTTGGGGATATAAACCTTTTGACCATAATTACCGGACAGTACCGGAAGTTTTGCAGACCATGGCAAAACTTGCCGCCTGTAATGCAAATTACATGCTCAATGTTGGTCCCGACGGAAAGGGCAATTTCCCTGCAGAAGCACAGGAAATCCTCAAAGGGGTGGGGGAATTTCTGAAAATAAACGGGGAAGCGCTGTATGGAACGACAAATTTTCCCCTTGTCTATCCGGACAACCGTTGGGGCCATGTGACCATGAAAGAAAATGTCCTTTATTTCTGGTGTTTCAGAAATCCCGGGGAGATACGGTTTTACGGGATCAGAAACAAATTGAAAACTGCCGGTATCATCGGGGGTACTTCCATAGCGTTCAGCCAGAAGAGCAATTTGGATTATGATTTTCACCGTCTGATTCTTTCCATACCAGTTGATCTTCCTTTTCCCTTTGTGATAAAAGCGGAATTTGATGGACTTCTTTCCTGCAATCCGGAAGCATATTATGCCGGAGTTCTGGAAGAAAAGTAAAAAATCCATCATTGCCTGAAATCTGTATAAACCTTCGTCCCTGCGATCAGGCTTATTGCTGTAACCGATAGTCCGGATCGCATGTTTTTATCCTCTTTCAGTACAACAAAAAAGCCGGAAGAAAGGAAGTCTTCCGGCAAAAATTCTGATAAACCGCTTTTTTGTTATGGATATCATTTATTATACATAACACCTGTCCAAATACTTATCCATTATTGAAATATGTGTTTTACTGAACTTGCCAAAGAGGTACAAAATGCAGGAATCCTATCTGCAAAGGATACCCGGGAGACCTCTCCGGTCAGGAATGACGGGAAACAATGTATTCTCTCATAAAATCACGGAATTGAAGAAAAGCTCTATCTATGATCCTGTTGGCATTTTCCACCTTTTTACGACTTCCGGCAGGATCAGAAAGCATCTCCATAACCATATCCGGGAAACGCATTCTGTCTGTTTCCAAATCAAAATCAAAAAGCCATTCTTCCAGGCCGATATCTTTCCACATATCACTTTTTGAGCCGAATTCCTTTGTTCTGCAAACAATGGAAGGGATCTTATTACCGATCCCTATGACCTGGGAATGCATTTCCAACCCGAATATTCCAAGACTTTTTCTATAAACCCCCAGCGCCTCATCGGCTTCCCAATAATGCCCGGGAACAACAAGAAAATCTTTCACATCGGCAGGAAACATGTTATAAAATATATCCCGGGACAGGGCAAGAGCCGGTAATGTTTCCGGAGCAAGCAATACTTTCAGGTGTTTTTCCCGGACGATCCGGCAGACAGCCGATACCAACGGTGCAAAATCCTGTTCTATCATGCTTTTGTTGTAAGCATCCCGTTTCGGATCAAATTTTGCCTCCGGACAATACTCCCATACCGGCGTCCAGCGGTTACGGATAAGACAACAGACAAATTTTCCTTCTTCCAGACCATGCAGATCCATAAAATCTGCCGCAGTTGCTTCATCAGGAGTATCAAAAGCAAAAGCACCATCCGGCAGAAAACCTGTGGGAACATTCAATTCATTTTTCTCCGCATCTGCAAGTGCCTGACTTTCCCGGAAATACATGAATGCCCCTTTCTGCATCACAGGGAACTGATCTTCATTATATCCGATCCCGGCGGCGGCATAGGGTTTGCCGGAAATTTTTATATAATCTTCCACATCATTTTCCAATATACAGCTTCCGGAACCGATAAAAAGCATATCACTCCATTCCACAGCTTCTTGCAGTTCAGGGGATGGTTCCTTCAAACTCCCGTAAACAAAGGATATATGGGGAAAGGAACGGCTCATCATCTTTGTCATTTCCGGGGATAATGGAGCAGATGCCCAAATCCGTATATCACATTCCGGAAGGTATTTTTCAAACAAAGAAAGTATGCCCGGTCCATGAGCGGTAGTTCCGATATTGGTATTGACAACTTTTCCGTCAATAACGGTTTTACGGAACTCCCGTAAAAGAATATGCAGCTGTTTCATTTTTCTTCCTCTTTTGTATTTATAACACAACACTCATCCCGTCAAAGGCAATATCCAAAGGACAGGAGAGGATCTTCCGGCATTCTTCCGCTGTTTTTTCAGGTTCTTTCATTGTATTTCTTCCATGGTGCATAAAAATAACTCTGCCGGTCTCTGCCTTTTTATCTGCAAGATATGAACAGATCTCCTCCGGACTGTGGTGGGCATTTTCCATCAGAAGAAGATCACACTCCTGTATCCACGCATCCAGTTCGCTGATGGAAGCTATATCACCGGAATAAACGATCCTTTTATTTTCTGTTGTAATACGGTAACTGAAAGACCTCCCATCCCCTTCCGGCGTTTTTTCAATATGCCTGTTGGCAAGTGCTTCCACAAAAAGAGGTTTTTCCATAACCACGCCTTCCCTGACTTTGATCACAGGGGAAGTACAAGGTGCTTCCGTCGGACTCAGAAAAGCAAAAGCAGCATGGATCTGTGCCACCTCCGGTGTATAGACTGGCAGTTCCCATTTTCCCCGGATCCCCCTGACAGCCCGCAATTTACCTATCGTCCAGAATAAATTGGGCAGACCTCCTGTATGATCCATGTGGGGGTGGGAGATAAAAACACCTTTGGATTCCAGCAGATCCAATCCGGTGAGATGGGCGGTATAGGAACAGGATTCTCCGGCATCAAACCAGAAAAGACCTTCAGAGGTCTTCAAAGTCCAGGAAGTATGGTGTCTGCCTGCAAAAGGTTCAGTACCGGAACAACTGCCGAGAATATTTATCTGCATAGAATTTTCTCCCAGTAAAAAAACATTATAAAGACGGCAAGCCGACGATGTGAACGGCAAGAAGATCATTGGGCGGAATGGTAAGAACCATTTTACCGGAAATCTTTTTGTATTGCCCATTTTCCCATATTTTTGCCCAGGAATTTTCAGGAAGGCGCAGATTTTCGATTTCCACCCTTTTGGGTTCTTTTCCCTCATTGAAAAGGAGAACAAGCCGTTCTTCTCCGAAAAGGTATCTATCCTTTTTCTTCACATATTTACCGGTATCGGGATTTTTCATAAGAACGCCTTTGCGGGAAAGTACCAGAACAAAAGGATAGGCGATATCTTTGCTTTTCACGAGACTCTCATCCCTTCTGCCGTAAACAAAAAGCGGTTCAAAACAACTGACCAGACGCGTGGCCTCTCCGATATAATAATGTGTACCGTTATTCAGGGCATAAGTTCCCCAGAGAGAAAATCCGCCATGAAGGGAGGCGATCATGCGTACCGTTCTTGCCTTGAAAGATGCCGGATCAAGATACCCGTCAAGGGATCCCATGGAATATTTAAGATACCCGTTTCTGCCGGCAGGTCTGCCCCATGTGGGAACCATGTGCTGCCCAATGATGATCTCCACGCCCGTATTTTCCCTTATTTCTTTCATGGAAGCATCCAGAAAATGCTGATTCCGGCTGTCCGGAGCGCCATTTCCGGGAAGAGCTGGGGAAGGAGTATCAATACCGCCGAAAGTTCCTTTCCAGTAATCTACCTGACCGATCTGGGTATAGATATAACAGTGTTTTCCCATCTGGCGTGCTGCAATGGAAACAAGTGCAAGTATCTGACCGTCAAGATTGGAACGGAATTTATACCATTCGTTTTTGTAGTTTTTACGGATATTGGAATCCTTCAGATCCACTTTATCAGACAATCCTGCATATTTCCGGAATGTTTCTTTACACTTTTGACAAAAACAGTAATCATCCTGTATCTTTTCATCCCAGACATGATTTTCCCAATTGAGATAAAATCCGGTCGTATAAGGATTGGTATTGAGCCAGTAATCCCGGAAATCCTGCTTTACGGCTTCCACAAATTTTCTTCTGCCTTCCGTAAGCATGAAACTGGGGCAGTACATCCTGTTGAACTTATGCACATTTTTCCATTTTTTCACCTTTGCCGGACTGAGTTTTTCCCATTTTCCTTCATCATTGAAAAACCGTGCTTTTGCTCCGGGGGTGGATATGATATATTTATAGAGAGCCCCATTTACCAGATTATCGCATCCCCAGATAGGATACAGGGAGGTGGCCGCAGGCACTTCCGCACCGGCGGCATAAGTCATTGCCACATTTTCCGCCCGTTTCACGTTCTGGGATTCATTGCTTCCGCCACTTCCCCATTTCCACATATTCAACCCGCTTCTGATGTGCTGAAGGAAAAGTTTTTTATAGAAATCTTCCGACATATTCGGCAGATTCCAAGCTTCATCAATAAATTTGACGATCTTTGTTTTTCCGCCATTGACAGGGGGAAGGACACGGAAAGGAATATTCTGGACTAATTCCGTAAAGTTTCCATTGGCTTTTCTGGAATAAAAGACCTGAAAAGTATTTCCGGCTTTCATTCCGGCAAGTTCAAGAGGGAATAGTGTGTAAGAAGTTCTTTTTGCAGAAGCAGTCTTGTCGGAAAATTTGACAGTATATTTTCTGTAATTTTTCCGGAAGGGATCTGCACCAACAGTAATTTCTACTGGTACTCTGTTGGAAATATTGCCGGCGTCTGCTTTGGAAAGAGTTTGAAAAGATGGGATTTTCCCTGCTTTCAATGCGTCCGGCATGTAAAAATCAATAGAATAATCTTTCAGATCAAAATCCAGAGGGGAATAATTGGCTATCTGCAGGGAATCAACGGAATTTTCCGAAATATTCCAACTGTGGGCAAGCGGCAGGATACGGTGAGGTCCGGAAAATGTCCGGTTCCATAAAATGATCTGACGGCCGCAACTTCCTGAAATAAATTTTCCGTCAGGATCACTTTTGGCGATCTCCCACTTGTCATCCCTGAAGTATATTCCTTTCCAGTTATCTCCTTCCGGGACAGCATTACAGATTTTCCAACGGCCGTCCGTTTCAGGATGTCCTTTCAGAAAGATCCCGGTTTTTGCTCCCCTGCGGCCTTCAAAAGCAATGATATTGATCCCTTCAGAAAGTTCACACACAACAATTCCATTTTTATCCGGGGCAAACTTTCTCCCGTTCACATAAAAAGCCATGATGTTTTCTTTGTTATCCAGCTGAAAACTTACTTTTTTTACAGCTTTCTTCAATACCGCATCCAGCGTCCGGCGTTGACTGACAAGTTTGATCTGCTCCTGAATGGAATCCGTTTTTTCCGCCTGTCGGATAAGTTCCGTAAGAATGGAAAGTTTTTTCTTATCCAGAGTACCATATCCGTCATAAAGTTTCCGGATACTTTCGGGAGTTTCCCGTCTGATATTGTCTATATCCGAACGGATCTGTGCATAATATACTTCATTGATATCCCCTGCTCTTCCCGCAGGAACAGCGGAATCAAGAAAATACATCACAGCAAATTTTTCCCGGTTTCCGAATCCCTTTGCATAGGAAGAAAGTACAGCGGCACCTCCTGCATAACGGGATCTGCCCACATTGAAGTAACAGGGGGTATTGAATTCCACTTTTTTCTGCTCCGGAAGAAGTCCGGAAAGCGGAATGGAAAAACATATATAGAAATGATCTTTTTCCCGCAATCCTGTTACTTTTACATCCAGCGAGGAACGCAACTGGAATATCCCACCGCCGGTATTGCCAACAAAGTATCTCTGAAAAACTTTTCTGTCATGGGTAATGGAAAATTCGATCTGGTCGTCCGCTTTCAGACCGTCGAAGTAATTTTTCGGATCGGTGACAAGTGTTTCCATTTCAGGCTCATTACAACGGGCAAGAAGATAAAATTTTCTGCCGTCATGTCCCATTTTTATGGAAGTCTGAAGGGCGGGACTTTCAAATTCCGTATTGCGTAAAAGATAAAACCCCTCGCCGGCAGGAACATTTTTCCATACACTCAAAAGATCTTTCCGGATATCCATTGAGGGCGAAACGGTAAGTTTCCCAACAGGATAAAAACGGAAGGAGGAAGGATTTTCCATACTCTTTCCGGCAGAACTCCCCTTGACAAACAGTTTCAGATTTTTCAGAAAGATCTCACTGGAACCACCACGGAGGGAAATGGCAAGATTTGCCCATCTGATCTTGCATTTCGGGGTATCTTCCGCTTTTATTTTCACCTCAAAAGGAGTAAATTCTCCGGAAAGGGGAATGGAAACACCTTTAGAGTAACCGCAGTTTCTCCTGTTCACATCATAGCGGCAGTAGTGCAGAAAGGCTTTTCCCGTTCCTTTGACCAATCCGGTGAGAAGCATCTCATTACCGTTGACTGCAGGAAAACGGGTATGACTCAAAAGAAAAGAATTTCCCTTTGGATGATTTTTCAAATGCAGAGTGGAAAAGCCGTTTTCATCCCGGGGCAGGATATCCATTGAAGAAGGAGCTTTTTTCTGACCGGCAGAAGCAAGTCCCCATCCGGAAACTTTTTTCTGATCTCCCACTGCCTGAAAGGAAAAATTTCCGCTTATATTTACTTCCGCAGCACTGGAATAAAGAGCAGCCAAAGCAAAAAATATTGTCAGGATCTTCCGGAAACTCATATTCATATCTCCTCTCCCTGTCAATCTTTTATGCTGTATGTTTCAATAAAATTCAAAGTATTGTTCTGCTGTCTGGGAGTCCAGCGGCGGTGATGGATCATCTGCCCGGTATAGGTGTATCTTATTACAGCGCCGGACAAAGTAGCTGCCGGTGCAAGTTTGTTTTTTTCATGACGGAAATAGGGGCCTTGTGAATTTTTTCCGGTTTCATAGGGGAAGGGTTTTATATCTGTTTTTGCGGAAATACTGTATGCATGATTGACCCGTCCGGTTATCCCGGCAGACCGCATTCCATCGGCAAAGACGATAACCCCCGGAGCATTGACACATTTGTTGAGCATGGGAAGACGGATCTGTCTCCAGATATTACTGGAGGCGGGTCCAAGTCCGAAAGTTGTGGCATTCAACCCATAATGAAGTTGAGTGGAGGTAAAATTGGCTACTTTTGCATCTTCCGAGGGGCATTTAAATATTTTCGGTGCCTGAATATACCCCTGTGTATTGTAAACAAGTGCCCATGTGCCTCCTGTGTAGTGATCCACGGTGGAACACCATTCATTATTGTCAGACATATAGGAATTGAAGAGAAAGGTCATCTGTTTCAGATTGGATATACAAGACATAGTCTTTGCCTTATCCCTTGCCATACTCAATGCTGGCAGCAGCATACCGGCAAGAATGGCGATAATGGCTATGACTACCAATAATTCGATCAAGGTAAATTTCCTTTTTTTCATTTTTCTCTCCATGCGGTTTTATATAGTTACTGTTAAATTTTCATTTTATGGTAAACTATACCCGCATTATACGGCAATACAATATCTTTTTCAATATTTAAAGCAAAAAAAACACCATTAGATTTGATTTTAATTTCAATCTATGCTAAATTACAAGAACCGGAACACACAGAGGAGACTACCCGTGAATCAGATACAAAAAAAGATATTTACAGAGCTGAGTGTGAAAATTTTTTCCGGCATTTACCCTTCCGGCTCACAAATACCGGGGGAACGGGAACTTGCACACGCATACCATACCAATATCATGAATGCAAAAACGGCAGTCAATCTTCTCTGCAGAAGGGGCCTTGTCATAAGAAAACGGCATAAAGGCACAACAGTAACAGCGCATACTCCGGAAGAGTTGACATTTATAAAAACGACCCTTGCCGCCTATGATAAACTGCTTATTCTGCTCTGTTCCCGGAATGGCACGAATATCCACTGGGATGAAAAAAGTGTGGAGGCATTTTGCGAAACAGCAGAAAAATTCCGTTATCACGTCAAAGTTCTGTTTCTTCCGGAAAGGAAACACTCATTGGAAACATTACTGCAATTTCTGGTAGCGATCCACCCGGAAGGAATAGCAATTCTGGATGATAATTTTGATCACAGACTCCTCTATGAATTACGGCATCAATTCGCACTTTTTACCTGTCCGGTGGTAAGACACAATAGATTCGGTCCATCAGTCCCGCTGAACCTGCCCAATACAAGATCCGCAGATATCGATCATTTCCGCAACGGACTTCTTGCCGGTCAGTTAGCTCTTGAAAAAGAAAAAATGATCTATGTCACGGTCAATTCAGATGTTCCTGCGCAAGGAGATGAAGACTCCCTGCACTGCCTTAACAAATTTGCAGGTATCCATACGGCATTCC
Organism: Lentisphaeria bacterium; assembly: GCA_017629515.1. Taxonomy (GTDB): domain Bacteria; phylum Verrucomicrobiota; class Lentisphaeria; order Victivallales; family UBA1829; genus RGIG5327. The sequence continues at coordinate 1,390 of JAGBXB010000061.1, read as the reverse complement.
GCAATGCCGGTTTACCTTTGCCGCAGAATTACACATGGCAGGAGAGTTCCTTAAGCTGTCTGGCAGATTCAATACGCAAAAAAAATTCCGGATATGTTCTGATCGCCATCAATCAGGAGATTGCCGCAAGAGTATGTGATTATCTTGCTCTGCAGAATTTAACAGCTCCCGGAAATTACCGTATTCTTACCATAGAAGATCAGAAACAATATGAAAAATATTCTTTCAGTTGTGTAGCGGTCCCTAAAAGGAAAACCGGTGAACTTATGGCCTTTCTTGCCTGCAAAAAATTTCTGCCAGTTCGTTTGGGAGATACCTGTTCTTTCCGCCTGACCGGAGAAATCATACGCCGTAAGACCTTTTGACCTTCCCCTGCACACTTATAAAAATGTTGTAAATTTTTCAATCTGATTTCGGATATAATCGGCTATCACTTTACGATTTCTTCCTACCGTATCTGCATAATAGCCTCGACACCAAAAATGACGATTGCCATATTTATACTTCAAATTGGCATGTCTATCAAAGATTACCAGCGAACTTTTACCCTTCAAATATCCCATAAATTGAGATATACTTACATTTGGCGGAATATTTACCAATATATGAATATGATCCGGACATAGTTCGGCTTCTTCTATGACCACTTTTTTACGATCTCATAGTGTTCGCAAGATTTTTCCTACATCGACTTTTAAGCGTCCATAAATATTTTGACGGCGAAATTTTGGTGCAAATACAATATGATATTTGCAATTTCATCTTGTGTGTGATAAAGTATCTGTGTCTTTTGACATGTTTACACCTCTTGGTTTGATTGAATGCGGTTGGCGAACCAGCATTTAATATAATCCAGGAGGTTTTCTTTATCTACTTGCAGCTGAAGCTTTTTTAGCTACTTACCGGCAGAGCCGGTAGTTTTTTATCCTGAATAAGGACAAAAAAATCCCGGCAGGAACTCTCCTGCCGGGATGAAAATAACAGAATGTTATTTATTTTGCAAGACGTGCTTTGAGAGCAGCAAGCTGATCAGCAAGTTCTTTGGGAAGCTTTTCAAACTTCTTGTAGTGTTCTTCGATCATGTCTGCTTCTTTCACCCAGCCTTCTTTATCAAAGGCAAGGAGTTCTTTCATATCGGCTTCGGATACTTCATCTTCAATGCCGGTACGGTCAATAGCATTGAGAGTAGGCATGTAACCGATAGGAGTTTCCACAGCTTCGCCTTCGCCGTCGCAGCGTTCAAAGATCCATTTGAGGACGCGGCTGTTATCACCGAATCCGGGCCAGAGCCAACGGCCGTCGGCAGTTTTGCGGAACCAGTTTACGCAGAAGATCTTGGGAAGGACTGCGCCTTCTTTTTTGCCGATATCCAACCAGTGCTGGAAGTAGT